>JBIKVP010000037.1:0-18926 GCA_044356745.1 Beijerinckiaceae bacterium | reverse complement strand
TCGGTGCGGTGGCGTTTCAAAAGCTCCTGACGTTGGTCTGGTTCTAAAAGCGTACCCATACCAAATTGGAATCAAAACAACCTTAATAAAAAGATAACGCCAACTCTTCACTCACGAGGGGTATAGTTCTGGATTGCGTCGTCGTTACACTCCTCGCAATGACGTTCGAGGTTCAGGCGCTAGACACACAACCCGTCATGGCAAGCCTTGTGCTTGCCATCCACGCTTTAGCGACATTTTAAAAGCGTAGTGGTTCTAAAGGCATGGATGGCAGGAATAAATCCTGCCATGACGGGTGGGGTTTAATCGCACGAAGCATATACCGTCATTGCGAGCGCATGCGAAGCAATCCAGCCTTTTGAAAAGTGGTTCTGGATTGCTTCGTCGTTGCTCTCCTCGCAATGACGGTTGAGGTTCAGGCGCTCAAGAACTACCCGCAAAACTTACCCCAAAGCCTCATCGAGCAGGATGCGCAGTTGCTCCAGATGGCGTGACATCAAACCCGTTGCCGTTGCCGCTGCTGCTGGACGACCTGCGTATTTAGCGCGTTTTGTTGTGAGAGGCGTGTGTTCAAGCACGTATTCGAGATACGGATCAACAAATGTCCATGATCCCGCATTTTTGGGTTCTTCCTGACACCACACAACATCTGCACTTGTGAAACGCGACAGTTCATCAATCAACGCTTTAAGCGGGAACGGATAAATCTGCTCAAGGCGGAGCAAGTATACATCGTTCAACCCACGCTTTTCGCGCTCATCAAAAAGATCATAATACACTTTGCCCGAACACACCACGACGCGGCGGATTTTCGCATCATCCACGAGTTTAATCGCGCTTTCAGCAGGTTTGCTTTGCGCATCATCCCACAACACACGGTGGAAAGTGGATGAAAGCGACATATCATCAAGCGTTGATACCGCACGCTTATGACGCAGAAGCGACTTTGGTGTCATCAAAATCAAAGGCTTACGGAAATCGCGCTTGAGCTGACGGCGCAGGATGTGAAAATAGTTCGCAGGTGTCGTGCAATTGGCGACCTGCATATTGTCTTCTGCGCAAAGCTGCAAAAACCGCTCCAAACGCGCCGATGAGTGCTCTGGCCCCTGCCCCTCATAACCATGCGGAAGCAAGCACACAAGACCCGACATGCGCAGCCATTTACGCTCACCAGAAGCAATAAACTGATCGAACAACACCTGTGCGCCATTGGCAAAATCGCCAAATTGCGCTTCCCACAACGTGAGCGCATTGGGTTCGGCCATCGAGTAGCCATACTCAAAACCAAGCACCGCTTCTTCTGAGAGCATGGAGTTGATGACTTCGTATTTGGCTTGTCCTTCACGGATGTTATTGAGAGGCGTAAACCGCGCTTCGGTCTCCTGATCAATCAACACAGAATGACGTTGCGAGAACGTGCCGCGTTCGCAATCCTGCCCTGACAAGCGCACTTTATGGCCTTCATCGACGAGCGAGCCAAAAGCCAGCGCTTCAGCGGTTGCCCAGTCAATGCCCTCGCCCGTGTCAATCATCTTGCGGCGATTATCCATGAAACGCTGAATGGTTTTATGGACGTTAAAGCCCTCACGCACAGTTGAAAGCTTCATGCCAATGCGCTTGAGTGTCTCTATATCAACGCCTGTTTGTCCACGGCGCGCATCTTCTTCGGTGGATTTCACCGCTTGAAGCCCAGACCAGCGCCCATCAAGCCAATCGGCTTTATTGGGTTTATAAGCTTGCCCTGCCTCATATTCCGCCTCTAAACGCGCACGCCAATCCGCTTTCATTTTATCAACTTCGCCTTGCGTAACCACGCCCTCAGAAACAAGCTTTTGGCTATAAAGCTCGAGTGTGGAGGCATGAGAGCGAATTTTTTTATACATCAAAGGCTGCGTAAACGCTGGTTCATCGCCCTCATTGTGTCCAAAACGGCGATAACAGAACATATCAATCACGACAGGCTTGTGAAAGCGCTGGCGGAATTCAATGGCGATTTTCGCAGCAAACACCACTGCTTCAGGATCATCACCATTCACATGGAAAATCGGCGCTTCAATCATTTTCGCCACATCAGACGGATAAGGTGATGAACGCGAATAACGCGGGTATGTCGTAAAGCCGATTTGGTTATTGATGATGAAATGGATCGAGCCGCCTGTGCGATGCCCTTTTAGTCCTGATAAACCAAAACACTCCGCCACAACGCCTTGCCCTGCAAACGCTGCATCGCCATGAATGAGGAGCGGCAATACGGTGGTTCGCTCAACAAAATCACCTTTTTGATCTTGTTTTGCACGCACTTTTCCGAGCACAACAGGGTTTACAATCTCAAGGTGCGAGGGGTTCGCCGTCAAGGACAAATGCACGGTGTTATCATCAAACTGGCGATCACTGGATGCGCCAAGGTGATATTTCACATCGCCGGAGCCTTCCACATCATCAGGAGCATAAGAGCCGCCTTTAAATTCGTGGAAAATTGCGCGATGGGGTTTGCCCATCACTTGCGCAAGCACGTTCAAGCGCCCACGATGTGCCATGCCCAGCACAATATCGGTAATTCCCAGAGCGCCACCGCGTTTGATAATCTGCTCAAGAGCGGGAATCATTGATTCCCCACCATCAAGGCCAAAGCGTTTCGTACCTGTGTATTTTACATCAATAAATTTCTCGAAGCCTTCAGCTTCAACCATTTTATTGAGAATCGCGCGCTTGCCCTCGCGGGTGAAGGCGATCTCTTTGTCAGCTCCTTCCATCCGCTCCTGAAGCCATGACTTTTGCTCAGGATCAGTGATGTGCATAAATTCAATGCCAAGCGTCTGGCAATAGGTGCGTTGAACAATCGCCACGACTTCACGAATAGATGCGTATTCAAGGCCTAAAACACCATCAAGGAAAATCTTGCGGTCAAGATCCGCCTCACCAAAACCATAATGGGCGGGCTGCAATTCTTCGTGGTTTTTCAGTCCTTCAATACCAAGAGGATCAAGCGTTGCATGAAGATGGCCGCGCATCCGATAGGCACGCACCAACATCAACGCACGCACACTGTCACGGGTTGCTTGTTGCAAATCTTGAGGAGAGACCTCAGCCCCTGCTTTTTGTGCTTTGCCTTTAAGCTTATCACCAACAACTTTTTCGATGAGCGTCCAGTTGCCATCAAGGGCAGCAACAAGTTCGCCTCCTAAAGGCACAGGCCAATGCGCCTTTTCCCATGATGCGCCCTGCGCATTTTTAGCAATGCTGGCTGGATCATCCCCCAAAGCTGCAAAAAACGCGCGCCATTCAGGATCGACAGAATTCGGATCACTTTGAAACTTGGCATAAAGCTCTTCAAGATAAGCGGCATTACCCCCATAAAGGAATGATGTCTGCATCATTTGATCATTAATCGCTTGTGTGCGCTGAGGCTGTGTCATGGGGACATCTCATGTTAGAAGAAACAGGTTCGTGGCTGATTTAGCGCTATTTACATCGTTTGGCAACGGATCGAAGGGACGTTCAAACGTCTTATAAGGTTTTATAATCTGACATCCCCTGCCTGAAATCCTATAGCATAGGATACTGCAAATTAGGATTAGCTGGATTTACTGTGAGTGATTGCGTTGAGGGATGGATAACCGCATCCATATCCTCCATCGGAATGGCTCCAAGCAGTGCTTCATCGCCCATCACCATCGCACCGACATAACATTGTCTATTGGCGAAGGCGATTTTTAAAGAGCCCACACAAGGCACAACAGATTTATAACCGTCTGCGTGAGTAACTTCTCACGTTGCAAGCGTGTCTCGTTTGAGCTGAATAGCGACATGGTGTGGAATGCGCAAATGTACCGAACCACTATCGACAAGAGCCTTTACCTCTAGAGCACGTTTTCTTTAACGTGCTCTAACCTTTTGTCTTGTCGCATGTTGTTACACAAAACCGCTGCACACTTTTACTCAACATACTCCAGTGGCATCAAGCTCTCATCGCGTGGATTGCTCCGTGTGATATTTGCGTACACCAACCCCATATCAGTCCCTTTGACTTGAGATTAAGCCGCTTTCACGCCCTTCAACACATCGACAAGGGTTTTGCCAAGGCGAGCAGGAGAGGGAGAAACGCGAATACCCGCTGCTTCCATGGCCGCGATTTTGTCTTCCGCACCGCCTTTGCCGCCAGAGATGATTGCGCCAGCGTGACCCATACGGCGTCCGGGAGGCGCTGTACGACCTGCAATAAAGCCAACCATCGGCTTTTTGCGTCCCTTACGGGCTTCACGCGCAATGAAATCAGCCGCGCGCTCTTCCGCATCACCACCAATTTCACCGATCATAATGATCGATTCGGTTTTTGGATCAGACAAGAAGAGATCAAGCATTTCAATGAACTCAGTGCCTTTTACGGGATCACCGCCGATGCCCACAGCCGTTGTTTGCCCCAAACCTTCACATGTGGTTTGGAACACAGCTTCATAGGTCAACGTGCCTGAGCGCGAGACAATCCCGACATTACCCGCTTTAAAGATATTGCCAGGCATAATGCCAATTTTGCATTCATTGGGTGTCACAACACCTGGACAGTTAGGGCCAATCAACCGTGACTTTGAACCTTCAAGCGAGCGTTTGACACGCACCATATCCAGCACGGGAATGCCTTCCGTAATGCAGACGATGAGCGGAATTTCCGCATCAATCGCTTCACAAATCGCATCAGCCGCACCTGGAGGCGGTACATAAATCACAGAAGCATCCGCACCCGTTTTATTGCGTGCATCCTGCACGCTATCAAACACGGGTAAACCCAGATGCACTGATCCGCCCTTGCCGGGAGAAACCCCACCCACCATTTTCGTGCCATACGCAATCGCCTGCTCCGAATGGAACGTGCCATTTTTACCCGTAAAGCCTTGGCAAATCACTTTGGTATTTTTATCAATCAGAATGGACATAGTGTGTTTCCTTGTAAAAATTAGTTATAACCTAGTTGCTATAAAATGGATTGACAACTCGAACTGAGCCATACGTTTGCCCATGATTCAAGTCTTCGGTGTATAAGATGGATGCTCCCATCCTACGAGCCGCCGCAATTAATGCCGCATCCCAATAAGAAATCATATAACGGCGTGAGAGATTGACCGCTTGCATGACAAGCTCGTTGTCAATCGCGGTGCAAGGTCTATCCTTTAAATCTTCAAGCCACCCCAAAGCCTCATCAACTGTGAGAGGCTTATCACTTTTGCGGGTCACGTTGACAAAAAATTCTGCAAGCACCTGACCTGAGACCCCAAAATGATTATTCGCCATAACATCACGGGATATGTGATATTTAACTGGCTCTGAATAACGTCCCATTGCAGCATAAAACAAAATATTGGAATCAATAAAGCAGTCAGCTTTCATAAAGACTGCTCCTGTTCCATTTTTGCTTGCCCATATCGCCTTGCGTTTCATCTATGCGTTTAAGAAGCCGTTGCCTGTTTTCAGCATAAAGTTGCGCACGGCTATAGTCCCGATCATAGGTTTCTTCACGTGAGAAGCCCTTATCTTTATAATAGGCCGAACGCTCTTCCAAAATACGCATCATTTTTTGATGAACGCTGGATTCTCCCTCAGCAATCATTTCAGCATCCCGACGCAACAACTCTTCAACAAGCTTAGGCACAGGTTTATTCTGCGCCATTGCCGCTATTTGCAAACGACTAAGCGTAGTGTCGTCAAGGTCGAGCGTGATTTGCGTCATCTGTTTTAAACTTTTTATTTGTATTAATTTTTGATCTTATCTTACTTATGGTAATCATTGACAAATCACAAAATACAATAATTCTTTTAATAAATTTTACTTGTTCTTCATTAAACCTGTAATTTCTTCAAGATGTTGAATAATTTTCTTATTATCATCAACGATATTCGATTGAATATTAATCGACCTCTCATTAGATTCATAAATTTTCTTAAATAAAACAAGCTCTTCTTCAACTAATGTAAATGCTTTCTTGCTTTTCTTTGAGATAATCAGAAATAAGAACACAAAAAGAAAAAGGAAGAGAACTGATATACTTAGAGAATATTGATGAATGAAATTAATCATTTTACGCCGCTTTCTTAACCGCATTCACAATCTTCTGCGCAGCGTCATCCAGATCATCGGCGGAGATGACGTTGAGACCCGATTCGTTGATGATTTTTTTGCCCAGATCAACGTTCGTGCCCTCCAAGCGCACAACGAGAGGCACTTGTAGACCCACCGATTTCACAGCAGCCAACACACCATTGGCAATGACATCACATTTCATGATACCGCCGAAAATGTTGACGAGAATGCCTTTCACATTCGGATCAGCAGTGATGATTTTAAAGGCAGCTGTCACTTTTTCTTCAGATGCCCCGCCACCCACATCAAGGAAGTTGGCTGGCTCTTGCCCATAAAGCTTGATAATATCAAGCGTCGCCATCGCCAGTCCCGCGCCGTTGACCATGCAGCCAATTGTGCCATCAAGCGCAATGTAAGAAAGGTCATATTTAGACGCTTCAATTTCTTTTTCATCTTCTTCCGTCAAATCACGCAAAGCCACCATATCAGGATGACGATAGAGCGAATTGGAATCAAAAGACATTTTTGCGTCCAAGCACTTTAAATGCCCTTCCTTAGTGATGATGAGGGGGTTAATCTCAAGCATCTCCATATCTTTGGCGACAAATGCTGTGAAAAGTTTATTGGTGAGGTCTTCTGCTTCTTTAGCGAGAGAGCCGCTTAAACCCAGAGCACCAGCAACCTTGCGGCCATGATGAGGCATTACACCCGTTGCAGGATCAACGCTAAACGTGATGATCTTTTCAGGTGTGTTGTGCGCAACTTCTTCAATATCCATCCCTCCTTCGGTGGAGACCACGAATGACACACGCCCTGTTGCACGATCCACGAGAAGCGAGAGATAAAATTCTTTTTCAATATCAGAACCATCTTCGATATAAAGACGATTAACCTGCTTGCCAGCCGCGCCAGTTTGAATTGTCACAAGCGTATTGCCAAGCATTTGCTGAGCAAATTGCTTAACCTCATCAACAGATTTGGCGAGGCGCACGCCGCCTTTTTCACCAGCTGCCGCTTCCTTGAATTTACCTTTACCGCGACCACCCGCATGAATTTGGCTTTTCACAACCCACAAAGGCCCGCCGAGCTGCTTGGCCGCTGCTTCTGCTTCCTCAGCTTTGAAAATGGCAACGCCATTCGACACGGGCAATCCAAACGATTTAAGTACGGCTTTGGCCTGATATTCATGGATGTTCATAAGATGTCCTTTAGCATGTTTGCTGGATTAGATTTGTAGCCCGTCATGGCCAGAACTGTAAGACCGCGTAAGCGACTTGTTCTGGCCATCCACGCCTTAAAAGTGGTTTAAGTCGTGGATGCCCGTGTCAAGCACGGGCATGACGGTTGTGCTGTTTGCGCTGTCATTACCCCTTCAACGCTGGATTGATGTTCTGGCACGCTTCCACCAGTCCTTTAACCGCCGCGACAGATTTTGTCATCATCGCCTGTTCATCCGCTTTGAGGCGAATTTTGATGACTTTTTCCACACCTTTTTCCCCTATCACAATCGGAACGCCGATGAAAAGCCCCCGCGCTTCCGCACCATATTCCCCTTTAAGGTAAGCCGCACATGGCAATACGCGCTTTTGATCTTTGAGATAGCTCTCTGCCATTGCAATTGCAGATGCCGCAGGCGCGTAAAAAGCTGATCCTGTTTTAAGCAACGCGACGATTTCGCCACCGCCTTTGCGGGTACGCTCAACAATCGCGTCAATGCGCTCTTGCGTTGTCCATTTCATTTTGATGAGATCGGGCAGTGGAATGCCTGCAACGGTAGAATAACGTACAAGCGGAACCATATCATCGCCGTGACCACCAAGCACAAAAGCGCTCACATCCTGCACGGATACACCAAATTCTTCTGCGAGGAAATAACGAAACCGCGCTGAATCAAGCACGCCCGCCATACCAACGATTTTGTTGGGCTTAACACCTGAGAATTTCTGAAGCGCCCATACCATCGCATCAAGCGGATTGGTGATACAGATCACAAAGGCTTTGGGAGCATATGTCTTGATGCCCTCGCCCACTGACTCCATGACTTTGAGATTAATACCGACAAGATCATCGCGACTCATACCTGGCTTGCGCGGTACACCGGCTGTGACAATCACAACATCCGCACCAGCAATATCTTCATAAGAATTTGCACCTTTATAACCTGCGTTATAGCCATCGACAGGTGCTGCTTCTGCCATATCAAGACTCTTACCTTGTGGCACACCTTCAGCAATATCAAACAGGATAATGTCGCCCAGTTCTTTAAGACCCGCGAGGTGAGCGAGCGTTCCGCCAATTTGTCCAGCGCCAATGAGAGCAATTTTCTTGCGTGCCATTACGATATTCCTTGTTCAGGTTTACGAATTTATTTTACATGTGCCTGTGTTAGACCCATTTGCCTTTCTCCATCAAGCGGCTATTTACATATCTACGCGATTCAGTCGTGGAAGACTTTATTGAGCCTAACAGAAAGTTAAGATGCCTTGTCACCTCTTCCTACCTCGCCTCGCCTCACGGTGGTGTTCGATCTTGATGGAACGCTAGCCGATACTGCGCCTGATATTATCGGCACGCTAAACGTTTTGCTGGCACGTGATGGTCTCCCCCCCGTGCCCATTCAAGCCGCACGTGAGCTTGTTGGCATGGGCGCGCGCAAACTGCTTAAGCGCGGATTTTCTTATCATCATCAAGACCTTAATGATGCCCGATGCGAAGAGTTGTTTCATGAGTTTATTAGTATTTATGAAACCAGACTAGCCGATGAAAGCTTTTTGTTTGGCGGGGTTCTTGCCGCGCTTAATCGCTTGAAAGAGGCAGGATATAGTCTCGCCGTCTGCACAAATAAAGGAGAAACTCAAGCGCGGCTTTTTCTTGAAAAGATGGGGATTGTGGATTTTTTCGCTGCAATTTGTGGGGGAGATACATTTGAAGTGAATAAACCACACCCTGATCACCTCACGCGTACAATCATACTTGCAGGGGGAAATCATCGTTACGCGGTTCTAGTTGGTGATTCGGAAACGGATATCAAAACCGCAAAAGCCGCCAATATACCCGTCATCGCTGTACCCTTCGGTTACACGCCTATCCCTGTTCACGAACTTAATCCTGATGCCATTATATCGCATTTTGATGAAATTGATGGTGCATTGGAAGGGTTGTTTAGACATGATAAGCGAAACACGTTCCATTATAATACGCACATGTAAAATCGCTCTTAGCGCTTCCTTTACCATAACAGCGCACACTTGCGGATAAGATTCTTATGATACGTGTGCTGATTTTAGAGCACGCATCTTCTGCAAAGTGCTGTTATGTTCTGGTTTACAACACCCACGGCAAGCTCTGAAACACCTGCGCCCCTTACGCCGGTGAAGCAAGCTGTGCGCTCTGGCGCTGCTAAAACCGGTGTTAAATTTGATTATCTACTCAAAACGGCTGAGCGTGAGTCTGCACTTAATCCCCAAGCAAAAGCCCCTTCCTCATCGGCTAAGGGATTATTTCAATTTATTGAGCAGACGTGGTTTTCTATGGTGCGCAGTCAGGGTGACAAGCACGGCCTTGGTGATTACGCAAAAGCAATTTCTCAACGCTCCGATGGTCGCTTAAGCGTTGATGATCCTGCAATGAAACAGAAAATTCTTGATCTTCGCACGGATCCTGAACTGTCGAGTGTTATGGCGGGAGAGTATACGCAGAAAAACGGTGAGCATCTCGCATCTGTTTTAGGCCGCAAACCCACCGATGGCGAGCTTTATGCAGCGCATTTTTTGGGTGCAAAAGGCGCTTCTGAGCTTATTCAGGCCACACAAAATAATCCAACCCAAAGTGCTGCGAGTGTCTTCCCAGATGCGGCATCATCAAATCGCTCGATTTTTTATGATAAATCAGGTCGTGCACGCGCTGTTTCAGAGGTTTATGCCGTTTTAACAACGCCGCGCGGCCAAAATATGCTTCCCCAAGCGGAGCAGGATACGGCCATTTCCCGCACACCCACGGTACGCGATAATCCGAATGAACCTGCGATGTTTAGTCTCTTTCGGACGGAGGGGCGACGTGGCCCTGTGTCAGAAGCAGTCGCTAAATTGTGGTCTGGGCAACGCGCAAAAGGTATTCAGACTGCAAGTTTAGAGGCTAATCCTTATTTCCCACGTGGTGATGACAGTGCAGCGTCTATCGTGCAAACATCGAAGGTTCATGAAGCAGTACACGCTTATATTCCACCAAAATCACTGCACGAGCAGCGTATTGAAGCGCCTCTTCCGCCGATACGTGATGAGAGCATCCCATCTTTAAAATCTCGTACTGGTCAGAATGAGCCAGAAGCGTCCGTTGTTGGTCAGCGCTCACGAATGAAGGTTCGTAAGCCGCTCGATCTGTCTCAGTTTATGGTGTGGCGTCCGTCATGATAGTGCGTCGTTTTTTGTTATGGTCTAAAATGGTGAGTGCCGCAGAGCGAGCGGACGGAGTGAGTACGCTTGCAAGAGCATTTTTGTATGGTCATATGGAGCCTCAGGAACGCAAGGAAGCGCTCGCAGCTCTAACATCCATTCTTGATGACCCCTCCCCCCTCGTGCGTAAAGCGCTTGCCGATTCACTTGGCAGCGCCATGGATACACCGCGCCATATCGCCGTGACACTCGCTAATGATCAAAGCGATATTGCATCACTGGTTCTAGCGCGCTCCCCTGTTCTCACTGATGCCGATCTCATTGATGCCATTGCTGTTGGTGATAATCTTGCTCAAACCGCTGTTGGTATAAGACCGGGTTTATCTGGCCAAGTGGCGACAACACTTGCTGATGCTGGATGCCTTGATGCTGTGATTGCACTTGCCGATAACAAAAGTGCTCATATTTCAGACTATGCTTTTATGCGTATGATCGAACGTTTCGGTGATCAAGCGCAGCTTCGCGGGGCTCTTGAAGAACGCGCAGATTTACCCATTGCGGCACGTCAGGCGATTGCAAAATCGCTCTCTGACTCGCTTGCCAATTTCACCCTTGCTTGTGGCTGGCTCAATAAAGAGCGGGGCGAGCGTGTGACGCGTGAAACGCGCGAGAAAGTGACACTCTCGCTTTCCCTACAACAAGCCGATGAGCTCGAAGAGCTCATCGCTTATTTACGTGAAAGCCACCAGTTAACACCTGCTCTCATTTTACGTGCTTTGCTTTCAAAAAGTTTGGATTTCGTTTGTGCTGCATTTGCTGATTTAACAAACCTTCCTTTGAGTCGCGTCATTGGTTTGATGACAGATCGTGGAGGCGCAGGTTTTTCTGCACTTTATCGTAAAAGCGGATTACCAGGCAATCTTGCACCCGCTTTTCATGCAGGCGTTGCCACACTTCATGCCATGGGATGGAATAAACATCACAGCGGCGAGCCTACGTTATCCCGCGAGCTCGTCTCATGTGTGATGGAAGCGTGTGAAGATTTGCCTTTACAAGATATCGGTAAGCTCATGGCGACCTTAAGACGTTTTGAAGCAGAGGCTGCACGCGAAGAAGCGCGCATCATGACTGAGCGCATGAGTGATGAAGCGGCGCTTGAAACACTCCTTGATGAAGAGGATGATGCTGTTCTGGATCAAATTATGTCACCACAAAAACGCTTTGTTGCAAGTGCGGACGATGATGATGTGTTCCAGTTTGATCTGTCACACCTGCCTCAACGCACTTTGCCTGATGGACGCAAAGAGCCAATCCTGATGGTTGCGTAACACCAAACTTGAAACGCAACACATTCTCCCCATGTATAAAGCATCATTCACTGAGCTGACGTAAGTTTACCTTACTTGGCGAAAACGTTTTTTGCGTGTACGATTGGGATAATGGGCATCGAATTTAAACAACCGCTGTTGAAAAAAACACCTTATCTGGATGGTCAATTTCTGATTGCCATGCCTGGGATGAGCGATGACCGCTTTCAGCGCTCCTTGATTTATGTCTGTGCACATTCAAATGATGGTGCGATGGGCATTGTCATTAACAAGCCAGAGCCTGAAGCGCGTTTTGCGCAGCTTCTCGTGCAGCTTGATGTCATCAATGAACGGGAAGCTATTAGGCTTCCCTCCCGCGCCGAGGATATTCACGTTCTTAAAGGGGGGCCTGTTGAGAGCGGTCGTGGCTTTGTTCTTCATACCCCCGATTATCAAACGGACGGCACAACGTTAGCGATCGCAGATGGTGTATGCATGAGCGTAACGCTCGATATTCTTAGGGCTATTGCTGATGGGCAAGGCCCACATAAAGCATTGTTTGCTTTAGGTTATACAGGCTGGGGCGCTGGTCAACTCGAAGAAGAGATTCTTCACAATGGCTGGCTAACATGCGAAGGCGATCCACAACTCGTCTTTGATATGGCACTTGAAACCAAATATGAGCGCGCTTTGCGCAAGCTTGGCATCGACCCCGCAATGCTTTCATCGTTCGCAGGACACGCATAATTACATTAAAGTGCCAGTGCGACACCATTAATCAATCGTGACAGATTGATTGTTTCGTCTTGTTGCAAGCTAAATTCACCGCTTTCATGACGGGTGACGATGGACAAACGTCTTTCCCCCTCCTGTTCAACCACAGCGACAAGCCGTCCCTCAGGTTTGAGTGCTAAAAGCAGATTTTCTGGTAGATCATCTACTGATCCCATGAGAATAATACGATCCACCGCTTCAATATCGTGACCCGCTTCTAATCCATCGGCGTGATAAAGCTCAACGTTGCTGATACCCAGTTGCGGCAAACGTTGCGCTGCCCCCAGTGCCAGCGTGTGAAAGCGCTCAAAACTGATCACCATTTGTGATAAGCGTGCAAGCAGTGCCGTCACATATCCTGAGCCTGTTCCAATTTCGAGTACAATATGATGGCGCTTAACATTGAGGGCGCTGATTAAACGCGCCACAACAGTGGGTGCAAGCGTTGTTTGGCCACACGGAATCGGCAAAGCAATATTACTACGCGCCAGATCGCCATAGCGTGACTCAACAAATAAGTTGCGGGGAACGGTTTCAAATGCACGCAATAATTCTTTGTCGCGAATGCCCTTACCGCGCAAACTCAATAAAAATGCGACAGTTTGCTCATCCTCGCGTGACGGCGCGTCAAAATCATCCTCCAATATAAGGGGCTGATGCGCATCAAGATCAGCGGCCAGAAGCTTCACGAAGACATCCTGTTATCAAGCGAATGATCAAAGAAGGCGGCATAACGGGTCAGTGTTGGGTTATCAGTCAAATCAAGGCGTAAGGGCGTTATAGCAATGCGTTGATCAGCAAGCGCTGCCAGATCCGTCCCAGCATGAAGTGTGAACGGATCACGCGTAAATGCAACCCAAAAATACGGATTGTCGCGTCCATCGCGTCGCTCATCAAGCCGATACCATTCTTGATCACGCCGGCCTTGTGAACACACCGCAACACCCTTTACTTCTCGGGGATGACAAGCGGGGAAATTGATATTCACAAGCGTGCCTTTATCAATGCCCGCTTCAAGCACTTGTTTAATGACATTCACACCATGATGCGCTGCGCATTCCCATGGAACTGCGTCACGTGCACCATGACCATAGGCTTGTGAGAGCGCAATTGCGGGAATGCCTAAAATCGTTGCTTCCATCGCGGCGGCTATCGTACCGGAATACGTAACATCTTCAGCGGCATTTTGGCCGCGATTGACACCCGATAAAATCAGATCAGGCAAATGATCCTTCATCACATGTCGCACCGCCATCACAACGCAATCGGTGGGTGTACCCTTCACAGCAAAATGTCGCGGTGAAATGTGTCTCAAGCGCAAAGGGTCATTGAGTGTGAGAGAATGGGACACACCGCTTTGATCCGTTTCCGGCGCAATCACAAACACATCGTCAGAGAGCTGGAGCGCAATATCTTCGAGCACTTTAAGGCCAACGGCATGAATACCGTCATCATTGGTGATTAAAATACGCATCTCATTTTATCCTGTTATGGGCTTCAAAACCGCGCGCCTCTAAAGCTTCGGCAATATGATCTCCCAAGCGCAGCGCATCACTGACAAGAAGCGCCACAAGTCTGAGCGGTACGCGCCGTGTAGAACGCGCCCGCCACGCCTCACTGCGTATTGTCCACAATTCAACCAATAAAGGAATAAAACGGATCGTCAATGTCACCATGATCGCAAGCCTTTTGGAGCGGAAACCAAAACGCTCTAACGGCTGAAAAAGTGGCATGAGTGCGCCCATCATCGCTTGCATTGGCGTTGTTAGCGTCACAAGGTGCGCAAGCGCTAGCATGGTGAGCAAGCGCACAATCGTCACAAGACCTTCAAACCATGCACCGACAACGATTTGCAAAGCCAAAATAAGGGCGAAAATCAGCCAGAATGCTCTAAGAAATCGCAAGAGTTTGAGCAAGGCATTTTGACCCAAACTCAAAGCGATTATGATGAGAATAGCGCACGCTGCCATCAAAGCTGTAAGCGGCAAATACATGAGCACCACACTTCCCAACGCAAGCGCAAGAAGCTTAAAACCAGCGGGAATACGATGCAGATAAGTATGTTTATGCAACGTTTCAGAGGTGAGCATCAGCGCACCCTTCACAGGCTTTTCTATAAGCTTTCAACACCTCATCAGGTGCACCATCTTCTTTGATTTTACCCTGATCAAGCCAGAGGATGCGTTCAAAATCGCTCAAAAATTCAAGATGATGGCTGGCCATGATCATGGTCTGCGGCAGATCTTTTAAGCGCTTCGCCTGTGCATGACACGTCTTCAAATCAAGACTCGAAAAAGGTTCATCAAGCAACAAAATGCGAGGTGTGCTGATGAGAACAGCCATCAAACACACGCGCTGCTTTTGCCCCTCAGATAATTCATGAACTGAACGCATTGCCCAATCATGACATCCATTCTCTTGCAGCGTTTGTTGAACACAGCGCTTGGCATCATCTGTGCTCATACCTTGTTCAAGCAAGGCAAAGGCCAGCTCCTCTTCGACCGTGGGAAACAGAATTTGATGATCAGGATTTTGAAATACAAAGCCAACATGTGCGGGCATATCTTTCCGATGCGCTTTTGTATCAAGGCCTTCCACAATCACGCTACCAGCATCCGGAACAAGTAACCCGTTGATCAAACGCAAAAGTGAGCTTTTGCCAGAACCATTATCACCAACTAGCCCAACGCGGCGCTCCTTCAGCGTCAAAGATAAGCCTTCGAACACAGACCGCTCACCCCGTTGCAGCGTCACGTTATCAAAACGAATCGTGCACACCGCCTCACTCACTCGCGCAAATCCCGCGCTTTTGTGATCAAGCCAATCACATGATTGCTCAACAAAAATGGTGCAAGTTGTGCAATTTTATCTCTTGGAAGATCCCACCATGCCACATCAAGAAGCTGCTCAATCACATCATCAGAAAAGCGTTGTTTCATTACGCGTGCGGGATTTCCCATTGCAACCGTATAGGGCGGCACATCTTTTGTCACAACAGCCTGAGCACCAATCACCGCCCCATGACCAATCGTTACGCCAGAGAGAATTGTCGCCCCCGCCCCAATCCAGACATCTGAGCCAATCACGACATCGCCTTTGCTGCACACCGTCGAGGGGTGATCTTGAAGGGTGGGCCAAAGCGTTGATAAATCTGAAAACGGATAGGTACTCACCCAATCGGTGCGATGATTTCCACCTAAAAAAACGGTGATTCCATTCGCAAATGAGCAGAACGAGCCCACTTTAAGCCGCGCCCGCTGCCCTTGCCCTTTTTGAACCCCATATTCCCTTTGAACCCCATACTCCCTTTGAACCCATTGCCGCACTTTCAAACGACCATAAGAATAAGCGCCAATCTCCCACCCATATTTTTTCATCTCTTGCGCATGGTACAGATGCGTAAAGTGATGCGGGTTGTTGAAGCGTTGTAAGAGAGATTTGAGCATAAGAGGTGATTCAAAAAAGTTGAGCATCTTTAACGCACCAAATGATACGTGTCATCTCTCCGTTTCAAGCCCCTCTTTTTCAAGCGCTGTTTGTCCTCTTAAAAAAGCCCATGCACCAGCAACTGTACCACCATAGCGCTCAACACCGCTGTGACGCGCGATGATTTTGTTTGCAAAAACCTTTGGAAAATTGATGAGAATATCTCTCCAACATGTTGATTTAATGTTATATTTTCTTGAAACATAAGCGCGCGACCACGCTTGATGCCAACGGCTTTTATAAACCCGCCCACGTGCGGGAGAGCTTGATTGTCCGCGTAAATGAAGCGCGCGCGCTTGGGGCACAAAGATGACATGAAAGCCATGATCCATCATGCGGCGACATAGATCGTCATCTTCATAAAACAGAAAAATGTTTTCATCAAAACCACCGATGGCAAGAAACACATCGCGTTTGATCAAAAGGCACGCCCCTGAAACGAACGGCGTGCAGGCTTCAAAATCAGGCACATGTAAAACACCACGCGGATTGTGAAGTGTCTTTGAAAGGAGTGAGCGTGGTTGAAAGAAAATACGCCCTGAAGGTTCTTTAATTGTAGGCGCGATTATTCCCGCTTCAGGATAACGCGATGCAGCATCCATCAAGGCAGCCAGTGCTCCATCTTCAATCACCAGATCAGGATTAACGATCAACGCATAAGGCGTTGTGGCAGCACGGATGCCCTGGTTATTCGCACGGCCATAACCCTGATTGAGGGTATTGCGAATAACGTGCGCACCAAGCTTTTCTGCAAGCGTAACACTGCCATCATCGCTTGCATTATCAACGACAATCACCTTTGCCCCTTGAGCGTGCAGCGCTTCAATACAGCGTTGTAGCACATGCGCACTGTTAAAGCTGACAACGATGGCCGTGAGTTCGTAAATAGTCATTCTTTTGCATAATGCCGTATCACTATATCGCGCAAGCAGCACAATAACATTTAGCGCATCTTCATCAACAATTCAGGTGTCGGAAAGCCATCCGGTATCATTTTATTTTGAATTTGCACGGCTCTCACCGCCTCACGGGTTTTAGTGCCTATTTTTCCATCAGGTTTGCCGACGTCATGGCCAAGCTTCATCAGTCGCTGTTGCAAGTCCACCGTTTGATCTTTGGTGAGAAGTGGTTGATGCAGTGGCCACCGTTTAACAAACGCCCCTCCTCCGACAATGCGATCGCCTAAGTGAGCCACGCCCATCGCGTAAGCGTCGGACATGTTATACTCTTTAATCACATCAAAATTTTTGGTCAGCAAAAACGCGGGGCCTTTGTGTCCGGCTGGAAAAAATAAGCGTGCTTCACCTGAACTGGGCAGAGCTCCACCCCCTGCTTTTTTCATACCTTGTGCGGCAAATTGGCTGAATGATCCTTGCAAAAGTGTATAGCGATAGCCTTCAGGAATTGCGACTTCCATACCCCACGGCAAGCCACTCTGCCAGCCTTTTTGCTTAAGATAATTGGCTGTTGAGGCCAACGCATCAGGCACCGAATTCCAGATATCGCGTTTAGCATCACCATCAGCATCGACCGCGTATTGCATAAAGCTTGTTGGCATAAACTGCGTATGCCCCATAGCTCCTGCCCATGATCCGCGCATTTTATCGCGCTCAATGTGATCTTGTTCTAGGATCGCAAGCGCCGTGATTAACTCATTGCGGAAAAAGTCGCCACGATAGCCCGTATGAGCAAGCGAAGCGAGGGAACGAACGACATATTTATCGCCCATGCCGCTGCCATAATTTGTTTCCATACCCCATACGCCAAGAATAATTGCACGTGGTACGCCGTACGTTTGTTCAAGTTTAGCAAGCGTTTGCTGCCATTGTCCTGCTTTAATGCGACCTGCTTCAATACGGATCGCAGATGCCGCATTATTAACATATGTCCAGATAGGCTGAACAAATTCACTTTGCCGCTTTGTGAGTGCAACCACAGACGGATCAACCGTTACACCCTTGAAAGCCTGATCAAATGTTGTATTCGAGACACCGCGGGCGCGCGCTTCAGCCCGTAAACCTTCAATATAATTGCTAAAGCCACTAGAAGAGGACGCATACGCCTCGCTTAAAAACGATCCAGCTCCCGTTGTTGCAGTTCCCTCACTGGATGAACATCCTGCAATAAATGATACACTGAGTGTTGCAATCCAAAATGCTGCATAAGCTTTGATCCGCATCATATCACCCCTTCAACGTTGCCCATACCTTATCAGTGACAGCGTATGGTTGATGAAGCGTTAGGAAAGGAGAGATTATCACTGCCCACGTTTTGCTGTTGATGCAAAACGCACGGCTTCTTCAGCGGCTTTAAATCAAACTTTTCATTGAGAATTTGACGATTTTATATCATCATTGGCCGCATCAATAATTTGTTGTTCCAGCCTTTGGGCTGCCGCATTAAAACTTTCAATGTTTGATGGCACAATCCCCAAATAACGTTGGGCATTACTAATTGCCGCTTTTGCATCAAAAAGATTATCAAATGCAGTTTTCTTCGTAAATTCATCGTCTTCAATATGCTGGTGGATGTGTCTATGACCATCGTAATCACCCATAGCGTGTAATGCTATGACAATATCAAGTTCTTCAGGTGATATATTTGCAGCACGTTCTTCAATGCTTTCGCGCCAAGCATCATTTGTATGTGGATAGCCTTCACACAAACGCTCTAATTCACGAGCCTCTAAGCCATATTTTTCGGCAATGATAGGAACAATTTCGTTATAAGCTGCAACAACTTCATTTGAAAAACGTCGATTTTCATCAAATATACCCCTCGTGAGTGAAGAGTTGGCGTTATCTTTTTATTAAGGTTGTTTTGATTCCAATTTGGTATGGGTACGCTTTTAGAACCGGATCAACGGCAGGAGCTTTTGAAACGCCACCGCACCGA
>JBIKVP010000101.1:0-5636 GCA_044356745.1 Beijerinckiaceae bacterium | reverse complement strand
TCGGTGCGGTGGCGTTTCAAAAGCTCCTGCCGTTGATCCGGTTCTAAAAGCGTACCCATACCAAATTGGAATCAAAACAACCTTAATAAAAAGATAACGCCAACTCTTCACTCACGAGGGGTATATATAAAAAAGGAAATGACCTTGGTAATGATTTTGAACTGAGATATGAACTTTTAATCATTAAACATAGAAATAATACTCTTAATTTATCAAATGAAGATAGAATTTTATTGGTTACAGAACTAAATTATACTCTTGAAGAGTATGAAAATTTTATTATGGATACCAGAAAACAATTAGATGATCAAATATATTCATTCATGCCAGATGACAATAAAGCAATAGCCAGAGCCAATATTTATGGAATACAAGGTGAAGTAACGCATATATACCAACTCCTCCATGAACTAAGACTTGATTTAGGTGACATGGATGGGCCCGTCACTGAAAATAGATAATGGTGGATATGATCAAGCTCATTTCTTCTTTTTAACTTGAAAAATGCTTCCATTGTCGCTGTCGGTCAAAATATACACAAGCCCATCAGCGCCTTGCTTCACATCACGGATGCGTTCTTCGAGCTCTTGCAGCAAACGCTCTTCTTTGATGATTTTGTCACCTTCTTTATCAAGCCTGATCAAAGCCGTGCCGCTCAGCGCGCCGACAAAGATATCACCTTTCCAGTCACCAAAGTGATCCCCTGTATAAAACATCATCCCTGAGGGTGATACTGAGGGTGTCCAGTAAAAAACAGGTTCAACAAAGCCTTTACCAGCATGATCATCAGGGATCGGCAAGAGTGAATAATGTGAGCCATAACTTGCTTTTGGCCAACCATAATTCAAGCCTGCCCGCGCAATATTGATTTCATCACCGCCACGAGGACCATGCTCTGCCGTCCACAGCTCTCCCGATTGAGGATTAAGCGCCGCTCCTTGCATATTGCGATGTCCATAAGACCAAATTTCGGGCAATCCACCGCTTCGCGTGGCGTATGGATTATCGGCTGGAATTGTACCATCTGTCTTGATGCGCACAACTTTTCCCATATGATTATCGAGTGTTTGCGCTTGATCACTGTGATTGAAGCGATCACCTAATGTCACAAACAGGGTCTTATCGCGTCCAAAGGCAAGCCGTGATCCCCAATGATTAGAGCCTTTTACTTTAGGCTGCTGGCGAAAAATGACCTGCACATTTTCAAGACCAGTCTCTTTCAAAACGGCTTTTGCAACCGCTGTGCCTGCATTGCCTTCAACTTGTTCTGCATAAGAAAAATAGATTGTTTGATTGTCACGAAATGCTGGATCAAGTGCAACATCAAGCAATCCCCCCTGCCCTTGAGCAAACACATTTGGCACGCCTTTTAAAGGCGGTGAGAGCGTTCCATCTATTGAAACAATGCGCAATCGACTGGGGCGCTCAGTTACTAATAGGCGTCCATCGGGCAAAAATACCATACCCCACGGATGCTCTAACCCTTGAGCAATACGCGTTACGATCAAAGTACCCGCGCTTGAAGAAAATTCTTGTGCGCTAACAGCGCCAATCATTCCCAGCCACATTGATGTCATGATCAAAATAGATCGTTTCATGGCTATATCCCAGATTAAAACAAGCGTTTTCGCGTTTAAAAAAATTTCTCTAACAATGTATTGCGATCTTTGTATGACGCAGTGAATGGTCGATTTAATCAACGTGTCCTCCATGCAAACGCGCTGCTACATCGGTAAAATGTCCATCGGGCGTATGAAGAATAAGAGGCGTCGCGATCGTCAACGGAGCGCGACTGCCTTTGATGCCACAAACAAGCACACGGCTCGCATTGTCTCCATCACGTGGATAAACAGGCGTCACAACAAGCGCACCAAAACGCCCGTTAAGGGTATCAAGAAGCGCTAGCAACGCATCAGCGCGATGAATCACAACGATGTGTCCATGCGGTTTGAGGATACGGCACGCGGTTTTGATCCACTGCTTCAATCCCCCCTTGATCATGTGATGCGCATTGCGCTTGTCATGATCGGGTGACTGTCGCCCCTGCCCTTCCTCAAAAAATGGGGGGTTTGTGAGCACAATATCAGCGCTTTGCTCTTTTAGTCCTTGCGCCTCAACGTCTGAAGCTGGTGCAAAGATATCAACATGCAGAACATGCATTCTGCTTTCAAAACCATTCGCCTCAATGTTTTTGTGCGCTAAGCTCAGCGCATCCGTATCACGATCAACAAGCATAACATGTGCTTGCGTATTGTGATGCGCTGCGATCAACCCCACAGCACCTGATGCGCTTCCCAGATCAATAATCATGCCCTGCTTGAGGGGAGGACACGCAGCCGCAAGCAGCACTGCATCTGTTCCCGCACGATGCCCTTTCAAACGTTGGTGAAGGATAATGCGTCCATTTAAAAGGTGATCACAGGACATTTGAGTGTTTGAGGATGTCATTTTTCAGCCTATCAGGCAGTTGCGGCGTTTGGCATAACATGTCAGAACACAAGCGCGAAAACGATCAAAAATATAAAATATTGATAGAGCCTGTTGATGATGGGATTTAGCCCCGCCACCGAAGCGTCACACGTCCAGAACCAGACCTCTCATGCTGGACTGGAAGCGCTCATTGCCCATGTCGCTCCTCTGATGCAAGAGGTGAATGCGCTTATTTTATCGCGCACAGGGTCAGATGTCACAATGATTCCTGAAGTTGCTAATCACCTGATTTCATCAGGCGGCAAGCGTCTTCGCCCCATGCTCACCCTCGCTTGCGCTCAAATGTCAGGTTATCATGGCACTGGGCATATCAAACTCGCAGCCAGCGTCGAATTTATGCACACAGCAACGCTTTTACATGATGATGTCGTTGATGAAAGCGCGATGCGTCGCGGACGCAAAACGGCACGTATGTTATGGGGTAATGAAGCAAGCGTTCTGGTGGGCGATTTTCTTCTCGGACAAGCCTTTAAAATGATGGTCGAAGTGGGCTCGCTTCCTGCGCTGGATGTGCTTTCAACTGCTGCCTCCGTCATTGCGGAAGGTGAAGTGATGCAGCTCATCGCCGCCAAAAATACCGCCACAACACAGGCGCAATATATGGCCGTGATTGAAGCCAAAACAGCAGAGCTTTTTGCCGCTGCGTGTGAAGTTGGCGCTATTCTTTCACATCGCTCAGATGCGGAACGTCAGGCATGTCGCGCTTATGGCATGAATTTAGGTTTAGCGTTTCAACTGATGGATGATGTGCTGGATTATGGCGGATCGAGCGCAAGTCTGGGCAAAAATGTCGGCGATGATTTTCGTGAGGGCAAGATGACGCTGCCGGTTGTGTTGGCGTTTGAACGGGGCGATACACTTGAGCGTGCTTTCTGGGTGCGCACAATGGAACATGGTGAGAGCACTCAGGCTGATCTGGAACATGCCGCATCCCTTCTCACACACCATCATGCATTAAGTGATACTGTTTCACGTGCGAAACAATATGGCAAATTAGCGAAAGATGCGCTCAATATTTATCCGCAAAGCGCTTTGAAAGCTGCGCTTATAGAGGCGGTTGATTTCTGCATTCAGCGTGATCATTGAGATGACATGATATGATGCGTGACACGGGTCAACCTCTTCCCATTCTTGTCACGCAAGGTGATCCCTCTGGCATTGGCCTTGATATTACGTTGACGGCATGGGCACAGCGCCATGATCTCGCACTCCCTTCCTTTGTGTTGCTTGCCACACCTGAGCATGTGACTCAAAGGGCTT
This sequence comes from Beijerinckiaceae bacterium, assembly GCA_044356745.1. Taxonomy (GTDB): domain Bacteria; phylum Pseudomonadota; class Alphaproteobacteria; order Rhizobiales; family Beijerinckiaceae; genus JBIKVP01. The sequence continues at coordinate 1,886 of JBIKVP010000101.1, read as the reverse complement.
ATGAGCTAGGGCTTGATGTACCCTTATCGCTCGACAATGATACGCAATTTTCAACGCATCTTCCGGTTTTGCCCTTGCAAAGCACCCGTGATGAAGTACCCTTGTGCAAAGCGGGTATGCCCTCTTCTATTCATGCACCTGCAATTTTAGAGGCGATTGAGAAAAGCGTAAACCTTATTCAACACAATCAAGCGCGCGCGGTTGTTACCAATCCGATTGCAAAACACGTACTCAAAGATGCGGGTTTCACTCATCCCGGACATACAGAATATCTTGCTGCGCTATGCCAACAAACGGGGCAACCTGCCCCCTTTCCTGTCATGATGATCTGGAGTGGGACGCTTAGCGTCGTCCCCCTCACGATTCATGAGCCGCTTCATAAAGTGCCTGAATTGATTACGTTAGAGCGCATCATCACAACTGCTCGCATCATCCATCACGATCTTCAAACCAGATTTGGCCTTGAAAATCCTCGCATTGCCGTGGCAGGGCTAAACCCTCATGCGGGTGAGAATGGTTATATCGGGAATGAGGAGCAAACGATCATTGCTCCTGCGATTGCCGCGCTTCAAGCTGAGGGAATTTCTATAACCGGTCCCCACTCAGCCGATACATTGTTTCATGAACCAGCGCGCCGTCATTATGATGTCGCTTTATGCATGTATCACGATCAAGCGTTGATACCCGTCAAAACTCTTGCGTTTGATACGGGTGTGAATGTCACGCTTGGTTTACCGATTATCCGCACATCCCCCGATCACGGCACGGCTTTTGATGTTGCAGGGACAGGGCGCGCTAATCCATCAAGTTTTATAGAGGCTGTGAGGCTTGCGCATCGTTTGTCGTGTGCAACATCATGACAACACTCGAAAATCTCCCGCCTTTGCGTGATGTGGTGGAGCGCTTTGATCTGAAAGCGAAAAAAGAGCTTGGGCAAAATTTTCTGTTTGATCTCAATTTGACAGGAAAAATTGCCCGTGCCGCAGGTCAGCTTGATCAATCAACGGTGATTGAAATAGGGCCAGGGCCTGGAGGGCTCACCCGCGCTCTCCTCATGCATGGTGCGAAAAAAGTCATTGCCATTGAGCGCGATGCCCGCGCAATACCCGCTCTTGAGGAAATTGCGGCCTGTGCTAAGGGACGTCTTGAGATTATTCATGCGGATGCCCTTGAGTATGATTTAACGCCGCATCTTGAGGGGCGTAAGGCAAAAATCGTCGCCAATTTGCCCTATAATATCGGCACAGCACTGCTCATTAAATGGATCACAACCCCTCAATGGCCATCGTGGTGGCAATCGGCAACACTGATGTTTCAGCGTGAAGTGGCTCAGCGCATTGTCGCAACCCCTGCCCAGCGCGCCGATTACGGACGTTTGGGGGTGCTTTGTGGTTGGCGCTGCTCGTCTAAAATTTTGTTCGATGTTCCCAACAGTGCCTTTACGCCGCCACCAAAAGTGACATCATCGATCGTGCAACTGACACCGCGCCATGATCCCCTGCCCTGTGATCTCCTGACATTAGAACGCATCACACACGCGGCCTTCGGTAAACGCCGTAAAATGCTCCGCCAAAGCCTGAAATCTTTGCACCCGAATGTGCTGGAATGGCTTGCAAGCGCCGATATTCTCGACACATCCCGTGCTGAAGAGCTTGATGTGAGCGATTTTGTAAGGCTAGCGCAACACTTGAATGATGCCTCTTGAACCCCAACCGTCATGGCAAGCCTTGTGCTTGCCATCCACGCCTTAAAGATAGAGTAATATACCCCTCACATTTGAAGAGTTGGTGTCTGAAGTATTTTGAAGTTATCGGATAGGCGGTCAACCCATAATCGTGCTTTTTGCGGAAAAGTGGTATTCAGGAAGCCAAGGATGGCCTTCACGA
>JBIKVP010000100.1:0-5656 GCA_044356745.1 Beijerinckiaceae bacterium | reverse complement strand
TGAAGGCCATCCTTGGCTTCCTGAATACCACTTTTCCGCAAAAAGCACGATTATGGGTTGACCGCCTATCCGATAACTTCAAAATACTTCAGACACCAACTCTTCAAATGTGAGGGGTATACAAACCAAATCAGCATGAAATACCAAAAATACAGGCTTGGCTCGAAGCAACTGGTGCAACCTTTCCGAAAACAGAGCTTGGCCAAATCGCTATTAAAAACAATGCAGTTTTAGAAACAAATGGACATAGTGGTAGATTTTATATTGATGTAACGAACATTGCTGTCAGAGAGAAACTCAACCAATATATGAGAGAGTTAGGATCAAAAGCAGATGGAATTGTTATTGATGATCACTTCGGTATACCACCACAAAGTTGGGATGCTGCTAAGAAAATAAATGCCCATCGCATTCCTTCAGATTATAAAGGTGGAGGAGATCAATGGTTGCGGGATGAGTTACAAAAAACATTTGAGCAAATGTCACAATCTGCAAAACAGGGAGCACATCAAGCAGAAAATAAGACTTCAATTGTCCTTTCAATAACAGGTTGGATGGATCATGCAAGAAGATCAGGAGTTGATCCAGAGGCACTAATTAAAAAAAATGCAATTGATGCTCTTGATGTACAAGTATATTCTGAAACACCTTATCAATTAAAACTTGCATTAAATCGAATACATAAGGATATTATAGCGAATACAGAATTATATCAAGAGTTAGACTATATAAGCTTATCAGTAGCAGGGAGAGTCAATGGAAAGGTTTTATCTGTTGATGAAAAGGAACAGATTTTAGAGATAGTCCATAATTTTAAAAATGAAATGAAACTCGCTAATATCAACATAAAGCATGGAATATTTGATGCCGAGAAATTTTTAACTGGGTCATACAAATAATCTTTAGACAAATTTTTTTGTATAATTAGCTTGGCGCATCATATCGTATATACATGCATATTATTTTAGTGTCGATCATGCAAATTGATCCGCATCCATGCTTGTTTTGTAGATGCATCTCTTTTATCACAACAATCAAGATACACTTTTTTTAAACGTCACTTATAGACGTATTTGCAACAAGCCCTAGAAAGATTTTCGTATGACCGATAGCATTATTGTTAAACCTGGCCAGATCATTGAACGTTTTTTATCTATGGAACTCGTGCGCGTGACAGAGCGTGCGGCGGTATCCTCTGCGCTATGGCGTGGGCGCGGCAATGAAAAAGCGGCCGATCAGGCGGCGGTTGATGCCATGCGTCGTGAGCTGAACAAACTCCCGATTGATGGAACAATCGTCATTGGAGAAGGTGAGCGCGATGAAGCGCCGATGTTATTTATTGGCGAGAAAGTGGGTACGCGCTCAGGGCCCAAAGTGGATATTGCCGTTGATCCACTTGAGGGCACAACGCTGTGCGCGAAAGATATGCCCGGCTCAATCGCGGTAATGGCCATGGCGGAAGCTGGGACGCTTCTCAATGCGCCCGATGTGTATATGAGCAAAATCGCTATTGGCCCTGGCTATCCCAAGGGTGTGGTTGATCTTGATGCATCCGTTGAAGACAATCTACTCGCGCTTGCCAAAGCAAAAGGCGTGAAACCAAGTGAGATTACGGTCATCATTCTGGATCGCCCCCGTCATGCGGATATGATTGCGGCGGCGCGCCGTATCGGTGTTGCGGTGCGTTTGATTACAGATGGAGATGTGGCTGGTGTGATTTTCACCGCCAACTCAACACAAACAGGCGCGGATATTTATATTGGAACAGGTGGCGCGCCTGAAGGCGTGCTCGCGGCGGCGGCTTTGCGCTGTGTTGGTGGGCAGATGCAGGGACGGCTTATTCTCGATACTGAAGAGAAACGTGCCCGCGCTCTTAAAATGGGCGTGACTGATCCTAACAAAAAATATGACATGTCCGAAATGGCATCGGGCGATGTGATTGTCGCAGCAACAGGTGTGACGGATGGAGCGCTCCTTGCTGGTGTTAAAATTCACAAGGACACCATCGAAACGGAAACCATCGTTTATCGCTCCGTGACAGGCACAGTGCGCAAAATCCACGGCGAACACCGCGAATTTGGTAAGTTCAAGCTGGATTGAACGTCATTGCGAGCGCGGCAACCCAGTAATCCAATCTTTGTTCATAAAAAACTGGATCGCCACGTCGGCACTGCGTCCCTTCTCGCGATCACGTGGCAGTGTCTTACCCCACCAGTCGCTCGACATTCGCGCCGCAATTGGCAAGTTTTTGCTCCAGCGCTTCAAAGCCACGATCAAGGTGATAAACGCGGTTGATCAGCGTTTCGCCCTCTGCGGCGAGAGCTGCAATGACAAGCGAGACAGAGGCGCGTAAATCTGTCGCCATAACGGGCGCACCTTTCAGCGTTTCCACGCCTTCAACATGGGCAACATCGCCTTCAAGCCGAATTTTTGCACCAAGTCGCGCGAGTTCTTGCACATGCATGAACCGATTTTCAAAAATGGTTTCACGAATGCGCGATGTGCCATTCGCACGTGCCATCAGTGCCATAAACTGCGCTTGTAAATCGGTCGGAAAACCAGGGAAAGGCTCAGTTGTCACATCAACAGGTTCAATCGCATTCCCATGACGACGCACACGCACGCCCTCAGGTGTAACCTCAATTTCAACCCCTACTTTGACCAGTGTATCAAGCGCATCTTGAAGCAGCTCAGCGCGAGCGCCTTGAAGCAGCACATCGCCCCCCGTCATCGCAACCGCCATCGCATAGGTTCCGGTTTCAATACGATCGGGAAGTACAGCGTGATCCGCACCGTTCAAACTGGTGACGCCTTCAATATCAAGCGTTGAAGTACCTATGCCGCTGATTTTTGCACCCATTTTAACAAGGCAATGTGCGAGATCGGTTACTTCGGGCTCACGCGCTGCATTATAAATGACGCTTGATCCATTTGCCAACACGGCTGCCATCAGAGCCGTGTGCGTGCCACCCACTGTCACTTTCGGAAATGTGATGCTATTGCCCTGCAAGCCCTTAGGCGCTGTGGCAACAGCATAGCCTGATTCTATTGTAATATCCGCCCCTAAGCGCTCAAGCGCCATTAAAAGCAGATCAACAGGTCGTGTGCCTATCGCACATCCACCGGGAAGCGAGACTTTCGCTTCACCCATGCGTGCGAGCAAAGGAGCAATAACCCAAAAGCTTGCCCGCATTTTCGAGACCAATTCATAAGGGGCGCACGTATCAATGATCTCACCTGAGGTGAGACTCATGGTTTGCCCTGCTTGAGGGGCTTGTCCTGCCCGCTTTCCTGGCATGGAGCGATCAACGCCATGATTGGCGAGGATGCGTCCTAATGACACCACATCCGATAAACGGGGTACATTATGAAGTGTAAGCGTTTCAGGTGTCAGCAAACTGGCGATCATGAGGGGGAGGGCAGCGTTTTTTGCACCTGAAATAGGAATAACGCCATTGAGCGGTGTGCCCCCAACAATACGAATGCGATCCATGGGTATTATCCTTGCGTGTGTTGTGGAGGGGTGGAATGGGGAGACGACAATGGAGCATTAAGCCCCTGCCCTGCATCAGTTGGCTGTTGTGCTCGCACTACAGCTTTGCGGCGTTTGAGATTGACGCGCAAAGCTTGAGCAAGACGTTTTTGACGCGCATCTGATTTTTGAACCGTCATGCTCTTGTGCCCATACTGATATGTCATGTCTTGTAACACCATATCTAATGACATGGTGTTTATCTTTCAGGGATAGCTGATTTAAACGCGTCCAGCAAGCAGATCAGAGGTGTGCAGAAAGGAGCATAAAGCACTAGACAGACGCATGTGACACACCTATAAGCAGCCACAATACCGATCATCGATGATGCATTGATAATGCCCAGATAGCTCAGTCGGTAGAGCAAGGGACTGAAAATCCCTGTGTCGCTGGTTCGATTCCAGCTCTGGGCACCATTTACCCTTTCACAGACCTTCATAAACGTTCAAAAACACCTGAAAATGGCTTGTTTTTCAAGGGCATGGCCTTCACAGGCTTTCACCTGCTTTCATTGGCAACCATGAAAAAAGTTGGTATATTTATTGGAGTGCCAACAACTCCAAAAAGGCCATACCAACATGCCTCTGTCAGACATAGCAATACGCACCGCAAAACCGTCCGATTCAGTTATTAAATTATCCGATGGTGGGGGCTTGCAATTGTGGGTTATGCCCACAGGCTCAAAGCTCTGGCGATTGGCCTATCGCTTTCACGGCAAGCAAAAAGCACTTGCTATCGGCTCTTACCCTGCATTCACATTAGCGTCGGCAAGACAAATGCGCGATGAAGCAAAAGCTTTGCTTGCGTCTGGTATTGATCCTATGGAGCAAAAGAAGGTGAACCGACAAGCCACGCAGGAAGCGAAGGCTAACACCTTTGAGATAATCGCGCAGGAATTGCTGGAGAAGAAACGCAAAGAGGGTAAGGCTTCAAGCACGTTAGAAAAGCTTGAATGGCTTTTTTCGATTGCTTGTAATGAAATTGGCAATCGTCCCATTACAGAAATTTCCGCACCGGACGTGCTTGCGGTTTTGCGCAAGGTGGAAGCGCGAGGACGCTTGGAGAGTGCCAAGCGATTACGATCTGTTATTGGGGAGGTTTTTCGTTACGCGATAGCCACTGCAAGAGCGACAAATGATCCGACATTCGCTTTACGCGGTGCATTGACCGCACCCATTGTTAAACACCGTGCGGCGATTACAGACCCAAAAGCTATTGGTGGCCTGATGCGTGCGATTGAAGGTTTTGAAGGACAACCAACAACCATCGCGGCTTTGAAGCTTATGGCATACCTCTTCCCACGTCCGGGCGAATTGCGGTTTGCAGAATGGCGCGAGTTTGACCTAGAAAATGCTACATGGACGGTTCCTGCAAGTCGCATGAAAATGAGGCGTGAGCATCGCATCCCATTATCACCGCAAGCCCTAAAGGTTCTAAAAGACCTTAAAACCATAACTGGCTATGGCGCACTTGTTTTTCCGGGTTTCGGTGTGAAAGGCGGTGCAGGGCAAAAAATTGAGCCTAAGCCCATAAGCGAGAACACTTTGAATGTTGCTTTGCGGCGAATGGGATATTCATCCGATGATATGACTTCGCATGGCTTTCGTGCGGTGGCGTCAACCTTATTAAATGAAAGCGGCAAATTCAGCAGCGATGCAATTGAGCGCGCTCTTGCTCACCAAGATAAAGACGCTATTCGACGCGCATACGCACGGGGCGAGCATTGGAGCGAGCGCACTAAGATGATGGATTGGTGGGCAAATTATTTGGATGAATTAAGGGATGGTGCGAAGGTTGTTTCAATGGTGAGGGTTTGACATTATGGCACGACGATCACGCAAAGCACCTGAAGCACAAATCGAACAGGTTTTTATTCCTGTATATTCAGATGGAACAATAGCAAGGGGATCAGATGTTATAAATGGTGAGCAAGATATTAGGTGGATCAGAAAATTATCAATTGGAGAAAAATTTCTCCCTGATCTTAAGCAAGAATGGATATACCCCTCACATTTGAAGAGTTGGTGTCTGAAGTATTTTGAAGTTATCGGATAGGCGGTCAACCCATAATCGTGCTTTTTGCGGAAAAGTGGTATTCAGGAAGCCAAGGATGGCCTTCACGAA
>JBIKVP010000036.1:0-19187 GCA_044356745.1 Beijerinckiaceae bacterium | reverse complement strand
GTGAAGGCCATCCTTGGCTTCCTGAATACCACTTTTCCGCAAAAAGCACGATTATGGGTTGACCGCCTATCCGATAACTTCAAAATACTTCAGACACCAACTCTTCAAATGTGAGGGGTATATGTTGAAATCCGCCCTTGAAGCAGGTTGTGTTTTGATAGAACCAAAACCGTGCTCTCACTCTTTATTTTGTCGCATAATGTTCAGTTTAACCAGTTTTCATCCTCGGATTGAGTCCGAGGACATGTTTAAACGCATCATGCTGTAAAAAATGAAGGGGCATATTTGAAACAAGATTTTAAGCGGCAATGCGTGACGGTCTACCGTTGCCTTGTCCGCGATGCGGGCGTGGACGACGTGATTTATCAGGAGCAAAACCACCTTTATCGCCTCTGAAACCACCATCAAAAGAAGGGCGGCGCGGTTGACGTGGACCACGTTCTTCGTCCTTGAAATCAGGATCAATGAGACGCTGAATCGCACGCCATTTTGGTCCATCTTGTGGACTTAAAAAACTAAGCGCTGATCCTTTTGCCCCTGCACGGGCTGTACGTCCGATGCGGTGAATATAATCTTCAGGGCTTTGCGGAAGATCGTGATTGATAACGTGCTCAATATGCGGAATATCAAGGCCACGTGCAGCAACATCGGTCGCCACAAGGACGCGATAATCTTGTTTGCGGAAATCAGCAATCACGCGATCACGTTTGCTTTGACGTAAATCACCGTGGAGCGCATCGGCTTCATGGCCATCACGGCACAATTTATCTGCGAGGCGATCCGCACCGTGCTTGGTTTTAACGAAAATGATCACTGAGCCACTGCGTTGATCAAGTTCCGTGAGAAGACGCGCGTATTTATCACCTTCTGACACACGAACATGCTCTTGCGTAACATTTGCAGCAGGGGCTTCCGTTGATCCCATTTGAATACGAATCGGATCTTTAAGGTACTTTGCTGAAAGTTTCTGAATGTTTTTTGGCATCGTTGCTGAAAACATCAATGTTTGGCGTGGTGCGGTCAAGTGCGCGTTAATCGCATCAAGTTGAACACCAAAACCCATATCAAGCATACGGTCAGTTTCATCCAGAACCAGAAAACACGTGTCATTAAGGCGAAGTGTTCCGCGCTTAAGGTGATCATTAATACGTCCAGGCGTGCCAACAATGAGACGCGGACGATTTTTAAGTTGGTGAAACTGCTTTGACATCGGTTCACCACCAATCAGCAACGCTGTCGGTGTTTTGTGCGAGCCAATTAGTTTGTGGAGCGTGCTGATGACCTGTGTCGCCAATTCACGAGTTGGCAAAAGTACAAGCGCACTACCCTCAGGTTGAGAAATCAGACGCGTGACAAGTGGAATGCCGAACGCGGCAGTTTTACCCGTCCCTGTTTGAGCAGAGCCTAAAATATCGCGCCCTTCCAATGCATGAGGAAGTGCCTCTGCCTGAATAGGCGTTGGCGTGATAAGCCCCATCTGTTCCAGACGGTGCAGTAAAGGCTGGGGTAGACCCGCCTCTTTAAAATGTTGCATGAGAAATCCCTACGACGAAACTCAACGTGAGTCGTGTTAATGTGGAGACGGGATAAAAAACATACTGAGTAAATCCAACAACAGGTTCACGTTATTCAGAGCGCATCAAGGCTTCTAAAACGTGCCGGTCTTTGATTTATTGTGTTTCGTTGACGAAAAACACGCTGTACCGGCGAGTGAGCCACACGTACTTAATGGTACTTTTCTGGGGAAACACCACAGGGCAAGATCACTAAAGATTTTAAAAGTGCTGTAACTTTCAAAAAACCATTCAGCGGACTTGATCTGAGAAGCAAAATGCTTTTGCATCCGATCTTGCGAAAGAACATGCATGATCACAATGTAGCATCATGATCATGCGAGATTGAAAAAAACGTGAAACGCTTAGGCAGCGTCTTCAAGTTTCAGGTTACCAGCAGACTGCTTACCTTTGTTGCTGACGAGATCGTAATAAACAACTTGACCTTCGTTCAACTGATAAATGCCAGCTTGCTCAACAGCACTAATGTGCACGAACACATCAGGTGTGCCGTCACTTGGCTCGATAAAGCCATAGCCTTTTGTTGAGTTAAACCACTTTACTTTGCCTTTTTTAGCCATCAGAATTCTCCTTCGATTGGCGTTAGAGGCTATTCCAAACTCATTTTGAAACAGCCAAGAGTATGCGTTCCAGCCGTGTTTTGCTGGAAAACTCTAAGTAAACGCGAGGAGATCCGTGGATCGGTATGTCTGGTATCAGAAATACGCTGCTTAAAGAACTTAAGGAGCAGCCTGCATAAGCGTAGAGTAACGTCAAAACTCAAAAACTATATGGCATGAAATGTTACAGGGGGCAACACCAAAAAATACAAGATAGCTTAAGGCCTCATATGTCTTAAAAGCATTGCTATCAACTCTCGACAGGCGAGCCATCTCAAGGCAAAGTACTCTCTTTGTTCGCTCTGTGATTCGCTTGCCTCCTCACATATAAGCGAGAAGTGGCTCTTCTATAATGACTTTATCACGCTCTCCTTTAAATATGTCTTCAACGCGTATAAATTCTTCTTCCAAAATGGCACCCTCTTTTGATTATGCTTCTGATATGATGAACGCTTCAACTCACGATACCACAGCATCTAAACCTGACCTGATCTCAAGAGCGCTTGCAGGTGTGGGGGCAGCCTTACCCTATCTGAATGGCCTTAATCTTGAGCAGAAGCAGGCCGTGGAAACCACAGAAGGGCCAGTTTTAGTCTTAGCAGGAGCGGGAACGGGGAAAACACGTGTCTTGACGAGCCGGATCGCACATTTGATTGCGAGCCGCCGTGCACGTCCCTTTGATATTCTCGCGGTGACGTTTACGAATAAAGCCTCACGGGAAATGAAAGAGCGTATCGTTCACAGCTTAGGGGCAGCGGCGGAGGGAATGCCGTGGCTTGGAACATTTCACGCGATCAGCACAAAGATTTTGCGCCGTCATGCCGAAATGGTGGGCTTGAAGCCGGATTTCACCATTCTGGATATGGACGATCAGTTGCGTCTGCTTAAACAACTTATTCAAGTACATGATATTGATGATAAACGCTGGCCAGCACGCGTGCTATCATCCGTCATCGATGGCTGGAAAAACCGTGGTCTTACCCCTGATAAAGTCCCTGCGGGAGAGGCATCCAGTTACGCGTTCGGAAAAGGGCAAGTGCTTTATCAAGAATATCAAGAACGCTTAAAAACACTCAACGCCGTTGATTTTGGTGATTTGTTGCTCGAAACATTGCGCTTATGGCGCGAAAATCCTGAGATTTTAGCGCATTATCAGACACGTTTTCGCTATATTCTCGTTGATGAGTATCAAGATACAAATGTTGCACAATATCTCTGGCTCAGACTTCTTGCCCAACAGCATCGCAATATTTGCTGTGTGGGTGATGATGATCAATCGATTTACGGTTGGCGCGGGGCGGAAGTTGATAACATCCTGCGCTTTGAGCATGATTTCCCCGGTGCGTCCGTTATTCGTCTGGAGCGCAATTATCGCTCGACAGGGCATATCTTAGGCGCCGCATCCCATCTTATCGCACGCAATGAAGGGCGTATGGGGAAAACCTTGCGCACCGAGGATGAGGACGGTGAAAAAGTCGCTATTACTGGGGCATGGGATCAAGAAGAAGAAGCGCGCCTCATTGGTGAAGAAATCGAAGCCTTGCAGCATAAAGGGCAAACATTGGATCAGGTGGCGGTGCTCGTGCGCATCTCCGCGCAGATGCGCGAGATTGAAGATCGTTTTGTCACCCTTGGTTTGCCATATCGCGTCATTGGTGGCCCACGCTTTTATGAACGGGCAGAGATTCGGGATGCGCTGGCTTACTTACGTCTCGTGGCGAATGCGAACAATGACTTAGCTTTTGAGCGTATCATCAACTTGCCTAAACGGGGCTTAGGGGACGCCACACTTCAGGTATTGCATACATTTGCGCGCGCACAGCACATTTCGCTTGTGCAAGCGTCGTGGCAAATTGTTGAGACACAAGAACTCAAGCCACGCGCCCGCATGACACTGCGTGAATTCATTACAGCGTTACGGCACTGGAGCGAACAAGCGCAAACATTGACGCAGAGTGAATTGGCGCAACTCGTGCTTGAGGAATCGGGCTACACACAGATGTGGAAGCTGGATAAGTCACCCGATGCAGCAGGACGGCTTGAAAACTTGAAAGAGCTTGTACGCTCTATGGAAGACTTTCCAGATCTTAATAGCTTTTTAGAGCATGTCTCTTTGGTGATGGAGGCCAATGAGGGCACAACTGGCGAGCGCATCAGCCTTATGACGCTTCATGCCGCAAAAGGGCTAGAATTCGACACTGTTTTCTTGCCCGGATGGGAAGAAGGATTGTTCCCAAGTCCAAGAGCCATTGATGAAAATGGTCGTTCAGGTTTAGAAGAAGAGCGTCGCTTAGCGCATGTGGGTTTAACGCGAGCCAGACGTCGGGCACGCATTTATTTTGCTTCTAATCGCCGCCTGCACGGCATGTGGAACGCGACAGTCCCATCCCGTTTTATCAATGATTTACCAGAAGCACACGTCGAAGTGATGGATGCACCTGTTTATTATGGCACCACACATGGCACATCACGGGGAGGCACATTTGGCGGCTACCAATCAGGGCGCAGTGAATCCCGTTTTGATAAGATGGGTTCGCGCTCGAGTGATATGAATGCTCAAAGAGGAGAGCGTTTCAGCAATTCTGGACAAGGACGCGGCGCAACTGTCATTGAAGGGCGTATTTTATCATCATCAACACGCAACTCATCACACGCCTCAAGTTTTCAGGCGGGAGCGCGTGTATTTCACGTTAAATTTGGACCTGGTACAGTATCGGAAATTGAAGGGCAAAAACTCACTGTTGATTTTGACAAAGCAGGCCGCAAAATGGTGCTCGAAAGCTTTGTTCAAGCGCAATAAAGCACAGAGAATATATTACGGTATATCTCATGGAATGTCTGACCTTTTGCGATTGAGGGCGCGTCGATCACTGGCCGCAGAAAAACGTTTTGTAGCATTTGTTTCGTGTGGGTCCTCTAATGTCTCTTCAAGAAGTTTCGCATCCGTAATAGTAACGTATCCGTTTTGAATATCAAGCGTAGTAATGAAAGCGTCTTGAAAGGCGACCATGACGCTTGCCCCACCTTTGAGCGGTTTGATGTCAAGAATATCTCCTGCACCAAAATTGGCGACATCAATAATCCTTCCAACGCATGTCCCGTGCGAATCGCGGATGTCAAGACCAATTAAATCCGCTTGAAAATAAATGTTTGAGTCTGAAACATCACCCAAACGATCACGTGGGATGAAAAGTGCTTTGCGGTTAAGGGCTTCAGCAGCGGTTCGATCCGCAACGCCTTCAACGCGTACAACACAAATATCCGGTGCACCCGGTTGTGGACGTGCACTGACAATGACGTAAGTTTGTCCATGTTCATCAGTGTAAGGATTATAATCACATAAACGTGAAAGGTCTTCGAGATAGATTTTGAGACGCACCTCTCCCTTAAGACCTACGGCACGGCCAAATTCTGCCATTAAAATAGGCTTTGAAGCGGTGGGCATGAGGCAACTCCGATAAAAAAACCCCCGTTATGAAACGGGGGTTTTAATCAATTAAACAAAAGCGATTAAACCGAATAATACATCACAAATTCAACAGGGTGAGGTGTCATTTCAAAACGCGCCACGTCCTGCATTTTCAGATCAATATAGCTGTCGATGAAATCGTCATTGAATACACCGCCCGCTTTCAAGAATGCGCGATCTTTATCCAAGCTGGCAAGCGCTTCACGCAAACTACCGCAAACAGTTGGAATTTTCTTGAGTTCACGAGGCGGGAGATCATAAAGATCTTTATCCATCGCAGGACCTGGATCAATTTTGTTCTGGATTCCATCAAGACCAGCCATAAGAAGCGCCGCAAACGCAAGATAAGGATTAGCGGTAGGATCTGGAAAACGCACTTCAACGCGCTTGGCTTTTGGTGATGTTGTCCATGGAATACGGCATGATGCAGAGCGATTGCGTGATGAATAAGCAAGCAACACAGGTGCTTCATAACCCGGCACCAAACGCTTGTAAGAGTTTGTGGACGGGTTCGTAAACGCATTAAGTGCTTTAGCGTGTTTGATAATACCACCAATGTACCACAAGCATTCTTGACTTAAGTCAGCATATTTGTTGCCTGCAAAGATAGGCTTACCATTTTTCCAGATGGATTGATGCACGTGCATTCCAGACCCATTATCACCAAAAACGGGCTTAGGCATAAACGTGGCGGATTTACCATAAGCATGCGCTACGTTATGAATGCAATATTTATAAATCTGGAGCTGATCACCCATGAGCGTCAGGGTATCAAACTTCATCCCCAGTTCATGTTGAGCTGAAGCAACTTCGTGATGGTGCTTTTCAACTTTGACACCCATTTCAGCCATTGCTGCAAGCATCTCGCCGCGCATGTCTTGGGCTGAATCAAGAGGTGGTACAGGGAAATAGCCGCCCTTGGTCGGGATGCGATGTCCTAAATTACCGCCTTCATAATCGGTCATGCCATTGGTTGGCAGTTCAACGTTATCAAGCTTGAAACCCGTATTGTAAGGATCAGCTGCAAATTTCACATCATCAAAGACGAAAAATTCAGCTTCAGGGCCAACATACACCGTGTCACCAATGCCGGTTGATTTGAGATAATTTTCGGCTTTTTTGGCCATACCCCGTGGATCACGCGCATAAGGCTCACCTGTTGAAGGCTCCAGAATATCGCAGACGATAGAAAGGGTTGATGCTGCAAAAAATGGGTCGATCGTGGCGGTGGTGGGATCTGGCATCAGAATCATGTCGGATTCATTGATAGCCTTCCAGCCTGCGATGGAAGAACCATCAAACATCGTTCCTTCAGAGAAAATTTCTTCATCAATCATCGAGACATCAAACGTGACGTGCTGCCACTTGCCACGTGGATCGGTAAAACGAAAATCGACATATTTAATGTCGTTGTCTTTGATCGCCTTGAGCACATCTTGGGCGGTCTTCATGGGGGAGCTTCCTTCTTTCAGATGGGTGGAAAACGCTATTTAAACTCACTAAACAACTTAAATCGCATCAACACCGCGTTCGCCGGTACGAATGCGGATGGCATCATCAATGCTTGAAATGAAAATTTTGCCATCTCCAATGCGGCCCGTTTGAGCAGCTTTCATAATGGCCTGAATAGCAGGTTCGACCTGCGCATCCGCAACAACAATCTCAAGTTTCACTTTGGGCAGAAAATCCACGACATATTCAGCGCCGCGATAAAGCTCAGTGTGGCCTTTTTGACGACCAAATCCCTTGGCTTCAACAACGGTAATACCTTGGATGCCTGCTTCCTGAAGAGCCTCTTTAACTTCATCAAGTTTAAATGGCTTGATGATGGCTTCGATTTTCTTCATGCGCACGGCTCCTTCACTCCCGTTATATTTGTCCGTATATCTGCAACCGTATTGATACTCAAAGCAGCACGTCTTTGAGACAGAACCATTGCTAGAACTTTTCTTTGCTCTTAGCATCAAGTCCTGTCAACGGCTATGCACAATTTGTCCCAATATGATGCAAATATGCATTTTTTAACGCTTAAAAAGTTGCATTTGAAAGGGATGATATGTCTCAAAAGATTTTTAACCCACCGATGACGCCTAATCATCCCGCTTTATGGTGTGATCTTTTCCCTTTTCCGGTTCACGATGCCCATAAATATGATCGCGGTCATCTGATGGTGCATTCAGGGAATAGCGAATCAACAGGCGCATCGCGTCTTGCTGCACGCGCTGGATTGAGGATTGGCGCTGGTGTAGTGAGTATTTTAAGTCCTCGAAATGCCCTTGCGATCCACGCTTGTCATCTTACCGCGATCATGATCAAGCGATGCGATACTTATGAAGAAATGGAGAAACATCTTTACGATCCACGTGTGCGTGGACTCATTCTGGGGCCAGCTGGCGGTGTTGGTAAAGACATGCGTGAGCTTGTAAAAATCGCTGCAAAAATACTTCTGAAAACCAACCGCGCACTTATTCTTGATGCTGATGCCCTGACAAGTTTTGAAGATAATGCAAATGAATTCGCAGCGCTAGGCGCAAACAATCTGTCACACTCCCTTGTAATGACGCCACATGAAGGAGAGTTTAAGCGCTTGTTCTCGCAAGGCGCGCTTTTCATTGATCCTTTATTTCCGCGTAATGAGAGAGTACTCATTGCGGCACGTCTCAGCAATGCGATTGTTGTTCTTAAAGGGCATCAAACACTGATAGCCTCTCCTGATGGGCGCTGTGTAACAAATACGAACGGCGTGCCTTGGCTTGCCACAGCGGGTTCAGGCGATGTGCTCTGTGGTTTAATTGCAGGCCTCATTACTCAAGGAATGCCCGCGTTTGAAGCAGCTTGCGCCGGCGTATGGTGCCATGCGCGTGCCGCCGATCTATTTGGCGCTGGACTCATCGCAGACGATTTGCCCGAACAAATCCCCGCAGTGTTGCGCGAAATCCTCACTTTAAAGGGCTAAGCATGTTGTCCTTACGTTGCCCTTCAAATGAACAGGCTCTATGCATAATGGCATGATGAGGAATGATGTGATGCTGCAAATGTTGATTCGCAAAATAATTGTGATCTGTGCCCTGCCTGTTTTAATGGGCTTGAGCGCCTGTCAGTATCTGCCAGTGGCCGATCCTAACTTATCAACCCGCGACAAAGAATATTTAGCGCAAATTCCAGAAACGGAAGTTGATCGCAATTTTGATCGTTATTTGATTGATGACCCAACCCGTGAAGCGCCAGGCACGATTATTGTTGATACACGCTCGCGCCATCTTTATCTTGTGCTGCCACAAGGCAAAGCGATCCGTTATGGTGTTGCGGTAGGAGATGAAACCTTTGGCTGGACAGGTACATCAACTGTTGCCCGCAAAGCAGAATGGCCAGACTGGAATCCACCCGCTGAAATGAAACAACGCTGGCCACATGTGCGCTACACCAAAGGAGGGCCAGACAGCCCGCTCGGGGCACGTGCGCTTTATCTATACGAAGGCAACAAGGACACGCTTTATCGTATACACGGCACAAATGAACCTGAAAAAATAGGTCTTGCTGTATCATCGGGCTGTATTCGAATGCGTAACATAGATGTTATTGAACTCTACAACCGTGTACCTGTAGGCGCAAAAGTGATTGTGAAATAATTTTTCTTAAAAAGCCCGCCGAAGGCGTTCGCATACATGTGCGCAGATTAAAAAGAAAGATATGCATGAGCAAACATATTGCGGTGTTAATGGGAGGTCTATCCTCTGAGCGGAATGTCAGTCTCAATTCAGGAATGGCCTGTGCGCAAGCACTTGAGACGCAAGGTTATCGTGTTACCCGCGTTGATGTAGGGCGCGATATCGCCCGCATCCTTACCGAACTTAAACCTGATGTCGCGTTTAATGCACTTCATGGCCCATTTGGTGAGGATGGCACCATTCAAGGAATGCTTGAAATTTTGGGTATTCCTTACACCCATTCTGGCGTTCTCGCTTCAGCACTGGCCATGCACAAGCAAAAAGCTAAAATTGTCATGGCAGCGGCTGGCATTCCCCTTGCTAAAGGAATTGTTGCTCATCGTCTTGATGTTGCCAAAGCGCATTTGTTCCCACCACCCTATGTTGTTAAGCCTGTTGCAGAAGGCTCATCATATGGCGTGATTATCGTGCGCCGAGATGATGCACCACCCGTACAGCTCGCAGCATCAGATTGGGCTTATGGCGATGAGATGCTTGTTGAAGCGTATATTGCAGGGCGTGAACTCACGTGTGCGGTGATGGGGAAGCAAGCCCTTGATGTGACAGAAATTAAACCTGTCGATGGCGGATTTTATGACTTTGACGCAAAATATGCGCAAGGTGGATCAATTCACGTTTTACCGGCACAAATTAAACCAAATATTTACCAACACATCCAAGAGTTATCTCTTAAGGCTCATGTGGCGCTAGGGTGTCGTGGTGTCTCTCGCACCGATTTCCGTTATGACGATACGGATGGCGGAAGCGGGGCTTTAGTCGTTCTGGAAGTGAATACACAACCTGGAATGACAGCGACAAGTTTAGTTCCAGAGCTGGCCGCATATGCGGGCTATTCCTTCGGTGAGTTGGTCAAATGGATGGTCGAAGACGCCTCTCTATTCCGCGATTCGTCCTCGCACGAATGATGACATTGCTTGCGCCGCATGCAAGTTTAATCCCTGCTGGCATTGCACAGACCCGTTTTCAGCAGTCGCGCATGCATGCTCTTCAAGCGCTGTCTCCACAAGGGGGAGCAACTGGAGCACTTGCTTCGCGCCGACGTAACCGTTTTTTAGCACGTTCAGGGGCAATTTTACCACTTAACGCCCGTTTGCCGCAATATATTGGCTCTTATTTGATCGCTGGATTGATGCTTCTGATTAGTATTTACGGTGCTGTACGGGGTGGCCATACCGAAAATTTTCAAACACATCATGGCGCATTTCATGAAGCGCTGGCGCGTTTTCTAGGCTTTGGTGTTCAATATATCACCGTGCAAGGCTTGGCTGACCTAAGCGAAGCGCAGATCATTGAAGCGACGGGTTTGACTGGACGTGAAACACTCCCCTTTCTAAAAGTGGAAAGCGTGCAGGCGCGTTTAGAAGCGCTACCGCGTGTGAAAGAAGCGTCCGTGCGCAAACTTTATCCGCATGGATTACTGATTGAAATTAACGAGCGTGAACCTTTTGCAATATGGCAAAATCAAGGGGAGCTTGCGCTTATTGCCGCCGATGGTGTCGTGATTGCGCGCCAGATTTCAGCGTCTCAGCTCCATTTACCATTTGTGGTTGGAGAAGGCGCGAATAAGCGCGTAAAAGAGTACGCACACATTCTCGAACAGGCTGGACCGCTTCGCTCACGCATCAGAGCGGCTATATGGGTCAGCGAGCGGCGCTGGACGCTCAAGCTTGATAATGGTCTTGATGTGCGTTTACCCGAAGATCAAAAGGGTGAAGCACTGCAACGTTTAGCACGTTTGGAGCGTGAGCATCGTGTGCTTGATCGTGATATTCTCGCCGTTGATTTACGACTTAAAGATCGTCTGACGCTACGCCTCACTGAAGAAGCGGCCAGTGCTTTACAAGAGACGCGTAAAAAACTTTTCCCAAAAGGAGGCAAGGCATGATCGGTTCAGGTTCCTTTTCATCAGGATCCGGATATGCCGGTTGTGATGTTGCGCCGCGTCCACGCCCACTTGCGCCCCGCAAGAATACAATTTTGTCAGTTCTCGATATCGGAACATCAAAAATTGCATGTATTGTTGCAGAGCTTGTTCCAGCGGTATCCAGTGATATCTTGCGTGGACGCACGCATATGGTACGCGTGCGTGGAATTGGTCATTGCCGTTCAATGGGCATTAAAGGCGGCACAATCATTGATATGGAAGCAGCCGAACAAGCGATACGTCAAGCCGTTGATGCGGCTGAACGTATGGCGCGCATGCAAATTCAATCGGTACTTGTTTCGATCAGCGGCGGGCGTTTAGGCTCGCAACATTTGAGCGCCTCTCATGCACTTGCGCGTCACCCTGTGACACAAAATGATAAAGCGCATGTGCTGCAAATGGCAGGAACGCACGGCCTTGCACCAAGCCGCTGTGTCCTTCATGCACTTCCTGTGGGCTATCGTCTTGACGATCAAAGCGGAATTCCTGAACCGATTGGCATGGTTGGCGAAAAACTAAGCGTTGATATGCATATGGTTAGCGCAGACAGTGCAGTGGTACGCAATCTTATGGTGGCTATTGAGCGATGTCATTTAGAGGTTGAAGCCGTTGTTAGCACGCCGTATGCGGCAGGCCTATCCGCACTCGTAGAAGATGAAGCCGAGATGGGGTCGCTTCTGATTGACATGGGTGGAGGCACAACCAGTGTCGGCCTATTTCATGGCAGTTATTTAAGCCACGTTGATGCATTTGCCGTCGGCGGTCAGCATGTTACGCTTGATATTGCCCGTGGCCTATCCACACGAGTTACAAGTGCAGAGCGTCTTAAAACCCTTTATGGCTCATGTATGCCCTCATCCAGTGATGAGCGCGAAACAATAGCGGTAGCTCAAGTTGATGAGGGGGATCGCGATGCACCCTCACATCTACCAAAATCACATCTTGTGCGCATTATTCGTCCACGTTTAGAGGAAATTCTGGAGCTCATTCGCGATCGTCTTAAAGCGGTGGGGATCACCGAGGACTCAGGTCGGCGTATTGTTCTCACAGGTGGCGCATCACAACTTGCAGGTTTGCCCGAACTCACACGCCGCGTACTCAAAGGTAATGTGCGGATTGGACGTCCTCTTGGGCTTAAGGGTTTACCAGAAGCGGCAAAAGGCCCTGCCTTTGCTGCCGCATGTGGTCTTTTAATTTATCCACAAGTTGCACATTTAGAGCACGAAGACTTCGCCCACATGCCTTTTGATCAGGCGACAGGTACAAACGGCTACTTTTCAAAACTCGGCCGCTGGCTTAAAGAGAGTTTTTAGGGGCTAGAAAGAATGCTCTTTTTGCATCATCGCGAGCCTCTCGCAAAAAAGATGTGGCGATTCGTTTTTGTCATTCCCGTCCAATCATCCAAAGCGAACCTTGGGAAGGAAGGTCAGTTTTGTGAATCCTGTTTTGAACAGCCTTCCCTTAGCTTTTTCCAAAAGGCTCACTAGGAATGATAATGTGGTTCATGCCCCGCTTTCCTACCATATTTCTGGTATCAACTGCTCTTATTACCTGCATATTTTTCGCATTCATTCTCTGGATGGATCCGTATGGTGTAAGGGTTAAGGCGGGTGACAGCCCTGGTCCCGTGATGGATCTTAATCAGCGCTATATGTATCCGCGTCTTGTGCGATCTCAAGTATATGATAGCGCGGTGTTTGGCACATCCACCGTGCGGCTGATTGATCCGCAACAACTTGATCATAATTTAAAAACACGATTTGCCAATTTAGCGATGAATGCCGCAACACCATGGGAGCAGATGCAACTAGCGCAGCTTTTTGTGCGAAAGACCCCTCACACAAAACATATTTTTTGGGGCATAGACCCGACATGGTGCGCACCCGATGCCACATCATTAGAAAAACAACGCACGTTTCGTCCTTTTCCGCCATGGCTATATGATGACAGTCTATGGAATAATGTAACAGGGCAATTAAGTTTCACAACTTTGGAAGTCGCGATTCGCGTCGCAGGTTTTTATTTAGGGCAGCGCAAACCGCGCTTGCGTGATGATGGTTTTGAAATATTTACCCCCCCTGAGCACACCTATGATGTAAGCCGTGCGCGTCATCATTTGTGGGGCACAACGTCAACTGAAGACGAAGCGCACATCAGAGCCTTGTGGGAGAAGCCATCTACTCCCTATCCGCTCACACCTCAAGAACAGCAGGGACTTGCTTTTCCAGCACTTGACTGGTTGCGCGATGTTTTAAAGCAGTTGCCAGAAAACACACAGGTGACGTTTGTATTCCCACCCGTACACATCAGCGCACAACCGCGCCCAGGCGGACGTGAAGCAGCCCTTGAAACGCTGTGCAAAGCACACATTGCATCTTTCAAAAGTGTTCATCAAAATACAAACGTTTTAGATTGGCGTATCGGCTCACAAATCACAAGTCATGATGAAAATTATTGGGATCCATTGCATTATCGCTTACCTATTGCTCAACAATTGACGCAAAAATTAATCGATCAACACCGTCCATAAGCTGAACGCTCTCACATGGTTTTGTTGCACGGACTTTACGTGTGCGTCATAAAAGAGTATTAACTTTACAAGCAGTACGGAAACAGGAACGGATATGCGCCACTCAGCGAGATCAAGCTCAGCAAGCAAGAGCATTGTGACATTCATTTTAGCAATGTGTGCCAGTGTGCCTTTATATGGTTTTATGAGCACGTCTGTTCAGGCACAAGCATCAAACATTTGTGATCAGGGACGCAAACTGCTTCAAGAGCGTCAAAATATCATTACGCAAATCAACAGCTGGGCAAAAAAGAAGATTGACCCAAACACCGCCTGTTCCATCTTTGGACGTTTGCAAAATAATGGTTCTGCCACACTTAAGTGGATGGAGAGCAATAAGGACTGGTGTCAAATTCCAGATGACGCCGTTGCTAACCTCACCACAGCGCAAGGCCAAATTGTAAAGAATCGCAATGGTGCATGCCAAGCGGCTGCTCAATTTAATAAAGCGAAAAAGGAAGCCCTTAAACAAGCGCAACAGCGTGCTGCCCAGCAACAACAGGGCGGTGGTGGCGGTGCATTTGGTGGCTCAGATCAGGTGACAGGCGGAGCGCTACCTGTTCCTCGTAGCCCGCTTTGAGAGCGCTGCACGTGCCTGACGCGATGGGGCAACAAGATAAAGTGATTAAAACACCTGATACGTTGCCAGACACAACATTGACCAAACAATTACTTAATCATCTACCACATCGCTGGCATACCTTTGCACGTCTTGCACGGTTTGATCGACCGATTGGGTTTTGGCTATTGTTTTTACCATGCGGGTGGTCTCTTGCGCTCGCGTCTGGAAAAGCGCTTGAAGTTTACCCTAATCCTTGGTTGTTGTGTTTGCTTGCGCTAGGCGCTTGGGCAATGCGGAGTGCGGGATGTATTTACAACGACATTCTTGATCGTCATATTGACGCGAAAGTCGAGCGTACACGCCACCGCCCCCTCCCCGCTGGCGAGGTCAGTATCAAGCAAGCTTGGATCATGATGGCGGCTCTTGCGTTTATTGGGTTGGTTGTTTTGATACAGTTCAACCGTACAACAATTTTAATTGGGCTATGTTCACTGCTTCCTGTCGCGGCTTATCCACTTATGAAGCGCATTCTGCCCGTGCCTCAACTTGTGCTTGGTATTGCATTCGCATGGGGTGCACTTGTTGGTTGGAGCGTGGTGATGAATGATGTGAGTCTTGCCCCCGTACTGCTCTTTTTAGGAACCGTGTTCTGGGTGATTGGCTATGATACACTTTATGCGCTTCAAGACATTGAAGATGACGCGCTGATTGGGGTTCATTCATCGGCGCTATTTTTTGGCGAACATACCCCTTTTGCCATTACATGTTGCTACGCCCTCTCAAGTATTTTGATCACGTTGAGTATTTTTACCGTAGGCGCAACACCTTTAGGATATTTGGGAGCAGCATTGTTCGCATGGCATCTCTTGCGCCAGGTGCGCCTGATTACACCGCGCCATGATGATGGAATGATTGCCCCTGCAATGGCTTTAGAGGTCTTTCGCTCGAATAAAACAGCGGGATTATTGCTGTTTGGCGCACTCATCCTTGATACATTATTCAAGAGCTATGTCTAATGATACAAGAGAATGCGCCTACATCAGACAGGGGACGCCCTAACGCACTACGCAAATATGTAAGGCTTTACGTTTCAGGTTTTGTGCCTCATCAACCGATCATACTCTCTACAGATCAAAACCATTATCTTATCCATGTTATGCGTAAAAAAGTGGATGACCCACTCTTAATTTTTGACAATGGTCAAGGTGAATGGCTTGCACGCATCACACTCATCACCAAAAAGGAGGTCACACTCGTTGCTTGTGAGCAAACACGGCTCCCCGCGTCTGGTGCTGATATATGGTATCTGTTTGCACCGCTAAAAGCTGCACGACTGGATTACCTCATTCAAAAAGCGACTGAACTTGGTGCATCAACATTAATTCCTGTGATCACACAACGCACGCAGGTGTCGCGCCTTAAAATTGAGCGACTGACCGCAAATGCGATTGAAGCAGCAGAGCAGTGCGGCTTAACGCATGTTCCTGATGTTTATCCAGAGACAAATCTGGCAAAAGCGCTTGATAGCTTAGCGACAAATCGTGTTCTGATTTTTGCCGACGAAGATACACCTTGTGTATCTCCTGTTGAAGCGCTGAGGGGGATTCCGCAAGGCATGCCTTGCGCTGTGCTCGTTGGGCCGGAAGGCGGATTTGATGATGATGAGCGTGCGTTAATCATGCGCCACCATAATACGTTGCGTCTTTCGCTTGGCTCGCGGATTGTGCGCGCTGATACAGCAGCGGTGATGGCTTTGACGCTTGTCCAGGCTCTCATAGGTGATATGGCGTCACGCAACGCTTAAATTGAATCGAAATGGCGGACATGCTGGAGCGTTGGAATACGGGAACGTGCCTTGTACGCAATGTTAGAGTCAATGGTGGCATAAATGACTTGCGGGGTTTGCATTGAGAAATCCCCAGTGGCTTCAGCAAGAATACGCCCCCATGGATCAACAATAATAGAATGACCGTAAGTCTCGCGGCCGTCGTCATGATGCCCACCCTGCGCGGCTGAAATCATAAACGATCCTGTTTCGATGGCGCGTGCGCGTTGCAGTACCTGCCAGTGTGCTTCTCCCGTCTGACGTGTAAATGCAGCAGGTGCGCTTAAAAAAATGGCTTCGCGCTGTGCGAGCGTATGAAAAAGCATGGGAAAACGCAAATCATAACAAATCGCGAGCCCGAGCTTTCCCCACGGTAAATCAACACTGATAGCCTCATTGCCGCGGATATAGGTATTTGACTCACACCAGCTTTCCCCGTTTGGCAAGTCCACATCAAACAAATGCATCTTGTCATAGGTTGCAATAATAGCGCCTGTCGGATCAATCACAAAAGCGCGGTTCGCAAGCTTTTCCCTTAAGTCTTTTTGTTTTATGCCATTTCCTTCGCTTACGCCGCCTTTTAGGTCACGCAAACCGCTGTCTAATTGCCCTTCCTGAGCGCCTGACGGCTCGCTTGAAAATGCTCCAGAGCGCACAGCGAGTGAGCCAATATGAATATAGACGTTTAAACGTCGTGCTTCCTCGCGCAGTGCATTAAGTACACTATCCTGATCTGGCGTTGTCACTTTTTCGAAAAGTAAATGGCGATCTCGCTCCAGCACATTACTCATTTCAGGTGTTTGAATGTACTGCGCACCATGATGTGCCGCTTCACGGATAAGTGTAACAATGGCATCGCAGTTCACCTTGACATCGCGCGTTGTACATAACTGAATGCATGCCGCCGTAAAGGATGCGCTCAATGATGGTTCTGCTTGGGTAATGGAATGAGACAACGTGTTATCTCTTTTCAGAAACGTTAATTCCCTGTAGTTAGAACCTGAAGCACACAAAGGGTCAAGCTCATGCAATCTTTTAAAGAGGTCAGTGCACCACAACTTTACCTGATTGCTCCACATCTGAACGTAACTTCGGATGAAGATTTTGCACACACCCGTGATCTGTTGATGAAGGCCTGCAAGGGTGGTGTTGCAGCCGTGCTTTTAAGATTTCATAAAGGGCAATTGCCCGTACCTGAACAGAAGCCAGCGCTTAAATCTCTCATTAATGATATTCAGGCCACAGGCGCAGCAGTCCTCATTGAAACGAGTCGCTCAAGCGATCACATCAATGATGTGTTGCGCCTCATCCATCACCTTAATGCTGATGGCGTGCATTTATCGTATGACATCATCAATGGGGTGACGGTTGAAACATGGCGTAAAGCGTGTGGCAAAAATCTGATTTTAGGAGTGAGCCATCTTAAAGCACGTCACGATGCAATGGAGGCTGGTGAGGCAGGCGCAGATTACCTCATGTTTGGTGAGCATGACCCATATGAACATCCTTCATCGCTCTCTGCACTTGTTGAGCGCACACAGTGGTGGACAAGCCTATTTTCTGTACCATGCGTTGCATGCGCCCCTACCTTAGAGAGTGTTCATTCACTCATCGGAACGCATTGCGAATTCATTGCGGTAGGGGATTTCTTATTCAATCAGCCTGATACGCTTGAGCACATGATAGAGCGAGTCCGTGATAAGTGCCGTATGATTGAGACATCCTCATGAGAGGCCAATGGAACAGTAGAAAAATACGTTTATGCTTTACGTCTGTTGGAATGATGGCTGTGAATGTTTTCATGACAAATGTTCATGCCCAAACGATACAGCAAAATTCACCCTCAACCGCTGTACCACCTGTTTCAACAACAGCTCCTGCTGCCTCTATTGAGGGCGATGTTTTATCACCCACTATCGCGGATTTAGCTTTCGGAGCATATCAGCGCGGTCAATTTGTCACTGCATTAAAACTTGCATTAGAACGCCTTAAACAAGATCCTAAAGATGCGGCAATGATGACGCTTCTAGGAGTGCTTTCAGAGCAAGGTGCGAGCGTTCCTCGCGATCCAGTAAAAGCGGCAGGCTGGTATCGATTGGCGCATGATAATGGGGATGTGAACGGCACATTCGCTTATGCTATGGCGCTTTTGAAGGGGGATGGTGTCCCAAAAGATCAAACATTAGGTATGACGCTTCTTAAAACGGCAACGGATTTGAGTCATCCGTATGCTGCTTATAATTTAGCGTTGCTTTTATTGCATAGTGCGAAAGAGGGCGAACAAACGCGGGCAGCAGTGCTGATGCGACGCGCCGCTCTTCATGAAATTCCTGAAGCACAATATATGCTTGCACTTATCTTACGAGAGGGCAAAGGTGTGCCCGTTCAGCCATCTGAAGCCGCGCAGTGGATGCAACGCGCTGCACAAAATGGCGATACACAAGCGCAAACTGAATGGGGCATTATGCTCTTTAATGGCGATAATGTGCCTAAAGATGAAGTCAATGCTGTGCGTTTTTTTCGTCGAGCCGCATGGCGAGGTAATGTTGTAGCACAAAATCGCCTCGCCCGTTTATTGATTGCAGGGCGAGGTACACCCCGAAATATCATTGACGCAGCCGCTTGGCATCTGCTTGCATCATCACAAGGGCGTAGTGATGCGATGCTTGATGATGAACTTAAAGCGCTTTCTGCTGAAGAGCGTGAGCGTGCAGAAAAACGTGTCGAGGAACTCGTGAGACAATAGCAATCAGCAAAAAGTGTGAAGCGGTTTTTGGGTGAATGATGTGATGGAATAAATATGAGAACATCATATACCCCTCGTGAGTGAAGAGTTGGCGTTATCTTTTTATTAAGGTTGTTTTGATTCCAATTTGGTATGGGTACGCTTTTAGAACCAGACCAACGTCAGGAGCTTTTGAAACGCCACCGCACCGA
>JBIKVP010000099.1:0-5757 GCA_044356745.1 Beijerinckiaceae bacterium | reverse complement strand
GGTGCGGTGGCGTTTCAAAAGCTCCTGACGTTGGTCTGGTTCTAAAAGCGTACCCATACCAAATTGGAATCAAAACAACCTTAATAAAAAGATAACGCCAACTCTTCACTCACGAGGGGTATAGATCGTCTCTTGTCCAGCTAACTCCAGTGACGTGATTTTCATCAGATAAGCTCCAATTTAATCTTTCGTTGATAGCTTGATCTCTTTGTGTGTCGGCATTACCAATAGCTCTAATAGCCGCGTTCATTGTATCAGAAATAGTTAACGGTCTTTGAACTCCTCTAGGAGCAAACGCATCAGTGTCTGCATTCAAGCTAGCGATAGCCTGTTCTGTAGCTTCTAAGCTTGCATTGTCAATTCCGCCTTGTGAAAATCCACCTTCACCTGATTTAAGAAGAGGTATGTTAGCATCAAATTCTTGGTTCGCTTTTTTAATCGTTTCATTCATGACATACGCAGCGTCATTTAATTTTGCGCCTGTTTCATTTGCCATTTTGTCTGTAAACGGGGGGACTACTTGTCTATTGGTAGGGATGTATTCGCTCATTATTCTCTCCTGTTAATGCCTGTTATCATTTAAAGTATTAAGATAATCGAGAATATGCGCATATTTTTTATGAAGTAAATATTAAAAATTATACACATCTAAAGCCTCTGATCGTTCGATGTATTTTTATTTATGCAATAAAAGTATTATATTTTATATTTATATAATTTAGATAAATACAACGGTCATCTCTAATTTGTAGAGGAGCATGAATAACTCTTGACAAAAATGCTGCAGTGCGCAATTTTGAATTTATCGGGATTAAGGTCGGTTTTATGTTCCTGATGTTTTGTTTCACCGCTCCCGCTTTTGACGGCCATAAAAGGTACGGGGGTCTTTTAGAAGTGGTACTCTTATGTTTCAACAATTTGAAAATATGCAAAAAGAAAGCACCGAAGCTGTTGTGAAAACCCTCGTCAGCCTATCAAAAGGCAGTCAAGCTGTTTTGGCAGAAATTGCAAACTACACAAAGCAGTCAACAGAGCAAAATACAGCGCTCGTGCAAAATCTTTTGAGCGTGAAATCACCTGAAAAAGTCGTTGAGCTTTATTCAGAAAATCTCAAATCAAACTATGAAGGCGTTGTCGGTTTAACAACACGTCTTAATGATATTTATTCTAATATCGCGAAAGAGGCTTCAAAGCCTATTGAAGTCGCTTTTGCGAAAGCATCAAACACAGCGGCTAAAGCTGCTTAATTGAGCAAGCTATTAAAGATATCAAGCCAGACGCTTTGTCTGGCTTTTTTATTGTCAAGCGGTTGCGAGCGGTCTTGCAAGTGGTCTTGCAGTGGTCTTGATTGAGGGGCATGTTACAAACCGCATTGCGCATCACAGCAAGATAAGCTACGCCCTTGGCAAGCGCATTATCCTGAAAGGCTGAGGATTAATGCTTGTTATAATTTGATTTTACTGACGCGATCAGCCGCATGAGATGAAGACGATGGCCGATGAGGAACGCTCTCGCGTAGCCGAGCATACACCCGCAACAGAACAGACATCCGCGCCACGTTCAAGCTGGGGCGAGACCTTCAAGGTCGTTCTTCAGGCGTTGCTGATTGCGCTGGTTATTCGCACGTTTTTCTTTCAGCCGTTCAACATTCCATCAGGCTCTTTAATCCCCACATTGCTTGTGGGTGATTATCTGTTTGTGTCAAAATATACATACGGTTATTCGCGTCATACCTTCCCGTTTAGTCCGCCGATTTTTTCAGGACGTGTGCTTGCGTCCGAGCCGCAACGGGGGGATATTGCGGTTTTCAAGCTCCCTAAAGATAGCACGACGGATTACATCAAGCGCGTGGTTGGCTTGCCGGGAGATCGCATTCAGTTGATTGACTCAGTGCTTCACATTAATGGTCAGCCAGTGACACGCGTTGCGGCGGGTGATTATGTCACGCAAGATCCGTGGGGGCAGGATATTCGCGTCCCTAAGTTCCGTGAGACGCTTCCTAATGGTGTGTCGTATGATGTCATTCAGCGTGATGGGGATCGTGGCTATTGGAGCAATACATATGTCTATCAAGTGCCGCAAGGGCACTATTTTATGATGGGCGATAACCGCGATAATTCAACCGATAGTCGGGATGAGGCCTCGGTTGGATTTGTGCCCTTTGAGAATTTTGTTGGCCGTGCGGAAGTGATCTTCTTTTCCACCGATGCGTGGAAAGAGATTCGGTGGTCACGCATTTTCAGCGCAATCAAGTGAGTAGAGTTTCAACAATGGCGCGTCGCAAGCCTTTGGATCTTACGCAACTTGAACAGGCGATTGGCTATACGTTTCAAGATCGCACGCTTCTTGAGCGTGCTCTTACTCATGTTAGTGCATTGTCCTCGCAAGAAGGTCGCACAAGTTCTTATCAACGATTGGAATTCTTGGGGGATCGGGTTCTTGGCCTTGTGATCAGTGCACTGCTGGTAAAAACATTTCCCGATGCGGGGGAGGGCGAATTGTCACGCCGTCTCGCTGATCTGGTGCGTAAAGAAACATGCACCGAAGTTTCCCAAGTGTGGAATGTCGGCCCTTTTTTGCGCATGGGATCGGGTGAGGTTCATGCGGGGGGGCGACGCAACGCTGCTATTTTGGCTGATACCACTGAATCGATGATTGGCGCGGTCTTTCTTGATGGTGGCTTTGAAGCGGTTGAGAAAGTCGTGATCCGCGCGTTTGAACCACGGATGTATGCACCGACGCGTCCTTTACGGGATGCAAAAACGACATTGCAAGAGTGGGCGCAAGCACAAGGACTTGTGCCGCCAAGTTATACGATTATTGACCGCACAGGGCCCGATCACGCCCCTTGCTTTACGATAGAGGTTAAGGTGGGGGATTTTAGCCCTCTTCAGGCGCAAGGCACATCGCGGCGCTATGCTGAACAGGCTGCGGCGGAGCATTTTCTTAAACGTGAAGGGGCTTGGGAAACAAGCGAACATTCACATCAGGATAAAAGTAAAAGTCTATGACAGATCAAGATGATCAACCAAAAACCTCATGTGGGTTCGTTGCGCTCGTAGGCGCTCCCAATGCGGGAAAATCCACACTGCTTAATCAACTTGTCGGCGCAAAAATTTCGATTGTGTCACGCAAAGTGCAGACAACACGCACGCAGGTCAAAGGCATTGCGATTGAAGGGCAAGCGCAAATCATTTTTATTGATACACCGGGCATTTTTACGCCAAAACGTAAGCTTGATCAGGCGATGGTCACGTCGGCATGGGGCGGGGCAGGGGATGCGGATGTGATCGCGCTTCTCATTGATGCGCGAAAAGGGCTTGATGAGGAGACGCTTGCGATTGCGGAGCGTCTTAAAACACTCAAAAGCCCTAAAATAGCGATCCTCAATAAAATTGATCTGTTGCCGAGCGAAGAGCTCTTAGAGCTTGCAACAAAAATCAATGCCCTGATGCCATTTAAAGACACCTTTATGATCTCTGCCCTCAAAGGGTTTGGCACGCAAAAGCTGCTTAAAACATTAAGCGAGACCATGCGCGCGGGTCCGTGGCTTTATCCTGATGATCAGATGTCAGATGCCTCATTGCGGGTTATGGCGGCTGAACTCACGCGTGAAGCACTCTATGATCGCCTTCATAATGAATTACCCTATCAATCCACCGTTGAAACAGACTCATGGCAAGAAAAGCCCGATGGTTCCATTCGCATTGAGCAAACGATTTTTGTCTCGCGTGATGGTCACAAAAAAATTGTGATTGGCGAGGGTGGACAAACAATCAAAGCGATCGGCCAGCGTGCCCGTCATCAAATTCAGGAATTGACCGAAACAAAAGTACACCTGTTTCTCTTTGTGAAAGTGCGCGAAAACTGGGAAAACGATCCAGAGCGCTACCGTGTTATGGGGCTTGAATTTCCGAGGGGGTAGACTTTTTTTCTATCGCCTCCCTCACTTGCGCCACGAGTGCCGTGATTTCCTCAGATGTCGGCTCACGCGGCTGCCACTCTTGTGCGCGTTGCTCAGCTTGGGTGATTTGAGCGGGGGTTAAGCGTTGTTTTAAAAATTCGCGCAGATAGAGGGCTTGGCTTTTATGTTCCCCTTCCAGTTCATCGCACCCATCGGGCATACGATCTTCTGTTTTGCGCAGTGAAAGCAATATCCACATCAGCTGCTCTAAAGTATCGCGGTTACGCATTTGAATGTCATGCTCAAGATTGATCAGACCAAATTGGGCTTTGGGGCAACCCGCCTCGACACCCAGCGCAAGAATGGATTGCACCACCTCTGATGCTGGAGGAACATAATTTTCCTCAATTAAAATGCCTGCAACACCTGATAAACTTGCAACAATTCCGCGTTCAATAGCGATGAGAAGGTAATTCATTTCTTTTTTGCTATTGGGAATAACCCCCTCTCCTGCACGGTAGATGTATGCTAAGTTGTGAGCAGCGTGCCCATGTCCATTTTCAACAGCTTTTTTGTACCAATAGATTATTTCCGCACTGTTTTCGCGTGCATTATCAGAATCAGATAAACGACATGCAAGCCAAAATTGAGCATTCGCGTTACCTTGAAGGGCAGATTTTCTGAATAACTCTAAAGCTTGGCTAGAATCTTTTTCAACCCCCCTCCCTTCGTCGTAACACATAGCAAGACTGCACTGCCCCTCTGCATATCCTTGATCAGATGCTTTTTGATACCAACGAGTAGCTTCTTTGTCATTTTGTACGACACCTTCACCAACGTGATACAGCCAACCTACCCGCACTTGAGAATGTGCATGGCCGTTTTCTGCTGCTTTTAACGCCCACTCGAAAGCTTTTTCAGCATCTTTTCCAACTCCCAATCCCTCAAAATAACACCATGAAACATCATTTTGTGCTTGAGGATAATTTTGTTCAGCGGCGAGTAAATACCATTTAAAGGCTGCTTCATCGTTTTGAGAAACACCCTCCCCAGTTTCATAGTAGTATCCAAGACGATATTGTGCAGTAACACATCCTTGATCCGCTGCTTTCTTTGCCCATTCAGCGGCTTTTTGTGCGTCTTTTTCGACACCTTGACCCGTCTCGTAAAAATAAGCGAGTTTGTCTTGCGCTGCATCATATCCATTTCTAGCCGCTTTCTCAAACCACTGAAAGGCCTCAATTTTATCTTGTGACACGACCCAACCTTCAGAATAATAATATCCAATAGCTTGTTGCGCCCATGACAAATTTTTCTCTGCGGCACGGCGATACCAACTGATTGCAATCTCACGGTTTTGTTCGACCCCAGAGCCAAGATGATAAATGTCACCCAGAAGCTTTTGCGCGTATTCATTGTCCTGTGCCGCTGCAAGCTGTAGCCAGTGCAAAGCCTTTTCATCATCTTGAGGCAATAAAATGCCATGATGATATAAGCGTCCTAAATCATGTTGTGCGAGTACATACCCCTGATCTGCTGTTTTTTGGAGTAGCTTTAAAGCGAGTTCTAAATTTTCTTCACATCCCAATCCGCCACGGTAGATAATCGAAAGATTATACTGCGCCCTCACATTCCCTTGTGCCGCATATTTTTCCCAAATGGGAATGGCGAACTCGTAATCTCCTGCTTGCGCACGGGTTTTGGCTTCATCAAGTTCCTGATCGGCTGTGTCTGTCATTGGCGAAGGGCTTTCGTTCTATACCCCTCACATTTGAAGAGTTGGTGCCTGAAGTATTTTGAAGTTATCGGATAGGCGGTCAACCCATAATCGTGCTTTTTGCGGAAAAGTGGTA
>JBIKVP010000035.1:0-19639 GCA_044356745.1 Beijerinckiaceae bacterium | reverse complement strand
TTCGTGAAGGCCATCCTTGGCTTCCTGAATACCACTTTTCCGCAAAAAGCACGATTATGGGTTGACCGCCTATCCGATAACTTCAAAATACTTCAGGCACCAACTCTTCAAATGTGAGGGGTATAGATGATAAATTATAATTAAATATATTTATAAATTAAAACAACAATATGCCTACGCTATAATTATTTTAGGGGCTGCCCTAGATAACTAGGTTAGATTTTGTTTAACCCATCGTTTGAGTTATTTTAATTGTGCTTTTGGGTCAGGGTTGTTAAAATGCCATTTGCTTCGCTGCCCTTCGGGTCAATTCCGTTGATGTGATTATGCTTGTTTGCAAACAGTTTTGAACGGTTGATGCGATCGTGTTTGACCCGATGGGCAGCGAAGCAAATTCGCTCACATCGAGCACATTGTAACCGCGCCAGCAATCCGAGTAGACAATGCTATCAGGAACCACTTTGCGTTCAATAATGGGCATTAACGTTTTACTGGAAGCATAAAGATCTGCGTATACACCCGCCCACCGCGCTTTAACAGGCCAAAAACAGGGACTTTACCCGCAGCTCCTCTTCCCCGCTTACCCTTGCGCGTGCCCCCAAAGCTTGTCCTCGGACTTGATCCGTGGATACGAATCATCAACTTCAATCTCGCCGCCAAAAGCCTCAACAGCTTCCTGCTCAGTCTGGTCAGCGATAAGCTCACGCAGACGATGAAAATAATACGCCGCAGTCGTTTTGTTCACATCAACCAAACACGCAGAACGAGCCACTCACAAAATACTCAATCAATCGCTCCTGCTTATGCCAGCTTAATTGGCTCTTCTTCATGCAATCCAACATAACACTGATGAGCGTTATCTAGGACAGCCCCATCTGTTTTTATTTTAAATAACGCAATACTGTTTGTGTTGTGGCTCCACCAGGGGCATTAATTTGTTTGTTGCTTGATTTAATATTCCAATTAACATTGTCAAGAATTAAAGTATTTACAACAATTGTTAAATATTCTGACGCAACTGTTGAAACAGAATTAAACGTTATGTTTCTGCTTGGTAAGTAAATTAACCCTTTAAAAACGTGTCCAGCTGCGCCATTGATTGAAAAACTCGACGTTGATAGCCCGCTTGGTTCAAAAATCAATATGTCAGCATATGTTCCTATTGTAGGCGCTGTTATGTTAATTGCTGCTCCACTATTGATCTGAATATATGAGTTCGCATTTGTAAAATAAAAAGTTACACCTCCACCACCTGTTTCTTGAACACTCCATCCACTATTTATATTCCAGCGAGTATTATTAAATATATATAAACCTGGATTAAGATTAAGTGTCCCTGTACCGTTGAAGTTAAATGTACCGCAATAAACCCTTGGAGAAAGTGTTTGTACACCTGAATAATTAGCGCCATTAACTGTGCAGGCACCTACAGTAGGAGTTGGTAATGCTCCAGCAAAAGGATCGGTTGCGCCTGTGCAGTTTGTTTGCAAGTTGTTAACTGTTCCGCCATTATTAATAACGTTTCACCCGCAACACAGGTTTTCGTAAAATTCATATTACTGGATGCATTAAAAATTGCAGCAGGAGATGCAGTTGATAAAACATCCATACGACAATTTGAAGCTGTTATATTTGCTCCACTATTCACAAGTAGTGCCTGATTTGCGGTTGGTGATTTCACAAGTATGCATACATTTTCATTTGAGGAAATTGTGTTTGTTGTTACTGAAACTTGGCTAACGGCATTAATTATTGTTTTATTGTACGAGAAAAAACGCGATAAATTATTTGGAGAATCTGCTGTAGCATTGATTGTAAGAACATTACCATTTATGATTATGTTAGCAACAACATTAATGAGTTCAGAATTAACTAGATTGCTATTTAAAATAGATTGAGCAATATTCTGACGCTGATTATTTGTTAAATTACCTTGAGCAGACATTCCAGCAACTGCTCCTGCATCTACTGCTGCCTGTAATCGCGTCTTATAACTACTTGCTTTAGAATAGTCCATGCCAAATGATACAATTCCAACGACAGGAATCATCGTTAAAGAAAAAATCATAGCTATTGACGCATTATTACATTTTAAAAAAATATTTTTCATAAAAATCTCATAATTTATAATAAATCTTTTTTATTATCATATCATGTGTATTTTAATATATACTTATTCCATTCAGCTATTTTGTAGTAAATTTTATTTTTATTGAAATAAAATATTTTTTTTAAATAATAAATTTCTTTTTTTTGTAAAATTTTGGCGATTATACCTTCAACATACGTTGTTGACTCTTTAATTAAAATTGCATAGCTTCCTATGAATTTATTGGTACTCACAAATATTTGTTTGAATTAGACTGTAGTTTAAGGTGCTTAAATGTATGTTGAATATTTTATTCGCATTCTTTTAAAAAAAATAACTTTGATTTCAAGTATACTGTTTTTGCCGTCCATTGCTTTTTTGGGCTACGTTCACGTCCAACCCCTTAATCCTCAGATGTTTGTTCGCTCAAATGTCGTGCTTGATCGTCATGGGCATTTGCTACGTCCTTTCACAACGCCTGAAGGGCGCTGGCGGCTTCCAGTCAAAAGTGAAGATGTTGATGCGCGCTATCTCGCCTTTTTGAAGACCTATGAAGATAAACGCTTTGATCATCATTATGGCGTTGATGCGCTTGCGATGATGCGTGCAGGTACGCAGACGCTGATCAATGGACGAATTGTGTCTGGCGGCTCAACGCTCACGATGCAGGTAGCGCGCCTCATTGAACCGCGCCGTTCACGTTCAGTATCAGCTAAAATCTGGCAAATGGCACGGGCGATGTCGCTCGAGGTGCAATTGTCAAAAGCGGATATTCTCAACACCTATCTGGCACTTGCTCCCTTTGGCGGAAATTTAGAGGGAATCAGAGCGGCCTCACTCGCTTATTTTGGCAAAGAACCGCGCCGTTTGTCTGTGGGGGAAGCGGCGCTTCTGGTGGCGATTCCGCAATCGCCTGAAATGCGTCGTCCTGATCGCGCGGCTGAAATATCGCTAAAACTTGCGCGTGATCGCGTGATAGACCGCGCCCTTGAAGCGGGGCTGATCAAATCAGAAGACGCTTTGCGTGCGCGAGATGAGCCTGTGCCGCTCAAGCGTTTTGCTTTTCCCATGCACGCTCCATTTGTCGCTCAGGCGCAGGTTAAAAATCTGAACCCCAATGATCCTGCATCAAAACACAGCCTTCAACTCACCCTTGATAAACTAATGCAAACACAGCTTGAGGCTCTCGTGAGAGAGCGTGCCAATGCGCTTGGGACGCATCTTTCGATGGCGATTGTTGTGATTGATCATGAAAAAAGCGCCCTTCGCGCCTCCATCGGTGGTATTCAGTATCTTGATACCCAGCGCGCAGGCGCTGTTGACCTCACCCACGCGCTGCGCTCTCCAGGTTCAGCACTAAAGCCATTTATCTATGCATTCGCGTTTGAGCAGGGTTTAGCGCACCCTGAAACAAAACTTGAAGATCGTCCTGCACGCTATGGCATATATGCGCCTGAAAATTTTGATATGTCGTTTCAAGGCGTTGTCAGTGCGCGTCATGCGCTGCAACAGTCTTTAAATGTCCCTGCAGTTGAGTTGCTTTCGGCATTAACGCCTCAAGTCTTTTTATCACGATTGAAAACGGCGGGCGCTAATATCGTGCTGCCTCCTGAACGTGAAGGCGTGGGACTCGCGGTGGGTTTGGGAGGATTAGGGATCACGCTTCATGATCTGGCGCGCCTTTATGCGGGGTTGGCACAAAAAGGAATGATGCTCCCCTTGAGCGTGCGCGACACGGATCAACTGAATAAAGAGGGTGCTAAACGCCTCACTGATCCCGTCTCCGCGTGGTATGTGGGCGATATTTTGAAGGGTGCGCCTCCGCCGCCTCATGCCCCATTTGGACGCTTGGCGTTTAAGACGGGCACATCCTACGGTTATCGTGATGCGTGGGCGGTGGGGTATGATCGCAAACATGTTGTGGCCGTGTGGGTGGGGCGACCCGATGGCGCACCAGTGCCCGGACTTGTCGGGCGCTTGAGTGCCGCCCCTATTTTGTTTGATGCGTTTGCACGCATTGGCATTGATCCTGAACCCTTTGTGCAACCATCGGGGGTCTTACTCAGCGCTCATAAAGCGCTGCCTGCTCCCCTCAAGCATACACGTCAAGATGTGGCCAAAACGACAACACTCTCACAAAGCGCCCTCAAAATCGCATTTCCTCCCGCTGGATCGCGCCTTGATGTGGGCGGGAGCATCACCACGGAGCGCATGTTAAGCGATGTATTGCTTAAAGCGCACGGCGGCACACCGCCCTTTATTTGGATGATGAACGGAAGGCCTGTCATTTCAGGAGAGATGCGACGCACCTCGAGCTGGCGACCTGATGGCATTGGCTTTATGCAAATCTCCATCATGGATGCCACAGGCGCGACCGATAGTGTGCAAGTGAGGCTGGAGTGAATGATGATTAAAATGCATTATTTCAATGATACATGTAAAGCCTTGGTATCCACGCCTTAAATAACGTTGGTTTTCAAAGGCATGGATGCCAGTGATGAGCACTGGCATGACGGTATGTGGTTCAATTGCTTAATTTTCAAACTGAGTCACGATTATGAACATACGCATCGACACATCCCCCCACGTTTTCACCTGCTTGAGCGGGGTGGATTTTCTTGACGCGATGCTTGATGCGTTGATGTCAGGTGTGTTGATTGATGGATTTTTTCCTGCCGATGATCCGCTTTTGTTTGCCGCAACAACGATATATCTGCCAACGCGCCGTGCCGAACGTGAGCTTACGGCAAAAATTATTCAGCGTTTTTCGCCTCATCCCGTTCTTCTGCCTCGAATTATTCCGCTTGCTGATGCGGGTGAAGAGGACGATGGACTTCTGACGGACACAGCACCAACCTTTGATATGCTGGAGACGCTGCCCCCTGCCATATCACCAGTTGAGCGGCGGCTTGTGCTCACGGCGCTCATTCAAGCATGGGGAAAAATTTTAGAGCGAGCCGTTTTGCCGCTTCATGGTGATACACTTGAGCCTTTGCTTGTACCGTCCTCCTTGCCTGATGCGTGTGCAATGGCGGGTGATCTGGCGCGATTTTTGGATGATATGACGCTCTGGCAAGCGACGTTTAAAGACCTTGAAGCGCTTCCTGAAGAGCGTTTTGATCATTATTTCAAAATCACATCACAATTTTTGACGATAGCAGGAGAACAATGGCCGCAGATTCTTAAAGAGTATGGCTTGAGTGATCCCACCATGCGGCGTGATACGTTATTACGTCAGGAAGCGGCGCGTTTACGTGAGCGACAGCATCATGCCCCTGTAATCGTTGCAGGATCGACGGGAACGCTCCCCGCTACAGCAGAATTTTTAAAGGCGGTTGCTTTTGTCAAAAACGGGGCGATTGTGCTTCCCGCGCTTGATATGCATCTTGATGAAGGCACGTTTTCAGGGCTTCAACAGCTTCTTGCGAAAGAACCCGCCGCTTTTACGCATCCTCAAGCGGTGATGGCGCGATTGTTAGGGCACATCAACATCACACGACAACAGGTCAAAGCTCTTGGTCAGGCCTCTCAACCGCTGGTTTTACGCGAAAAGCTATTGAGTGAAGCACTTCGCCCTGCCGACACGACCGATGTCTGGGCTGATCATAACAAGCGCCTTAAGCCGCATGAACTCGCGCAAGCTCTGTCAGGCGTGGCGATGATCACCGCAACTGATGAGCGCGAAGAAGCTTTAGCAATCGCTGTTGCGATCCGTGAAAAGCTCAATGACCCACAGGCGCGAGTCGCTTTGATCACACCTGATCGCAATATTGCCGAGCGCGTGTGTGCTGAGCTGAGCCGCTGGAATATTCATGCGTTTGATTCAGCAGGGCAAACACTCGCGCGAAAACCGCTTGGCCGTTTGGTGCTCTTGATCAGCGAATTGATGACCGATCATAATCCGCAACATGTTCAAGCATTGGTGTCGCACCCTTGGGTGAAATGCGGATTGAATGACGCACAGCACCAACATGCGCTTGAAGCGTTTTCTTCAGGGGTATTTCAAGGGCTGATTGCCGCGCAAGGGCTTGAAGGTTTGATAGCGCATTTAAACGCACAACAAGCGCGAGCCTCAAACGATCCTCGGATGCCCCTGCCAACACGGCGTATCACGACACAAGGGTGGGAGTATGCGCGGCAGATGCTCACACATATTCAAGCCCTTTTTCAAAAGGATGATCATGATCAGGAGCATCCGATCAGCGTTTTAGCGGCACGCCATCGCGCAATTTTTGAAGCGCTCACCCATGATGATCAGGGCGCAATGGATTTGAGTGAGGCATGTGGTTTTCAGGAATTACAAAATCTGATTCAAGCGCTTGAGACAGCATCGCGTGCGAAGATCGAATTGAATACCTTTGATTATCATCGACTTATCAGTGCTTTTTTACGTGAAACATTAGTGCATGAGATTCCATCTCCCCATGTTCATCCGCGCGTTGAAATGTGGGGATTGTTAGAAGCGCGCCTACTAAGGGCGGATCGGTTTATTCTGGCGGGTCTTGATGAAACGATCTGGCCGCCCTCTACAAATCCTGATGCTTTTTTAACACGCTCAATGCGTCTTGCTCTGGGCTTGCCACCACCTGAACAGCGCATCGGACAAACCGCGCATGATTTTGTGGATGCGATGGGTGTCGAAGATGTGATCATCACACGGGCGCTCAAGCGGGGAAACAGCCCCACTGTGGAATCGCGTTTTGTGCAGCGTCTGGCTGCTTGTGCGGGAGAAGACGCATGGCGTGAGCCATTAAGCCGAGGCGAAACCTATCTGACATGGGCACGAGAGCTTGATTCTGTTTCCCAAACATCAACCTTAACAGCACCGCAGCCGTGTCCGCCTCCCCATGTGCAACCCACGTCATTAAGCGTTACAGAAATTGAAACGTTGATCCGTGATCCTTATGCGATTTATGGCAAGCATATTTTGAAACTGCACAAGCTTGAAGGCATGCGTCATCAGCTTGATGCGCGTGATTATGGCACGTGGCTGCATGGTTTGCTGGAGGCTAATGCGCGTGCGCTTGAGAATAATCCATCACACAATGCGATTGCGCTATGGGATGATCTGCTTGATGCTTCTTTTGTGCCTTATGCGGCTTTTCCTGAAACGGTTGCGCTCTGGCAATCACGCATTCGCCCGATACTGAACGCTTATACCCTTTGGGATCAGGGGCAGCGTGAACATAACCCTGAGATTGCGCTTGAAGCGTATGGGCGTCTGAGTTTTCCGCTACTGGATGGCACGATGTTCACCTTGCGCGGCAAAGCAGATCGCCTTGAAATTAATCAAACAGGGATCACGCTCATTGATTTTAAAACTGGTACAGCGCCGAGTAATCCTCAGGTTACGCAGGGATTATCGCCCCAGCTGACATTAGAGGCCGCACTCTGGCTTAAAGGGGGTTTTAAACATATTGAAGCCAAACCCATCGGCGATGACATCACCCTCATGTATATCAAACTTGGCGGAAAAGATGTTTTTAAAACGAGTGTGGTGAAGCCGGGTTATGGGCGCGGCAATCCCAAACCAGCGCCGTCCTTGCCAGAACTCATTGAAAGCACTTGGCAAAATCTGGCGATGCGCTTGATGCAACATCGTGAGGGAGCGTTTCCATTTATCTCGCATTATCGTGTCAAAAACCGTGATCATGAGGGTGAGTATGATCATCTCGCCCGTTTTAAGGAGTGGTCTGCCACAGGGGGGGCGGACGATGAGGGCAATGATCCCGTTGATGATGATAAAGAGGAGGCCGCATGAGCACAACTTCAAGCCTTGCACAAGCACCTTCGCAACGCCCTGAAAATACGCTGATTGTGCCTGATGCGACACGTCTTGCGCAGCAACGGGCGGCAACACCACAATTGAGCGTATGGGTGTCAGCGAATGCGGGGTCTGGCAAAACCCGTGTGCTCACAGATCGCGTGTTGCGATTGTTGCTCCAAGGGGTCAAACCTGGGCAGATTTTATGCCTCACCTACACCACAGCGGCGGCGGCGAATATGTCGATCCGTATTTTTGATGCACTCGCGCATTGGGTGACGCTGGATGATGCAACGCTGTATCAAACCATTACCGATCTTCAAGGCATACCGCCCACGCCTTCACTAATGCGCAAAGCGCGTCGGTTGTTTGCCCACGCGGTTGAAACGCCGGGCGGCTTAAAGATTGAGACGATCCATGCGTTTTGTCAGCGCGTTTTAAAGCAGTTTCCATTTGAGGCGAATGTTCCAGCGCATTTTTCTATCCTTGATGATGCACAAAACGCGCTTCTGTTTGATGCGGCATTGAGCCATGTTTTAAGCCTCTCAAACACTGATCTGCTTATTCGTAATGCGCTTGATTGCCTCACCCCTCTTTATGGGGAAGATGCGATCAAAACACTTTTGAATGAAGCACTTGGAACACTTCGCTCAACGCATGCAACAGGTGTAACAACATGGCCGCAACGCCTTAAGCGACTCCAAAAACAATGGGGACTTGAAGGAGATTATCCCTCACGTGATGTGATGAAAACCATTCGTGACGAGGGCATTCCGCTCTCGCAATGGCCGCGAATTATTCAAGCCCTTCAGGAAGGATCCACCAATGATAAAAGCAAAGCCAATGATTTTTTAGCCGCTTTTCATGCAACAGGTGATGCTCAGACCATCAAATACACCTTGGCATTTTTCACGAAAGATAAAAGCAATCCAAAGCATCCAGTTAAATCAGTGATGACGAAGGCTACCGCTAAAATTCACCCCGAGATAGCCGCGCTGCTTGAAGCAGAAAAATCACGGCTCGGTGAACTTTACCCGCGTCTGCAACATGCCCTGATTTTAGAACGCACGCGCGCACTGATCACACTCACGCAAGCGCTTGATGTCGCGATCACGGCGCGAAAGCGTGTCATGGGATGGCTCAGTTTTGATGATTTGCTGCAAGCCACCGTTGATTTATTTCAACGTGCCGAGGCCGCTTGGGTGCTTTATAAACTCGATGCGGGACTAGAACATTTACTCGTTGATGAAGCACAGGACACCAACCCTGCCCAATGGCAGATTTTAAACGCATTGGTGGAAGAATTTTCGGCGGGTGTGGGCGTGCGTGATCGTGACGCAATGCCGCGCACAGTGTTTGCGGTGGGTGATCCCAAGCAATCTATCTATAGTTTTCAGGGGGCAGCGCCCCATGAATTTGAAGAAACAGGACGCTTTTTTCAAAAGAAACTGGGGGCAACTGGTGATTTTGCCAATGTTTCACTGACCCTGTCTTTTCGCTCTGCCCCTGCCATATTAAGCGCCGTTGATGCCGTGTTCAGTGTTGATGCCCATGCAGAAGGGCTTTCCGCATCCCATCCACCAGAAAAACCCATCCATCAAAGTGCCCGTCCTTATGCGTCAGGGTGTGTTGAAATTTGGCCGCTGCTGCGCCTTGATGCCACGCTCGCGCCTGATCCGTGGTCGCTGCCCGTGGATGAACCTGAGAGCGGCTCACCGACAGTACGCAATGCCCGCCGCATCGCTGAGCAGATCAAAACATGGCTCAATGAAGGCGGCTTGTGGGGACAACACGTCAATGCAGGGGATATTCTGATTCTGGCAAGAAAGCGCGGTGCTGCTTTTGAAGCGGTGATCAAAGCGCTTAAAGATGCGGGTGTCCCTGTCACAGGATCGGATAAGCTGATCCTCAACAACCATATTGCTGTACACGATCTGATTGCAGCAGGGAAAAATGCGCTTCACCCGCATGATGATCTGAATTTAGGGGCGGTGCTGGTGTCGCCTCTCATCGGCTGGGATCAGGATGCGCTGTATGATATGGCCGTCTCGCGTGGTGATGATACGTCCCTCTGGCACGCGCTCGAAAAACAGGCGCTTAACGCTGAACCTGCCCGCGTTGCTTTTGAAAAACTCAAACAGTGGCAACAGCTTGCACAACACAGCGGGCCTTTCGGATTTTACAGCACACTTTTAAGCGCACAGGGTGGACGACTTGCATTGCTATCACGTTTAGGCGTTGAGGCCGATGATGTGATCAGCGCGTTTTTAAGTCGCGCTCTGGATCATGAACATCAAAAAACGCCGTGTCTCATCACGTTTTTACGCGATCTGGAATCAACGCAAACCAGCGTTAAGCGCGATATGGATACAAACGCGCAAGAGGTGCGTGTCATGACAGTACACGGTGCGAAAGGGTTGGAAGCGCCGGTTGTCATTTTGCTGGATGATTGCAAAGACCATAAACCGCCTCCAAAAGTGATCAACAAGATTTTAAATCTTGTTGATCAAGGCACGGCCATACCTGTTCTTGTGCAAGGAAAAGGCGAGGATACACCCGCACTTACCCCCCATCGTGAACAAGCGGATCGCCTGATCCGCGATGAACATCATCGCTTGCTCTATGTGGCAATGACACGGGCGCGTGATCATCTGATCGTTGCGCCGACAATAGGCACAAAACCCAAAGAGCCCAATGATGGAGGCTGGAGCATGATGATCCGCAAAGGATTATCAGCGCAACAGGCGGCTCAATTTGAGATGAATCTGGTTATTGATACATGTGATGAGAGCGATTACCCCGCGTTAAAATGGGGGCGCTGGGACTATAAAACATCCCCCGTACCGATACACATTACAGCACAAAAACCACATAGCCCATCGTGGCTTCATCAGCCCGTGATGAATGATGTGAGAGTAGAGCCATCCATCATGCGCCCTTCATCAACCGTTCAACATGGCGATGAAAGCACGCGCATACGCGGGATGATCATCCACACCTTACTGCAAAAACTGCCCTATATTCCTGCTCAGCAACGCGCTGACAAAGGGAGGAGATGGCTTGCAGCCCATGCGACACAGATCACAGATGAGCAGCAACAATCATGGCTTGATGACGTGCTGAGCGTGATTGATACGCCTGAACTTGCGCCATTATTTCATGAAAATTCTCAGGCTGAAGTGGCAATAAAAGGCACTATTCAGAAAAACGGGATGCCTGTGTTGGTCTCAGGGCGCATTGATCGCATCGCCATTTTTGGGGATCGCATCATCATTGCTGATTTTAAAACGAGCTTAAATCCTCCCAATGATCAAAGCGCAATTCCCGTCTCGCACAAGCAGCAGATGCGTGCCTACCGTGACGTTCTCGCTTTGCTTTACCCACAAAAGGCCATTGAAACGTGGCTGGTGTACACCGCTCAAACGACATGTTTCAAAATAGACTAATCTTTCGTTGTAGCGCTCTATCATCTAACAGGGCATGTGACACGTAAACCGATTAGTTCTTTTATGAAATTCCTCCCTCACAAGGATCGTCTTATGCTCTTCCAAAAAGTGCGCAGCTTTGGTGCTCTCGCTATGGTGTCTCTTTTTACACCTCTGTTTGTCGCGTGTGCGCGCACCCCAGAGCGTTCATCAACGGAAGCGGTCAAGCCCATGACGCTGTCTTCAGCATTCACAGGGCGCGTTAAGGGACAAGGCGTGTTTCGCGTGCCGATCACAGGGTATGAGCGCCGCTTTTCAGCCGTTCTCAATGGCACTTTGAAGGGGGATCAACTCACCGTTGTAGAAGATTTTGTCTATGAAGATGGAGAGAAAGATCGTCTGACATGGCGCTTTACGCGCACAAGTTCCACAACATGGACAGGAATACGCGAAGATACGGTTGGTGTTGCAAAAGTGGTTGAAAATGGCGACGATGTGCGCCTTGAATATACAGCCGATATTCGCTCAGGCGGTTCAACAACGCGCCT
Source organism: Beijerinckiaceae bacterium (assembly GCA_044356745.1). Lineage (GTDB taxonomy): Bacteria > Pseudomonadota > Alphaproteobacteria > Rhizobiales > Beijerinckiaceae > JBIKVP01. The sequence goes on along the minus strand of JBIKVP010000035.1, from coordinate 7,813 downwards.
CGGTTTTGCCGATGTGCTATATCAGCGTCCTGATGGAACGATTGTCAACAAAGCTATTGCAACACGTTTTGGCATTCCTATTGGCACTATTCATCTTGAAATGACACGAGAAAAATGATTATAGCATGATGCGTTTCAAGCATGTCCTCGGCCTCAATCTGGGGATTGAGACTCAGTAAACGCATAAATATTCGACAAAATAAAGAGTTAGAGCGCATTTCTAATTGCGTTTCGAAATAATGCACTCTTCCATAGTTATCTTAAGCCGTTATTCGCTGCGGAATCGCTCGCTCACCTTTTTCAGGAGTGGTATATAGTCCGTGATGGCGTGGATGCGGCACGAGTTTCTCAGAAAGCCCCAAAACGGTTTCAGCAGCGCCAAGCACCAATGCACCGTGTGGTGCAATCAATGCGGACATACGATCAAGTACAGCCCGCTTTGTTTGAGCATCAAAATAAATTAATACGTTGCGGCAGAAGATAAAATCAAATTCACCAAGCGCGTTAAAATCACGCACCAAATTAAGTGGGCGATATTGCACCATCGATTTGATATTATCGGCAATATGCCATTGATCACCGACTTGTTTAAAATATTTGAGCATCATTTGCACGGGTAGGCCGCGCTGTACTTCGAATTGGTTATAAATTCCTGCTTTTGCCTTCTCAAGACAATCTATTGAAATATCTGTTGCAATAATTTCAGCTTTCCAGCCTGCAAATTTTGCGCCCAAACTATCCAGAGTCATTGCAAGAGAATAAGGTTCTTGTCCTGTGGATGCTGCTGCACACCAGAAGCGAAGCTTACGCGTGCTCGCACGTGCCGCCATGAGTTCCGGAAGCATACTATTTGTTAAAATTTCGAAAGGTGTTTTGTCACGAAAGAAGAGTGTTTCATTCGTTGTCATTGCTTCAACAACGGTACGTTCTAGATCAGGTGCTTTTCCACCGCGTAACTCTTGAATGAGTTGCCCGAAAGCTGTGTAATTGCGTTTGCGACAAACGGGCAGAAGTCGGCTTTCTAATAAATAACGCTTCTCAAGTGACAACGCCACACCCGAGCGTGCATATAAATAATCTTTAAGAAACGTGAAATCAGCATCACTGATAGTAAGAGCGGTGGGCGCGTTCATTGGCTGACCCCCGTCAAAATAGATGAAATAAAATTTCCGATTTGATCAACGGGTAGAACGCGCTGCGCTAAACCGGCTCTTGCGATTGAACCGGGCATACCCCAAACGGCACTTGTTGCTTCATCTTGGACAATCACACGTGCACCGGCCGCGACAAGTTGTTTAGCGCCAATCAAGCCATCTTGCCCCATGCCGGTGAGTACAATTGCAAGAACATGTGCACCATAAATGTTACAAATATCCCGAAACAACACATCAACAGCGGGTCTGCAAAAATTCTCAGGAGCGCCATCGCCTAAGCGTGTAACAATTTGGCCGTTACTGTTTGTGACAACGTGCATGTGTCGACCGCCGGGGGCAATATAAATTGTGCCAGCTTTTATGACTTCACCATCTTGTGCTTCATGCACATCGCGCCCTGTCTGCACTTTAAGATGTTCAGCGAAAACAGATGTAAAAACAGGCGGCATATGTTGCGTGATTAAAACCGGAAGTTTTGATAAGCTTGCCCCAGCATCCACAAGCACTTTACCCACTGCACGTGGCCCACCTGTTGATACTCCAATCACAAGGCATTTTGGCTGTGGGTAATGCGAGGGATGGTGTACGTTTGCTTGAGAAACATATGTATGTGCGCGAGGCGCCAATTTCGAAGATGAATGAGTTGGCTGTTGTGGTGGCGGTTCAATGTGCGATGCGGGGGATAAAGATGTGTTATTTGCGCGGCGCGCCCATCTACTTTGATGAGACTCAACAATTGCATCAATTTTAGCAAACAACTCATGGCGAAAATCCGCTGAAGTTGTAACTGCGCTATTGCTTTCTGGCTTAGCGATGTAATCAACAGCACCGAGCGAGAGACATTTAAGAGATAAATCAGCATTTCGGCGCGTGAGTGTTGAAGCAACAAGAACAGCGACATAAGGACACTTTTTGATAATATAAGGGAGTGCCGTTAAACCGTCCATTTCTGGCATTTCAATGTCAAGTATAATGATGTCGGGTGCAACTTTTGTAATTTCTTCCAATGCGATGCGTCCATTACGGGCACTCGGCAGCACATTAAAGCGTGGATCGGCAGATAACCAACGCGAAAGTAATCCGCGTACAACGACTGAATCATCGACAACCATCACTTTTACGCGATGCGAGATTGAGGATGACTGTGCAGCCGAGGATGGGCACATAACGTATGAACCTGACAAAAAAAAGTAATAAAGGATTCGATAAACCTTTAGATTAAACCAGACGGACTTCCTGAAACTTTGATACCAAAATCTCTTTATCAAAAGGCTTCATGATATATTCGTTTGCACCAGCATGCATTGCTTTGACGATATGACCGACGTCATTTTCTGTTGTGCAGAAAACAACTTTAGGGTCTTTTCCGTTCGGTAAGGCACGCATTGTGACAAGAAATTGATATCCGTCCATTTCAGGCATATTCCAATCAAGCAACACCACGTCTGGCATTTCTTTTTTGCACATCTCAAGTGCTTGAGCACCATCTTCGGCCTCAGAAATTCGAAATCCAATGTCACTGAGGATGCGCCCGGCAACTTTACGGATGACAGAAGAGTCATCAACGACAAGACAATGTTTCATAAATCGATCCTCATGCTCAAAGAAATATTTTTAACTTAAAATGATCTTACGCTGCTTTTGCTACTGCTTCGTAATCAAGAATGGCTTCAACATCAAAAATTATAAGAAGTTTGTTCTCAAGACGATGAACGCCGCGAGATAATTTTGCCCAGCGTGGATCAAGATGAACAGGGTTAGGCTCAAGTGAGCTTGACGGAAGCTTTAAAACTTCACCGACCTGATCAACAAGTAGACCATACGATTCGCCATTATGCTCTAAGCCAACAGCCATATCATCTGTATTTCCATCACGCTCTGCTAAGCCAAGACGTGAACGCATACAAATTGCTGTGACAACACGACCACGTAGATTCAATAAACCGCGAATTTCAGGAGGTGATAACGGGACTTGTGTAATTGAATTGGCAATAAAAACGTCATGCACCCGATCGATACGGATACCAAACATTTGTTCACCGATTAAAACAGTAACGTATTCAATATCTTCGCCAGTCATATTACGAGAACCATTATCATTCATCACGCAACTCCTTTAAACATCGTTTTATCAAGCGGCTCTCTGGCCATTCTCACTGAAAATCTCTGTGATTGCAGTGAGTAACCCACTGCGATCAAATTTTGCGACACATTCATTGACACCAAGGCGACGCGCTTTTTCGAGTTGCTGTGCATTCGCTTGCGATGATAACATTACAACAGGTAACAACGATGTGTATTTATTGGCACGCAACTCAGATACCAGATCAAAGCCGCTGTGCGCTCCTGATAGCTCCATGTCCGTGATGAGAAGAGATATATTCCGGTAATCACCCAATTTACGAATTGCTTCATCGCAACCAGATGCTGTAATCACTTTATACCCAGCCGCTTTAAGAACCGGTGAAAGCATATCGCGGAAGAAGGCTGAGGCATCGACAAGTAAAACAGTTTGCGCTTCAACAGGCTGGCGTGGGCGATCACTTTGTAGCCAGTCATCATAAGCTAGCGGTAAATAATGCGCGATATTGACGATTTCAGTGGCACGCCCACGAATAACGGCAGAACCGACAAGCTCCGATCGCTCTGTCGATAACTCAATATCGAGAACATCTTCGACGATATCAACAATTTCATCCACGACCAGACCCATCGCTCGATCACCTTCTGAGAAGACAACGAGAGGCTGTGAACCTTCCGACTTGATATTAATTTCATCAGCTACAGGAACAAGTGGCATGAGACGCCCACGATATTGCAATAATGGGCGGCCACTCACCCATTCAATTTTTTGGCAATCAACTTCTTCTAAGCGTGTTACAAGTGAGAGCGGCACAGCTTTGTAGCAGTCATCACCTGCACGAAAGACAAGAAGTGTTACGCGTTCATCGTGCACACTGATTTGACGATCTTGTGTTTCGCTATGAGCATAGCGTGTATCTTCAGCGGCAGTTCCGACTGTGCGTGCAACACCGCTTGGATCAACGATAAGTACAACCGCACCATCGCCCAAAATTGTATTTCCTGAAAAAAGCTGAAGATGTCTAAGCTTTTTCGACATCGGTTTAACGACGATTTCCTCTGTATGGAATACGCCATCAACCAACATTCCGAAATGTTGGCGTCCGATTTGTGTAACGACAACAAAGCCATCATCACAACCATCACTACTCGCATCATGACTAAAGCCAAGCACACCTTTGAGCGGCACAATAGGGAGCAAACGATCACGTAATCGCATTACTGGTGTGCCATTTATACGCTCTACCGCATGTTCAGAGCCTGCACGTACACGTACAAGCTCTAAAACAGAAACCTGTGGAATGGCAAAACGCTGTTCGCCAATGCTCACAATAAGAGCTGCAACAATAGCGAGTGTCAGTGGCATTTTGATTGTGAATGTCGTACCTTGACCCGCGTCAGTGCGAATATCGATTGTACCACCAATCAGTTCAATGTTGGTTTTAACAACATCCATTCCGACGCCGCGACCTGACACTGACGTGACCTTCTCGGCTGTCGAAAAACCCGCATGGAAAATGAATTTCGCAATTTGCGAATCTGTCATCTTCTCAAGCTCGGACTCTGTTGCAAGACCCACTTCAATGGCTTTGCGTTTAATGCTCGGAATGTTTAAGCCACGACCATCATCAGAAATCTCAATGGTAATCGTGCCACCTTCGTGACTTGCTGAAAGTCGAATTGTGCCTTTTTCAGGCTTGCGTTTCTTGAGGCGCACATCAGGTGTTTCAATGCCATGATCTGCTGAATTGCGCACCATGTGTGTGAGGGGGTCTTTAATAACTTCAAGAACTTGACGATCAAGCTCTGTTTCAGCACCCTGCATCACGAGTTCGATTTTTTTGCCAAGCTCATTTGATAAGTCACGAATGAGACGCGGAAGTTTTTGCCAAGCTCCACCTATTGGCTGCATACGCGTTTTCATCACCCCGTCCTGAAGCTCCGCCGTAACGTGTGATAAACGCTGCAAGGGAACTTTATAATTATTGTCTTCGTAGCGGCGGGCAATTTCGAGTAACTGATTTCGTGTTAATACAAGCTCTGACACCATTGTCATCAGGTGCTCTAATGTATCAACATTGACGCGAATGGTTTGGATTGCAGCGTTTCTATTTTCGCTATTTTCGCCATTTGGGTCATTAGCAGGATCGCTTGATGCGACTTTACCACGTCCTGATTCTGCGCCTTCAGATGATTGCGCTAAAATGTCTGATGCTTGCTCGTGTGATAAATCAAAGGCGTCTGTATTAACACTTGAAGTGGCACTTTCTAATTCTGGGCCGGGCGTTTCTCGAAAAGCGCGCTCCAACTCATCAAGTGAGATTTCACCGAGCAAAAGAGGACGCTCCAAAATTTGATATACTAGACTTCCAGCGGACTGATCTGCAGCAGACTTGGAAAGTTCTGATAATGGGCTTTTTACGTCTGTCTGTGAAACAGGCGGGGGAGGAGGCGCTGACGCTTGAGCTGCTTCTGCCAATAATGCCGCAGGGTCAGCATCAGCAAGACGATTAAGCTCAACGATCAGATCCTGATCTTGCCCATCGGGTTCATTGCCTGTGCGCGCAAGATCGCCCATAATTACTTTGATACGGTCAAGCGTTTTAAGAATGAGAGAGACAGCTGGGCTGGTGACAGGATGTCCATCACGGAATTTACCCATCAAGTTTTCAGCCGCGTGTGCAAGTGCTTCGAGGCGTGGTAAACCTAAAAAGCTGCACGTGCCCTTAATTGTATGCACAAGACGAAAAATGTTGCGTAAAATTTGCTCATTATTGGGGTCTTGTTCGAATCGCACCAGTTCAACGTCAACAACATCCAGATGCTCATTTGTTTCCGTCAAAAATTCACTTAATAAATCATCCATGACAATCGCCCAACACTGATCAATAAAATAATGCTCTCATACTTAGAGCTAAAATCAGGGTTAGTTTGACAACGAAGAGTTTATGATCAGTTGAAGTTTGACGAATATGGTGAAAAAAATATCATTTAATCGCAAAAGTTGCGTTTTAATAAAAGGCTTTTTTAAGGGCGTCCAACTTTGAGCCGCTTTTTGACCTCTTGAACACCAATTAACGGCAAAAGCGGGGCAAGCTCTGGCCCATGATTCGCGCCTGTTAATGCAAGTCGTAAAGGCATAAAAAGCGCTTTACCTTTTGCTCCTGTTGCTTCTTTAAGGCTATTTGTCCACACGCCCCATGTTGATCCATCCCATGGTTCAGGTGGCAAGAGTTCAAGAGCCCGTGTTATAAAAGCTTGATCTTCAATTACGGGTGTCATGGGACCAAAAATAGACTGGTGCCATGTCTTTGCATCATCAAGATGGGTAAGGTTTGCCCGCACAACATGCCAGAAAGTTTCACCTGCATCAATGTTAAGCGCTTTTAGCTGAGGCCGAACTTGCTCGTACGTCATCTCATGCAGGAGCTTTGCATTGAGATGCTTTAGTTCTGATTCGTCAAACTTTGCAGGGGCACGTGATATCCCCTTCATATCAACCAACTCAGCTAATTCTTTTAAAGTTGCCAGAGGGCGTACGGCTTGAGATGTTCCAACTAAGACCGCGAGGGAAGCAACCGCCATCGGCTCAAGTCCCGCTTTTTCCAAATTCATCAAGGCTAAATGCCCCATGCGCTTCGACAAACCTTCACCGCTTGCTGTGGTGAGTAAGTTGTGATGCCCGAATGTGGGAACATGTGGTATTGTATTAGCTGTAAGTGCTTCAAAAATCTGCACTTGAACTGCTGTATTTGTAACGTGATCTTCGCCTCTGATGACATGCGTCACATTCATTGCAATATCATCGACAACAGATGGCAAAGTGTAAAGATAAGAACCATCTTCACGCACTAGAACCGGATCAGATAAGGACGCGCAATCAACGTGGCACTCACCGCGTACAAGATCGTGCCAAACCACTGTTTTCGCGTCTAGTTTAAAACGCCAATGTGGACGACGCCCCTCCGCTTCATATTTTGCTTTATCTTCGCATGTGAGTTGAAGCGCCGCACGATCATAAACGGGAGGTAATCCGCGCGCGAGTTGACGCTTGCGGCGGCGATCAAGTTCATCAGGAGTCTCATAGCAGGCGTAAAGCAGACCACGCTCGCGTAAATCATCAGCAGCGGCATTATAAAGTGAGAAGCGTTCTGATTGTTTGACTGTTATATCAGGATCAATACCCAGCCACTTAAGATCACGGGCAATTGCATCAGCATATTCTGGTTTTGAGCGCTCTAAGTCGGTATCGTCAAAACGGAGAATAAAAATTCCTCTGTCGCGTTTTGCAAACAACCAATTGAGCAACGCAGTACGCGCATTGCCGATGTGAATATAGCCCGTAGGAGAGGGGGCAAAGCGAACCGTAGGAGTTGTTTTTTCATGTGTCATAGAAAACGTTATGACGAAATGTGCCAGATTTCGCAACAGGGTCATCAACACATAAATAAACATATACCCCTCGTGAGTGAAGAGTTGGCGTTATCTTTTTATTAAGGTTGTTTTGATTCCAATTTGGTATGGGTACGCTTTTAGAACCAGACCAACGTCAGGAGCTTTTGAAACGCCACCGCACC
>JBIKVP010000098.1:0-5893 GCA_044356745.1 Beijerinckiaceae bacterium | reverse complement strand
AAATACCGTACAATACATCCGCATGGTGATGATCCTCACTTTATGTCAAAGCAATCGCCAAATCGCTAAAACATAATAAAATCAACACCATGCAACCCGCAACACAAATCTAACCGGACAGCAGTGGACTTGATCCGGCCATCCACGAAATAGCAGCCTATGCTTATTTACTGTTGGCTTAATCGCTCAATGGCGCGTTTTTCGTCGTCGCTCAGGGGCGGTGTCGTTGCAAAAGCACGCATACGTCGTCGCGCAGCATAAAGCCCTATCGTCGCTAAACTTATGAGCAAAACAGGGGCAAACCAGAGCAGTACAGTTCCCGTATTCAATGGCGGCTTAAGTAAAACATAATGGCCATAGCGCGCAACGATATAAGAGATCACAGCCTCATCACTATCACCTGCATTCAGGCGCTCACGCACCAACAAGCGTAAATCACGGGCAAGTGGGGCATTGGAATCGTCAATTGACTGGTTTTGACACACCAGACATCTCAAATGAATCGATAAATCCCGCGCCCGTTGTTCTAAAATTGGATCAGCCAGCCGTTCATCGGGTTGAACGGCATGGGCAGGTGTTAATGCAAATAGGGCGCCGAATATAAACAATGCCATAATCGCACCCAATGTCCCTTGAGGGACAATGTGAGTGGGCGTGATCTGCGCTTTTTTGGGACTCCCAACCCGAAAACGCCGATCTGTCAGCGCCCACAATCCACCAAGTGCCATAAACACGCATCCCAGCCACACCAGAATAACATACGGCTTCCAGTAAAGATGAACACTCAAGCCTCCATCAGGCTGCAATTCGCCAATGCTGATATAAATTTGCGAGAACAATCCCACAGTGCGAATACCCGCTTCTGTTGTTGGGCGATTACCCGCAATATAAACGCGCTTGGCTGCTTCCATGTCAAATTGCGTCACACCGCCCTTGCTCAACCTGAAAACAGCAACATTTTCGCGATAATTCGCAATACTTCGCGGCTTCACCTCATTGAGCATCGCTTGATATGAGCCAACATTGGCCGATTGATTGAGCTTGAGGCTCACAATCGTTTCCGTATGCCAAGCCGTTGCCGCAATGCCAACAATAAAAACACCAACCCCAAAATGCGCACAGGCCGTACCCCATGCGGAACGCGGCAGACCAAACGCTTTTTTGAGTGCAATGCGTATATCACTCCCACCTGAAAAAGCCCGTGTACTGATTTCAACGACCGATCCCACAACCACAAACAATCCAAGTCCAATCGCCAAAACCGCAAGAACAGGCCCACCCTCCACAAGAGCAGTGATGAGAAGCGTACCCACAATCGCAAGACCAATCGCTGTGATGAGGCGCTCGGATGCGCCAAGAAGGTTCGCGCGCTTCCACGCCAATTGCTGTCCAAAGGGTAAAAGCAAAAAGAGTGGAACCATCAACGGAATAACCGCTGCATTAAAAAACGGTGCACCAACGGAAATTTTATCACCCGTGAGCGCCTCTAACATCAACGGATAAAGCGTGCCGATCAACACCGTTGCAGCACTCACCGTCAGCAACAGGTTATTGATAATCAGTGCCCCTTCCCGCGATATTGGTGCGAATAATCCGCCCTGCTTGAGTACAGGCGCGCGCCATGCAAACAGGGCGAGACTTCCACCAATAAACACACATAGAATCATGAGAATGAACACACCGCGTGCAGGATCAACCGCAAAGGCATGAACGGAGGTCAGCACGCCTGATCGCACAAGAAATGTACCCAAAAGCGAGCAGGAAAACGTGAGAATGGCGAGCAGGATCGTCCAGACTTTGAGCGCTTCCCGCTTTTCCATCACCACAATGGAGTGAATAAGCGCTGTCCCTGTGAGCCACGGAATGAGTGACGCATTCTCGACAGGATCCCAAAACCACCAGCCACCCCATCCCAGTTCGTAATACGCCCAGTATGACCCCATCGCGATGCCAAGCGTTAAAAATGCCCATGCAATCAGCACCCACGGGCGCACCGCACGTGCCCATATCGCATCAATGCGCCCCTCAATGAGGGCTGCAATCGCAAATGAAAAGACAATCGAAAATCCGACATAGCCCACATAAAGCAGGGGCGGATGAATGGCTAACCCTAAATCCTGCAACAGCGGGTTAAGATCATTGCCCTCAAACAGCGGTTGATCCACGCGAATAAAAGGGTTTGATGTCAAAATCAGAAACAATAAAAATGCGCTCGTCATCAACCCCTGAACACCAAGCGTATTCGCTTGCAACACAGGAGGCAGCATCTTTTTTGCACCCGCGACAAGCGCGCTAAAAAGCACTAAAATTAGTACCCAGAGCAGCATTGAGCCTTCATGATTACCCCAAACTCCTGAAATCTTATAGATGAGCGGTTTAAGTGAATGAGAGTTTTGTGCAACATTGAGCACGGAAAAATCCGAGGTCAAATAAGCATAGGTCAAAGCAGCGAACGACACACCCACCAGCACAGCGCTACTTAAAGCGGCGACGGGAGCGATCTGCATCAACGCTCGATCCTGTTTATGAGCACCATAAAACGGCACAACGCCCTGAACGAGGCTTAAAACAAGCGCAAGTACAAGCGCGAAATGACCGATTTCAATAATCATTTCGCATCCCCTTTCCATTGTCCTTGCTTTTTGATGCTGTCTGCAACTTCACGAGGCATATAGTTTTCATCATGCTTGGCAAGCACGGTCTCGGCTTTAAAGCTTTTATCCGTTTGAAGCACGCCTTCCACAACCACCCCCTGCCCTTCGCGAAACAAATCGGGCAATATACCGCGATAACTCACGCCAAGCTCCGTTGTCGTATCCGTCACACGAAAAGACACCTGTTGATCTTGTCCGCGTACAATAGAACCATTGACGACAAGGCCGCCAAGACGAAAGCGTGTTCCCACCTGAATATTCTTTTGCAAAATATCAGTCGGGCTATGAAAAAACACGATCCCGTCACGCAACGCATACAAAATAAGCCCAACCGCAACGCCAATCACCAACAATGCGGAGCCAATCAGAATAAGGCGACGCTTTTTTCGTGTCATGCGCTTGACAGGGGGAAAGTGTTGATCCGTCACGGTGTCACCACCTTTGTATTGAGAGCATCAAAACGCGTCTGCACACGGGGTAACCACATCGGCGGCGATGCACGGGTTGCAGCGTCTTTGATCATCATATCATAAAGGGCACGCGCTTGATCAAGAGCGCCTTCTTGTTCCAAGGCTAAGCCAAGAAAATACCGCGCCTTATCTTTTGCTTCAAGCATTCCCGTCTGTTGATCGGGTGATTGCTCCACTTTAGCGAATAATGCCCGCGCTTCAACTGAGACAATCCCTTGGTTATCAAGCACAAGGGCTTCAGCATAATCAGCAAGTGTAATAGGTGTTTCGCCTTGAATGCGCACAATATTCTCAAATGCATCAACAGCGTCTTTGTAGCGCCCTGTTTTGAGATAAATCGGCGCGACAACCTGCCAGCCCCGCACATCATCAGGTGTTTTCGCAAGATGCGCTTCAACACGACTAAGCGCCGCGTTCATATCAAGCAATGCAGGATCAGTTTTTAAACGTTGGATCAGCGGTTGATCCGGCTTATCGGGCGATCCCACATAATGATAAAACAACAGCGATACAATCGGAACACAGATCACAATCAACCCAGATATAACGCGATGAGCACCATGTGATGCACCGTGAGCAATGGGCGCATCTTTGTGCGCAGCGTGCAGTAAACGCCGACCTGCTTCAACACGTGCTTGCTCAGCTGCATCGGGTGAAATTAGACCTCGCGCCTGATCACGCTGAATATCGTTAATCTGTGCCTCATAAAACGTAGCATCAGGCGATGTATTGAGTGGCACATGCTCCCGCGTGCGACGCGCAAGCGGCATCAGCAATGCAAGGGTTGCGACACCCGTCATCAACATCATTATGATCCAGAACACCATCGAAGCACCTTTAATTCGCCCTTATATAGCGCGAACAACAGTCTCGTACAGCGCACTAAAGCCTTGTGTGAGAGATATTTGATCTGTTATAACGCGAACATCAGAATCGTACAGCGCACTAAAGCCTTGTGTGAGAGATATTTAATCTGTTTCAATGCACATGATGCGTTGACGCGCAATGGAAGGGTTGAAATTCTTGACCCAAAACGGAGTAAAAAGATGAGCCATGTTCCTAACGAGCTTCCTGAAGAATTCCCTAATGATGTCCCTTTGATGCATGATTTAAAAATGAATGATGCTCATTTTCGCAATCTCAGCGAGCGCTATCATGAGCTTAATCGTCAAGTCCATCGCTCTGAAATGAATATAGAGCCTGTTTCTGATGACACATTAGAAGATATGAAAAAAGAACGTCTACTTCTTAAAGACACGATAGCGGCTTATCTTAAAAAAGCTGCAACTTAAAGCGATCACATCGCCCGTTGACCGCGTGCAATGGCGCGGGCGATACTCGCAGAGACTTGCGCTTCCGAGCGGCGGAAGCTTTCCACATCTTGTGCGGCAATATTCACCGTTATGCTGACAGGACGATTACTTGCTTGGGCTTTTACGCCCAGCTTGCCGTCACTGCCGCGTGAAAGCGGCATAATCGCCTCCGCTCCCGCTTCTCCCATGAGACCAAGTCCACCTGACATCGGAAAATACGTTGGCGCAGCAATCACCCCACCTTCGGCGAAGGGCTGCACCCTGCCCCCTTGAAACAAATTGCCGTGAGCGTTTCCCAAAGGTTTGAGCGTATCAAACATCCCTTTGAATCCCTGCTCTAAAATACTTGCTAATCCCAGTTCTAAAGGCTTGAATGCGGCTTTAAGCGCACTTTCAGCCAAGGTCTTGCCAATGCTTTTCAACACATCTTCGAAACGCTTGCCATCAATGATGCCCTTCGCAAAAGCATTCGAGAGCGCATTGCCAAACGCCGTTGTTTCCTTGCGCAGTTCTTTAATGAGATTGTTGTGGGTCAAAATTTCTGGAAGCTTTTCTTCTTTTAATGTTTTATCCATATTTAAATACTTTCTAATAACGGCAATGATGCTATTTCTAAATGCCGCTTGCATTCAAAAAGATGTTTATCGACATTATAAATTTGAGAAAAACAGAGATAACCCGATAGAATATAAAAAAGCAGATTCATATTGCGAATACAAATCAGCCGACTACATTATAAAAAAATCTGCAACTGCAAAGTACATTCCTGCAGACACACAGCACAATTTATATACGAATTGTATGAAGTACAAAGGCTGGGATGCGGTTTCACATCGAAAAGAAGAGAGGGTTAGGCAATAATGCTATCCAATACATCTTCAAAACGCTTTCCATCAATAATGCCCTTGGCAAAAGCCTGTATTCCTGAAAAAGGATTTGACACCTTGAAGAGCGAGACATAACCATGTTCGCTTTTCTCAATCGCTTGCTCGATCGGCATTGGTTCATCACGCTGACTTTTATGGCAGTGTTTGGCGCGTGCTTTGGCTTGGTGACCTATAATCTTTATCACCTGTTGAGCGCAAACATCACTTTTATTCGCGAACATGGCTGGATGGCACTTCAAGATGGCGGGTTATGGCAACTCATTGAACTCACATTTTATATTTACGTGAGCACCATTTTCATCGTGCTGTTCAAGGTGTGTGAATACATTCTCGTGCAGCGTGTGGTAAAGGCGAGGAAGGGTGAGGGTCTTTAAAGGCATTACATTTCTATGATGCTTAGAGTGATACGAATATGAACCTCAACCGTCATGCCCGCACTTGTTGCACTGCTGTCCGGTTTAATTTTTACAAGTTTAGTTTCATCTGTTTTAAGTTTTTGCTTGGGCTTTGCGGTGGTTTCAGGAGGTTTTGGATTGTTTTTGTGTGTGTTAGGTTTGTTTTGATAAGTC
>JBIKVP010000034.1:0-19926 GCA_044356745.1 Beijerinckiaceae bacterium | reverse complement strand
TGAATACCACTTTTCCGCAAAAAGCACGATTATGGGTTGACCGCCTATCCGATAACTTCAAAATACTTCAGACACCAACTCTTCAAATGTGAGGGGTATAAGATACAATTTTTGGCAGATTGATTTTGCACTAAATAAAAAAAATCTGGAGCGGGGAAGGGATTCGAAACTCCAATACGCTTTTGCTTACAAAAGCCGTCAAACGAAAACTGAGAGGGTTTTAAAACCTTCGCTATAATTGTTTCAATTCATTGAAATAATTGGAGCGGGCGAAGGGATTCGAACCCTCGACCCCAACCTTGGCAAGGTTGTGCTCTACCCCTGAGCTACACCCGCATCCATCATGCTAACGTCATAAACGTATCATGTTGCGACTGTATGCCTCACATTATTTGTGAATGCAAGCCCCTTTGAGCGCCTTGGCTAATACTCTTTCACGTGTGGGTGAAAATGATATTTGACCCAAAGGTCATAACCGCATAAATGCTGATACAACATTTACTTACAGCGTTTTTCGGAGTTTGCTATCATGTCTTCATCGAGCACTTATCCTGTTCACGCCGCTATTTCTGGTTCGATTGTTATGATCGGTTTTGGTTCAATCGGAAAGGGTACGTTACCCCTGATTGAGCGTCACTTCACATTTGATCGTGAACGCTTTGTCGTGATTGATCCAAATGATTCGGATCGTGCATTGCTTGATGAACGTGGCATTCAATATGTACAAGCTGCTGTGACGAAAGAGAATTATCGCGCGCTTCTTACGCCGCTCCTTACAAAAGGGCAGGGGCAGGGCTTTTGCGTCAACCTCTCGGTGGATACGTCTTCGCTTGCCATTATGGAGTTATGCCGCGAATTAGGCGTGCTTTACATTGATACGGTCGTTGAGCCATGGGTTGGGTTCTATTTTGATTCCAGCAAAGATAATGCTGCACGCACCAACTATGCTTTGCGTGAAACCGTGCTTGAGGCGCGACGCAATAATCCGGGTGGAACAACTGCGGTTTCTTGCTGTGGCGCTAATCCAGGGATGGTGTCGTGGTTTGTTAAACAAGCGCTTGTCAATGTCGCGCGTGATTTGAAAATAAGTTTTGATGAGCCGTCAACGCAAGCCGAGTGGGGTGCTTTAATGCAACGCGTTGGTGTGAAGGGTGTTCACATCGCTGAGCGAGACACGCAGCGCGCTAAGCATCCTAAGCCGCAAGGTGTTTTCGTCAATACATGGTCGGTTGAAGGCTTTTTATCTGAAGGAATGCAGCCTGCTGAATTAGGGTTTGGCACGCATGAAACATGGATGCCCGATAATGCTCATAAGCATACGAGCGGATGCGGTGCAGGTATTTATCTGCTTCAACCGGGAGCGAATACACGCGTACGCTCATGGACACCGACCGCACAAGCGCAATACGGCTTTCTTGTCACGCATAATGAATCCATTTCCATCGCCGATTATTACACGTTGCGCGATCAAAGTGGCAAAGCGGTTTATCGCCCAACGTGTCATTACGCCTATCACCCTTGCAATGATGCGGTGCTTTCACTTCATGAAATGTTTGGACAGGCCGGCAAAATGCAAGATGAACATCACATTCTCACGGAAAGCGAGATTGCCGATGGAATTGATGAGCTTGGTGTGCTGCTTTATGGCCATGGTAAAAACGCTTATTGGTATGGGTCACAGCTTTCCGTTGAAGAAACTCGTCGTATCGCTCCCTATCAAAATGCAACGGGTTTGCAGGTCACATCAGCTGTTCTCGCGGGTATGGTTTGGGCCCTTGAGAATCCTGAAAAAGGCATCGTTGAAGCAGATGAAATGGATTACAAGCGTTGCTTAGAGGTGCAGATGCCTTACCTCGGCCCTGTTGTTGGAGTCTATACCGATTGGACGCCTCTAACAAACCGTCCAGGTCTGTTTCCTGAGGATATTGACACGTCTGATCCTTGGCAATTCCGCAACGTGTTGGTGCGCTGAGCAGCTGATGCGATTAAACACTTGAGCTGTCATCATCGGGCTTGTGGTGGTAATTTCGATACATGAGAATGTTGCATTTATAAATCAAAATACCTGCATCAAGCGCGGGTATAACCCATAAATAATGCTACTATAATTTAACCTCTACCAACACTCGTATAAATAAAACCGCGTTTATGCATATCTTCAGGGCGATAGATGTTGCGTAAATCGATCATAATCGGCTGTTTAAGCAATGTTTTGATGCGATCCAGATCAAGGGCGCGAAACGCATTCCATTCGGTCACAATCACAACCGCGTCAGCCCCATCACAGCACGCATACGCATTCTCTGAAAACGTCACATTATTCAAAACTGTTTTAGCAGCCTCCATGCCTTCAGGATCATAAGCGCGGACATTCACACCTGCATCCTGCAATGTTTGAATAATGGCAAGGGAAGGGGCATCGCGCATGTCGTCTGTATTTGGCTTGAATGTCAGCCCCAAAACCGCAATTGTTTTACCGCGCCCATTCCCATCAAGAGCATGTATCACGCGCCGACCCATCGCACGCTTACGCAGATCATTGACCTTAACCACACTCTCAACAAGTTGGATGGGACTTTCATAATCCTGTGCTGTTTTAATCAGCGCAAGTGTATCTTTTGGAAAGCATGAGCCGCCATAACCAGGGCCGGCATGAAGGAATTTTGCGCCGATGCGATTATCAAGGCCAATTCCACGCGCCACTTCCTGCACATTCGCACCAACTTTTTCACACAAATCAGCCATCTCATTGATAAACGTAATTTTTGTCGCGAGAAAAGCATTTGCGGCGTATTTTATTAGCTCAGCAGTGCGTCGCCCTGTCATCACGAGAGGAGCCTGATTGAGATAAAGTGGGCGATATACTTCTGTCATCACATCCCGCGCACGCGCATCATCTGTGCCAATCACAATACGATCAGGGCGCTTGAAATCATCAATCGCTGCTCCCTCACGTAAGAATTCTGGGTTAGAAACCACAGCCACATTAGCATCAGGACGCGCTTCTAAAATGATGCGCTCAACCTCATCGCCCGTGCCAACGGGAACCGTCGATTTGGTGACGACAACCGTATAACCCTCTATATTTTCAGCAATTTCTTTGGCAGCCGCATAGACATACGATAAATCGGCATGACCATCCCCGCGTCGAGAAGGTGTGCCAACACCGATAAACACAGCTTCTGCCTGACGCACAGGCTCGGTAAGATCAGTCGTAAAAAACAATCGTCCTTCACGCACATTTTTTGCGACTAACTCTTGAAGACCCGGCTCATAAATCGGAATCTCTCCGCGATGCAGAGCTTCAATTTTAAGTACATCCTTGTCAACGCATGTGACCGTATGGCCAAAATCTGCAAAACATGCACCCGAAACAAGGCCGACATAGCCTGTACCGATCATTGTAATACGCATATATTTACTTTCAATAGGTTATCAATGTTTCATCATGTGAAACATGAATTAAATTTAACGCCTTTTGCGTTTTGCAGGGGCACTACCACCACCTGAATCGAGTCCAACTTCAATTTTCACATTATCAGTAGGCGCAGGAATTTTAAGATCCTGTGCAATCACGGTGAATGCGGCTTGGGTTTGCCCAGAGGGAATCGTCACATTCACGCGCTGCACGCTACTACTTACAATCGTATCACCACGGCGCGCCACAAATTTCACATTAATCCCTGTTGTGCCAGCACTTCCTGATGGGCCTAAAAGCACAAGACCTTGTGCACCAACTTTTACATTGAGGATATTGCCGTTCGCGCTACACTCACGCGCAATCTGATTAAGCGTAATCTGTTGACGGACACTCGCTGATTCAGCGCCCCCTAAACGCAAAGCCGCACCACCATCAGAAATATCGACTGTAGGGCATTCTAATTCTTGCTCATCACTATTTTTTGCAGCGGGTGGAACCGTTGTTCCTCCATAAAAAAACAGATTTGAAAGCACATTTCCGCCGCTCTCTGCTGAAGGTGTTGATGCGGCACCAGAGCTGGAACTCCCAAATGGAGATGATATGCAGCCTGCCAGAGTAGTACCGAGAACAGTCGTAAGAGCTATTAATGATATAAAGGAACCAATGCGCATCTTTAAAAAACTTTCAGAAAATGGATCGAAAAAACTGATCTCATGACAATCAACTGTATAACCGATTCGCTATTTCAATGTCTCGAAGGCTTTTCCGAACCCGTTAAGTGACACAGGAATGCCTACACCTTCTTCAGGAGTTTGAAAGACGATAAATGTCGCATTTTGCCCCTTTTTG
The DNA here is from genome assembly GCA_044356745.1 of Beijerinckiaceae bacterium. Classification (GTDB taxonomy): domain Bacteria; phylum Pseudomonadota; class Alphaproteobacteria; order Rhizobiales; family Beijerinckiaceae; genus JBIKVP01. The sequence continues at coordinate 15,656 of JBIKVP010000034.1, read as the reverse complement.
AGATTGTTAATGAGTGTGTCATCCATCACGACCTCTGCAACGCATCCTGAATTAAGACAACGCACGAATCCTGCACGCCCCACATCAGTTTGATCAATTTTAAGCCCTAATCCCGCAGGGAGGAGCACGCCAAGCGGTGCAACAACACGTAATAAACGACTTTTCCCATCAGCAGTACGAAGCATTATCACAAGAAGGGTGAGATTAGGACGATCTTCCGCCGCAACATTTTGAACCATTGCACATTGTTCAACTTTTGCTCCTGCAGGCGTTTCACATCTCACTTGCCAATCACCATGCGTGGCTTTTACCGCCCCTTGTGCAAGGGCAGTGAATGTCATCAGTGACAAAACAGTAAGGATAATCAATGTTTTGATCAAAAAATCTTTGCGAAGCGATCCGAAGATGCGCTCTCTTGATGTTGAAGCCGAATTAACGCGAACATAAGATGTCATCAAAATTTTTCCCAGTTGTAATGTGCTTACCTGTGGTCATGCGTGAGATCACCAAGCGGCAATCTTAACGAAACGTCAATATGTTTCATAGTGCCTCGGGCATACAAGGGCGTTTTGTATGGTGCTGTGGATGATATGCGAATGTGAAAGTGCGATTTGTTTCAAGAAAAACATGCAATTCCGACTTGTTGAGGGCTTGCGAATTAAGCCGCAATGCGGCAAAGGTCATAGTGTTACACAGTGAGCCGTTTTAAGGTTGAACTTTTTATGCCAACGCTGCGTACACAACGAAATTGCTGATAACGCTTAGGTGACAAGACATGAGACGAAACGCTCTTGCAAATACGATCCAAACACTCCAGATGCGCTCTTCCGCTGCCTTGTGCATGCTTTTAATGGGAACTGGCAGTGCTCTTGCAGACACAGGTCAGCCTTCACCATGGCAGATGAACTTCCAGCGCCCAGTAACAGAAGTCATGCATTTTATTGACACATTTCACACGGGTATGGTGATCTTGATTACTGCGATTACATTGTTTGTATTGGGACTTTTGCTTTACATCGTCTATCGCTTTAACGAGAAAAAAAACCCAACGCCTTCAAAAACAACACATCACGTTGGCCTTGAAGTCGCATGGACGATTATTCCCGTGCTTATTCTTGTGGTGGTTGCAATACCATCATTTCGTCTGCTTAAACTCGATATGACATTGCCCAAAGCGGATGTCACAATCAAAGCACGTGGACATGCTTGGTATTGGAATTACGAGTATCCAGCTGATCAAGGCGGTGGTTTTAGCTTTGATTCAAACATGTATACAGGCACTCCAACAGCTGAAAAGCCCCGCCTGCTTGCTGTTGATAATGAAGTTGTATTACCAGTAAACAAGGTCGTACGTGTTCAAATCACAGGCGCTGATGTCATTCATAATTTTGCTGTTCCATCGTTCGGCCTAAAAATGGATGCTATTCCGGGACGTCTCAATGAAACATGGTTCAAGGCTGAGCGTGAGGGAATATATTACGGACAATGTTCGCGCTTGTGTGGTCAGAATCACGCCTTTATGCCCATAGCTATCCGCATTGTAAGCGAGCAGCAATATGCAGATTGGCTAAAAGAGGCAAAACAGAAATATGCTTCTTTAAGAGAGCAACGTCATGCAAATGCGGCGTCTCTTAGCGCTGAGCAGAAGTAAAAATGCTTTGCAATACAACGATACAGCGTAACAAGATATAATACACAAAAAGAGGCTAGACTCACATGGCACACCACGCATCGGCAAGCGCACATCACGCAGACGCACACCATGATCATCCCACAGGATTTAAACGCTGGTTTTTATCAACCAATCACAAAGACATTGGTACGCTCTACCTTCTGTTCGCGATTATGGCAGGGATTATTGGTGGCGCACTCTCAATCGGAATGCGTTTAGAGCTTCAAGAGCCGGGGATGCAGTATTTTGCCAATGCGCAAACATACAATGTATGGGTGACGGGTCACGGGTTGATCATGGTCTTTTTCGTTGTGATGCCTGCGCTTATCGGTGGTTATGGTAACTGGTTTTTGCCATTGATGATTGGCGCGCCTGACATGGCGTTCCCGCGTATGAATAATATTTCATTTTGGCTCACCGTATCTGCGTTCTGCATGTTGGTGATCTCCCTTTTCGTTCCGGGTGCGCCTGGTTCTAATGGCTTTGGTGGTGGTTGGACAGTTTATCCTCCGCTTGCAACATCAGGGCATCCAGGGCCAGCGCTTGATTTTGGAATTCTCTCTCTTCACCTTGCAGGGGCAGCATCGATTTTGGGTGCGATCAACTTCATCACAACGATATTAAATATGCGTGCTCCGGGCATGACACTTCACAAAATGCCCTTGTTTGCATGGGCGATGCTCGTGACGGCCTTCTTATTGTTGCTTTCGTTGCCTGTTCTTGCTGGTGCAATCACAATGCTTTTGACAGATCGTAACTTCGGTACGACGTTCTTTGATCCAGCAGGTGGCGGTGATCCCGTTTTATACCAGCATCTCTTCTGGTTCTTTGGCCATCCTGAAGTGTATATTATGATTTTGCCAGCGTTCGGCATTGTCAGTCACATCATTTCAACATTCAGCAAAAAGCCGATTTTTGGATACTTGGGTATGGCTTACGCGATGGTCGCGATTGGTGTTGTTGGGTTTGTTGTGTGGGCGCACCATATGTACACCGTCGGCATGTCAATGAAAACACAAGCTTATTTCGTCTTTGCAACAATGGTTATTGCAGTGCCGACTGGGGTTAAAATCTTCTCATGGATTGCAACAATGTGGGGTGGTTCTTTACGTTTCCCCGCGCCAATGGTGTGGTCACTTGGTTTCATATTTTTGTTCACACTTGGTGGTGTGACAGGTGTCGTCCTTGCGAATGCGGGTCTGGATCGTTCGTTGCACAATACCTATTATGTGGTTGGGCACTTCCACTATGTATTGTCATTGGGCGCGGTGTTTATTATTTTTGCGGCATGGTATTACTGGTTCCCGAAAATGACAGGTTACATCATCCCTGACTGGATCGGACAACTCCATTTCTGGATCGCGTTTATTGGTTCAAACGTGCTATTCTTCCCAATGCACTTTGTTGGTCTGGCTGGTTTACCGCGCCATTATGCGGATTACCCTGATGCATATGCTGGTTGGATGCGTATTTCATCTTACGGGTCTTACATGTTCGCATTTGGATTGCTCGTCTTCTTTGCAGGTGTGTTCTATGCTTATTTCATTCGCAAAGAGAAAGCTGGAGACAATCCTTGGGGTGAAGGGGCAACAACACTTGAGTGGACACTGTCTTCTCCGCCTCCCTTCCATCAATTCAATACGCTACCGCGTGTGGTTGAAAATCAGCACTAAAATAACTTTTCCCCGCACCAAGCGGGGAAAATACTTTAAACTCTTTCATCATTTTGCTCCTCAGTTTCGTTCCTCGTTGATGTGTGTTTTATGTCTGTGATGTCATCCGCTTCACTCTCGTCGTCAATTCGCCCTGTTGTGAATGAGCAGGATGGGGAAGTGCGTGATTTTATCGCTCTGCTGAAACCGCGTGTCATGTCGCTGGTTGTATTCACCGCTTTGGTGGGCATGGTTATCGCTAAAGGCGCGATCCATCCTTTGATTGCTTGTGTTGCTCTTCTTGCTATTGCCGTTGGCGCAGGTGCTTCAGGCTGCCTTAATATGTGGTGGGATGCTGATATTGATGCCGTGATGAGCCGCACGCGCACACGTCCCATTCCGGCAGGGCGCATGGATCCTGATACGGCGCTTGCTTTCGGTGTGGCGTTGTCAGTGGGGTCAGTTGTTGTTTTAGGACTTGTTGCCAACTGGCTTGCTGCTGCCTTGCTTGCCTTCACGATTTTCTTTTATGCTGTTATCTATTCGATGTGGCTTAAGCGGAGTACGCCTCAAAATATTGTTATTGGTGGTGCTGCGGGCGCTTTTCCTCCTATGATTGGTGAAGTCGTGGTAACGGGCCATCTTGGTTGGGATAGTGCAATTCTCTTCGGCATCATTTTTATATGGACACCACCTCATTTCTGGGCGCTCGCTCTCGTAAAATGTGATGATTATGCCAAAGCAGGGGTTCCAATGCTGCCAAATGTCGCAGGACCTGATGTCACACGCACGAATATTCTCGTCTATTCGCTCATCCTTGTGCCGTTTGCTCTTGTACCGTCCCTTATGGGTTTTGGCGGAATAATTTATACGATCACGGCCTCTTTGACAGGGGCAGTTTTTATTCTCTTAGCATTGCGCGTGTATAAATTGCGCCTTGGCAAAGAATCTGATAAAGCTGCGCAAAATTTGTTTGCTTATTCTATTCTTTATCTCATTTTATTGTTTGTTGCTTTGCTTGTTGAACACAGTTTAAATTTATATATTCCTTTGCAGTCATATGTCGTTTGGGCTTTTGCAGGGATGTTTGTGTAATGCAGGATATTCAGCAGCAACAAAAAATATTGCCTGAAGAGATTGGTTTTGAGACAGCGCTTGAAGCGCAGCGACTCCGCAAACGTCGAGGACGAAGCATCGCGATTGCGGTGTCTTTAATTGTACTTGTTTTGATTTTTTATGCAGTTACGCTTGTCAAATTAGGGCCGTCTGTTCTCAACCGTCCATTGTGAGTAGGGTTCAATATGTCTCATCATCAAGAACCAAATCAAACAACTTCTTCGTCACACAACCATACGGCGCGTTCTATGCGCATCACTGCTTTTGTGGCAACAGGATTTGCATTTTTAATGTTAGGCGCAGCTTTTGCCGCCGTTCCACTTTACGACTTATTTTGTCGTGTGACGGGCTTTGGTGGCACTCCTATGATTGTCACAAAAGGCGCTGATCGCATTTTAGATCGTGTTGTAGAGATTAAATTTGATGCAAACGTTGCGCCCGATTTGGGCTGGCGTTTTGCGCCTGAAAAACCAAGCGTCAATCTCAAATTAGGGGAAGCGGTTACGATAACGTATCGCACGATCAATGAAAGTGCTGCCACTGTTACAGGCATCGCGACCTTTAATGTCACACCTGCAAAAGCAGCACCTTATTTCAATAAAATTGCCTGTTTTTGTTTTACAGATAAAACGCTTGCGCCTGGGCAAGTTGATGAATCACAGGTGACATTTTATATCGACCCTGCAATGGCGGATGTTGCTGAATTAAAAGATTTAGGCGTGATTACGCTCTCTTATACTTTTTTTACATCAAAAAATCAGCGTGTTGGTGCGGTTGATGCCACTAAAAATGCGCCTATCATCAACGAATCGCTGGACAAATCACGCCTCTAACGGCAAAACATTCTCTGAATTTATAAGATTAGGAAGACAACCATGGCCGATGCACACGCCAAACCTGAACACGACTATCATCTTGTTGATCCAAGCCCATGGCCTTTTATTGGTGCGATGTCCGCGCTTATCATGGCGATTGGCGCTGTCATGACCATGAAGGGAATGACCGTTGCAGACAATATGAAGGTCGGACCTTACATTCTCGGCGCAGGTTTTATTGGCGTGCTTTATACGATGTTGTCATGGTGGCGCGATGTCACGAACGAAGCTGAGCATCAAGGGCATCATACCCGCGTTGTGCAGATGCATCATCGCTATGGTATGATCATGTTTATTGCCTCTGAAGTCATGTTTTTCGTGGCATGGTTTTGGGCTTATTTCGATATTGCTCTTTTTCCTGATTTAGCCCAAAAATTTACACGCACAGAATTTGTTGGTGGTGTCTGGCCTCCCAAAGGCATTGAAACGTTTGATCCGTGGCACTTGCCTTTATTGAACACACTTATTCTTCTCACATCAGGAACAACCGTGACATGGGCGCATCATGCTTTGCTGCATGGGGATCGCCAAGGCGTAAAGCAAGCATTATGGCTCACGGTCATTCTGGGTGTGTTATTCACCGTTTGTCAGGTTTATGAGTATGGACATGCCGCGTTTGGTTTTAGCGGAAATATCTATGGCGCTACATTCTACATGGCCACGGGTTTTCATGGCTTTCACGTCGTTATTGGAACCATATTTTTAGCGATTTGTCTTTATCGTGCATACATTGGGCACTTCACCCCGCAACAGCACCTTGGATTTGAATTTGCGGCTTGGTACTGGCACTTCGTTGACGTGGTCTGGTTATTCCTTTTCGCTGCCATCTATGTTTGGGGTGCTTAAGGCTTTATCTGTTCCATTTGTTAAGAATGGCCAAGATGGTCATTCTTAACGGTCAGTAAGGCCATTATATTACTGAGCTAAAAAGTGTTTTTAGCTTTTCTTAGAGTGAACCTTGTAGAGACTTCTAAACAATAAGGCTCTGTTTCATGCCTAAAATTATCTATATTGATGCATTAGGTGTGGAGCGCAACGTTGATGCGCTTATTGGTTACACAGTGATGGAAAATGCGGTACGCAATGACATTCCAGGCATTGAGGGGGAATGTGGTGGTGCATGTGCATGTGCAACGTGCCATGTTTATGTTGATTCTGAATGGCAAAGCAAAATACCTAAAATAGAGCGTATGGAAGAAGATATGCTCGATTTTGCCTTCGATATTCGTCCAAATTCACGTTTAAGCTGTCAAATTCGTTTCACTGAGGAGCTGGACGGCTTAACAGTAAGTACGCCTACGCGTCAGGCATGACGCATAGCGCAATTGTCAAAGCTTAATCAACTTCACGCTGCTTTTTCAGCCAAAAACGGATAATCGGTATATCCTTTAGCATCCCCACCATAAAATGTGGCACGATCATAGCGATTGAGTTCAGTGCCTAATCGCAAGCGCTCTGGCAAATCGGGGTTGGCGATAAACAGACGGCCAAATGCGATGGCATCAGCATAGCCCTTTTCCAAAGCTTGGACATAATTGTCAGCCTTATATCCGCCCGCTGAAATCAACACGCCTTTGAATGCCTTACGGAACAGCTGCGATGTACTTGGTGCATCAGCCATAGAGGCATCATTTCCACCAGCAGATGTAGCGCGCGGCTCAATTAAATGCGCATAAGCGATTTCTCGTGCGTCAAGTTCATTGAGAACATAAGTAAAGAGGGCAACGGGATCGCTATCATGCATATCATTGAATGTTCCATACGGGGATAAGCGTACACCCACACGGCCTTTGCCCCACACTTCAATCGCTTCATCAACAACACGCATGAGCAAACGTGAGCGGTTTTCGATTGATCCGCCGTAAAGATCATCGCGTTTGTTTGTGCCATCCTGCAAAAATTGATCAAGCAGATAGCCATTTGCGCCATGTACTTCAACACCATCAAAGCCTGCACGTTTTGCGTTTTCACATGCAGTGCGATAGTTCAGCACAATCTGTTCAATCTCATCGATTGTAAGCGCATGAGGCGTTTCAAAATCAACCTGTTGCCATGATGATGTGAAGGTCTTTCCTTCTTTACATGCAATGGCTGATGGAGCGACAGGTCGCTTTCCTTCTGGTTGAAGTGATGAATGTGAAATACGGCCAACGTGCCAAAGCTGAAGCACAATTTTTCCACTATTTGCATGAACCGCATCCGTTACAAGCTTCCATCCCGCAACTTGTTCTTGAGAATAAATACCGGGTGTTGCCGGGTATCCTTGCCCTTGAGGGCTGATCTGAGTTGCTTCCGATATAATCAAGCCCGCGCTTGCACGCTGCGCATAATATTCAACATTCAACGCATGGGGCACGTTGCTCGGTTGCTGTGCACGCATTCGCGTGAGTGGCGCCATGATGACACGGTTAGAAAGCGTTAAATCACCAACGGTTAGGGGATCAAAAAGTGTTGGCATGAGAACCTCTGTAATTCGCGCTATGAAAAAGTAATGCTGCGCATGACGTATCAGATACGTATGACGCATCGCACCTATATCAAGTGCAGCCCAACAAAATAATGCAGCAAATCTTAAATAGATTAAATCGGAGTAGGTGTTGCTTCGGGTAAATTCCCGAGCCTGTTATCAAGATAATGATTCACAGTCGCAATCAGATCATCGACTTTTCCGTCAAAGAAGTGATTCGCTCCATCAACTGTCGCGTGTTCAATCGCAATACCCTTTTGCGTTTTGAGCTTTTCAATGACGCTGACCACCTCTTTAGCAGGTGCAACGCGGTCATCTGAGCCATGCACAAACAATCCAGAAGAGGGGCAGGGCGCAAGAAATGTGAAATCAAAGCGGTTAGCAGGAGCCGCTACCGAAATAAATCCTTCGATCTCAGGGCGACGCATCAGAAGCTGCATTCCGATCCATGCGCCGAATGAAATCCCTGCTACCCAGCACGTTTTTGCATCAGGATTGATAGATTGCACCCAATCAAGTGCAGCAGCGGCATCAGATAATTCGCCTACACCGTGATCAAAAAAGCCTTGTGAGCGCCCTACGCCCCTGAAATTAAAGCGAAAAGCTGAAAAGCCACGATTTACGAATGCGTAATACAGATTGTAGACAATCTGATTGTTCATCGTGCCACCAAATTGCGGATGCGGATGCAGGATCATCGCAATCGGTGCGCCTTTTTTCTTGGATTGGTGATAGCGTCCTTCAAGACGTCCATCGGGACCATTAAAAATGACTTCAGGCATAAAATCCAAATCCCTTGTTATGCAACACGCATGAAAGCTTGGCTTGACCCTTGAAAGCACTTAGAATAGTTCTAAGTGGTAAAGGTGAAGCGTTCCACATGCACTGGATAGCTTAGCCGCGAGTGAAAAAGCAAGATTTTTGAATCATATGATGGAATCCCGCATTTATTTTGATTTTAATGCCACAGTTCCGCTTCGTCCACAGGTGCGTGAGGCGATGCTCACAGCGTTGGCTTTAAGTGGCAATCCATCATCTATTCATGCCGAGGGACGTATGGCGCGTTCATGCATTGAAACAGCGCGTGAACAGGTGGCTACACGTGTCGGCGCACAAGGGCGCAACGTTGTCTTTACCAGTGGTGGCACAGAAGCGAATAATCTTATTCTCAATCCGCATTTTCGCCATGTGAAGGATAAGCGCACAAAAGCGCATCTGCTTATTAGTGCGGGGGAGCATCCTTGCGTACTCAACGGGCATCGCTTCGCGCCTGACAATGTGAACATCATTCCGCTTCTAAAAAATGGCGTTATTGATATAGAGCAGCTTGAAGCCATGTGCGCACAGTTTCACCAAACACAGCCCGATATGCGGCTAATTGTATCCGTTCAGCTTGCGAACAACGAAACAGGTGTCATTCAACCGCTGGCATCAATCGCTGATATTGTGCATCGTTATCAGGGATTGGTGCATACTGATGCAGTGCAGGCAGTTGGAAAAATTCCAGTGTCAATCTGGGGGCTGGGCGTTGATGCACTCACCTTGTCTGCACACAAGCTTGGAGGTCCGCAAGGCGTTGGCGCGCTTGTCTTAGCTGCGGGTGATCTTGAAACTGGCGATAAACTCATCCGTGGTGGTGGGCAAGAGCGCGGGGCGCGTTCAGGCACTGAGAATGTCGCGGGTATTGTGGGCTTTGGCGTTGCATCGCAAGTTTGCAATGACGAGCAGGCACGAGAGCATGATAGATTGCTCTCCTTACGTGATCAATGTGAAGCGCATATCCGCCGCATCACCCCTGAAGCCATTATTCTTGGGTCAGAGGCAACCCGCCTTCCAAATACGATCTGTTTTGCTGTTGATGCTTTAAAGGCTGAAACTGCGCTGATGAGTTTTGATCTTGCAGGCGTTGCATTGTCATCAGGTTCAGCCTGTTCGTCGGGCAAAGTTAAGCGCTCCCATGTGCTTGAAGCAATGAATATTGACACACGTCTGATTGAAAGTGCTTTGCGTATTAGTTTTGGATACACCACGACTGAGCAGGATATTGATCAATTTGCCACCGTTTATTCGCGAATTATTGAAAACGCGAAGAAACGAGCGGCTTAAGACACAACCGTCATTGCGAGGAGTAAAGCGACGAAGCAATCCAATTTTGAGAACGCACTCAATTGCTCTGGATTGCCACGCGCTACGCGCTCGCAATGACAATTTAAACCAAAAGGAACGACCCATGCCAGCGGTTCAAGAGACCATCGACCACGTTAAAACCCTCGATGTGAGCGAATACAAATACGGCTTCATCACCGATGTGGAGATGGATAAAGCGCCAAAAGGTCTTGATGAGAACATTGTGCGCTTTATTTCGGCGAAAAAGAAAGAGCCTGAATGGATGACGCAATGGCGTCTGGATGCGTTCGCACGTTGGAAGGTGATGCGCGAACCCACATGGGCACGGGTGGATTATCCTGAGATTGATTATCAGGAACTCTATTATTACGCCGCTCCCAAGCTCAATGCTGCGCCTAAATCTTTAGATGAAATTGATCCTGCAATTTTAGAAACCTATAAAAAACTGGGTATTCCGCTTTATGAGCAGGAAATTCTGGCGGGTGTTGAGCCTAAAAATCGCATTGCAGTGGATGCGGTGTTTGACTCTGTGTCGGTCGTGACAACCTTTAAAGAAGAGCTGAAAAAAGCAGGTGTCATTTTCTGCTCAATCTCAGAAGCACTTCAAGAATACCCTGATCTTGTGAAGCAATACCTGGGCACGGTTGTGCCTGTCACGGACAACTATTTTGCCACACTTAACTCAGCTGTTTTTACGGATGGATCATTTGTTTATATCCCTCCCGGTGTGCGTTGCCCGATGGAGCTTTCAACCTATTTCCGCATCAATGAAGCCAATACGGGGCAGTTTGAGCGCACGTTGATCATTGCCGATAAAGGCTCTTATGTGAGCTATTTAGAAGGATGCACAGCACCAAAACGTGATGAAAATCAATTGCATGCAGCGGTTGTTGAACTTATTGCTTTAGAAGATGCTGAAATTAAATATTCTACCGTTCAGAACTGGTATCCTGGGGACGCTGAGGGCAAGGGCGGGGTGTATAATTTCGTCACCAAGCGCGGCGATTGTAGAGGCGCACGCTCAAAAATCTCATGGACGCAAGTCGAGACGGGTTCAGCCATTACGTGGAAATATCCATCCTGTATTTTGCGCGGCGACAATTCCCAAGGTGAGTTTTATTCCATCGCCATTTCAAACGGGTATCAGCAGGTCGATAGCGGCACGAAGATGATCCATCTTGGTAAAAACACCACGAGTCGCATCATCTCAAAAGGCATTTCGGCGGGACACTCACAAAACACCTATCGCGGCCTAGTGTCGATGCATCGCAAGGCCACCAATGCGCGTAACTTCACAAACTGTGATAGCTTGCTCATCGGCAATCAATGCGGTGCGCACACCGTGCCGTACATCGAGAGCAAAAACGCTTCCGCCGTTGTCGAGCACGAAGCAACAACTTCGAAAATCGCTGAAGATCAGTTGTTTTATTGTCAGCAACGCGGCTTGTCAGCCGAAGAAGCCACCGCTCTGATCGTCAACGGCTTTGTCAAGGAAGTGTTGCAACAACTTCCGATGGAATTTGCGGTTGAAGCGCAAAAGTTGATAGCGATTAGTTTAGAGGGAAGTGTGGGGTAAGATGTTTGGATGGCTAAATAAAAGGTTTGAAAATACTCAAAGAGAAGAGGTTGAGAGCTTCATCATCAGCCTTAAAGGTGCTGATATTGGAGTCATTAATATGATATCTGCGAGCACAATGTTTTGGGCAGAAATGCATAAAAAAGAGAATAAAGATTTATATTGCATGGAAGAATGGTTAGATAAAAATCTATTGTATCCAATTCTAATAGGTAAAAAGATAAAAATATTACAAAAACAAGGTACTACAACTGGGGTTCCTGGTTTGATGGTTTGGCTTTTTTCAGCAAGAGCACTTTTGCATCCAGAATTACGGTTAAGCGGACGTCAAATTTGGAGTGAGTTAAATAAATCAACGATTGAAGCTGAATTGCTTGCAAAAGAGTTTTGTGACGCAATGGTAATTTCTTCGTCTTCCTTAGACCGTTGCCGTGTTCCTCGTGGCTTAGAACAACTTAATAGGTGAAAATAAACATGCTTACAATTAAAAATCTCCACGTTCAAATTGAGGATAAAAAGATTCTCAACGGCCTTAATCTCACCGTCAAAGCGGGAGAGGTGGCCGCGATTATGGGGCCAAACGGCTCAGGAAAATCAACGCTCTCTTATGTCATCGCTGGCAAAGAAGATTATGAGGTGTTGGAAGGGGAAATTCTCCTCAACGGTGTGAACTTGCTGGAGCTTGAGCCTGATCAACGCGCGGCGGCGGGTGTGTTTCTCGCGTTTCAATATCCGCTTGAAATCCCTGGTGTAGCCACGATGACGTTTCTCAAAGCAGCCATCAACGCCCAGCGCAAAACACGCGGCGAAGACGAGATTGGCGCGGCTGAATTTATCAAAGCTGTGAATGGCGCGGCAGATCGCCTCGGCATTCAAAAAGAGATGCTCAAGCGTGCGCTCAATGTCGGCTTTTCGGGCGGCGAGAAAAAGCGCATGGAAATTCTGCAAATGGCGCTGCTAGAGCCGAAATTCTGCATTCTTGATGAAACGGATTCAGGCCTTGATATTGATGCGCTGAAAATTGTCTCAGAAGGCGTGAATGCGTTACGCTCACCCAGCCGTGGCTTTTTGGTGATTACGCACTATCAGCGTTTGCTTGAGCACATTGTGCCCGATACGGTGCATGTCATGTCAGCGGGTCAGATCGTCAAATCAGGTGGTAAAGAGCTTGCTCTTGAGCTTGAAGCGAATGGATACGCAGATTATCAGGGCAGGGCGGCGTGAGTATAGCCCCCTACATCGTCATGGCCGTGCTTGACACGGCCATCCACGTTTTTCTTAAAGCCGCATGATGGTTCAAAGGCGTGGATAGCCTTGTCAAGCACGGCCATGACGTGAACGATGATATACCATTCACCTAAAAACGTAGGATACACAACATGGCAACGGAGTTAAAACTCGTGCGCACACCCACTGAAGACACTCTGATCACGCGCATCACCGCGCAACAGAACGGGGCAGGGGGAAAGGTGCTTCCCTTGCGTCGCAACGCGGCTGAGATTTTTGCGCGCAATGGCCTCCCCAATCGGCGCGTGGAAGCGTGGAAATACACCGATTTAAAAGCGTTGATGACGCAAGTCGCTGATCCAACCCCCACACAATGGACACCTGCGGATGTGCTTTTGGCGAATGCGCTTCATCAACAAAGCGAGCTTTCTGCGATGCCGCTTCATGGGATCATCGGTGCTTCTTTTAAGGCTTTAAGCGACTTGCCTCAAGGCGTGACAATCAGTCTTGTATCGGCTGATCAGCAAGAGGCGCTTTTAGGACAAACCCTTGCTCTCGCGGGTGAAAACGCTGCCGTTCAGCTCAATACGGCTTTGATGGATCATGCGATTGTTATTCGCGTTGGCGCAGGTCTTGAGGTTCAAGAGCCGCTCCATTTGGGCTTCATTGCTCCGTGGCAGCAAGCGGTTGCGATGTATCCGCGTGTTGTGATCATGCTTGAAAAAGGCGCGTCTCTCACCGTGATTGAGCATCATATCAGCGAAAATGGTGTTAAACACCAGATCAATAGCATCGTTGAGCTACACATCGCCGATGACGCAACATGCGAGCACATCCGCGTCAATGCGCATGGTGATCAGGCGCTTGTGCTCTCAACGTTGGGCGCAACACTTGGCAAGCACGCTAGGCTCAATGCGTTTAATGTGGTGAGCAATCCAGCGGTATCGCGTCATCAGGTCTTTGTCACCTATGCGGGAGATCATGCGGATGCGATCATCAACGGTGTCGCGCTGCTCAAAGGCACGCAACACGCCGATAGCACGTTGGTTGTGGATCATGCCGAGCCTCACGGCACAAGCCGCGAGACGTTTAAAACCGTGCTTGATGGCTCTGCAACTGGGGTCTTTCAAGGGCAGATTCAGGTCAAATCGAAAGCACAAAAAACCGATGGGCGTATGAGTTCCAACGCGCTAATGCTCTCGGATGATGCGACCATGTATAACAAGCCAGAGCTTGAAATCTTCGCCGATGATGTGCAGTGCGCCCACGGTGCGACATGTGGTGCGCTCGATGATGATCTGTTGTTTTATCTGCTTGCACGCGGCATTGCGCGTCATGATGCCGAAGGTTTGATGGTGCAGGCTTTCGTAGGTGAAGCTTTAGAGCCTATCCAAAACGACACGATCCGCGAAGCGTTGATGAACGTAGTAGAAAAATGGGTGACGCATCGTAGGAGCGCGTGATTGATATGTCAGACACCGCTTACCCCATCGCCGCCATTCGCCAAGACTTCCCAATTCTTGCTCAAAAGGTGTATGGCAAGCCGTTGGTTTATTTGGATAATGCGGCCTCGGCGCAAAAGCCCAGAGCGGTGATTGATGCGATGAGTGCTGTGATGGAAACGGGCTACGCGAATGTGCATCGCGGGCTTCATTACATGGCGAATAAAGCGACGGAAAGCTTTGAGGATGCCCGCGAGAGCGTTCGCGCGTTTTTCAATGCGGCCTCAATTGACGAGATCATCTTCACCCGTTCGGCGACAGAGGCGATTAATCTTGTTGCAGATACCTTTGGGCGTTACGTGAACATCGGTGAGGGTGATGAGATTGTGCTCTCCGTCATGGAGCACCATTCAAACATTGTGCCGTGGCATTTTCACCGTGAGCGCAAGGGCGCGGTGCTCAAATGGGTTGATGTTGATGACGATGGCGTTCTCACGTTAGAGGCGCTTGAAGCGCAGCTCACGACCCGCACAAAAATTGTCGCGATTACGCATATGTCGAATGTGCTGGGCACAGTGACACCGCTTAAAGAGATCGTCGCGCTATGTCATGCGCGCGGTATTCCTGTGCTGGTTGATGGCACGCAGGCGGCTGTTCACATGCGCGTTGATGTGCAAGCGCTCGATGCTGATTTTTATGTCGCCACGGGGCATAAGCTTTATGGGCCAACGGGTGTTGGCGTGCTTTATGCCAAGCGTGAGTGGCTTGATAAACTCCCGCCCTATAATGGCGGTGGCGAGATGATCCGCACTGTCACGCAAGACACCATTACTTATAACGATCCCCCGCATAAATTCGAGGCAGGCACTCCCGCCATTATCGAAGTGGTGGGGCTAGGCGCTGCGCTCAACTATATAGAAAGCATTGGGCGTGATGCGATTGCGGCGCATGAAAAACGCTTGAGCGATTATGCTCACAAACGGTTGCGTGAGATGAATGTCATCCGCATTTTTGGCAACGCCCCCGATAAAGGCGCAATCATCGCGTTTGAAATGGCAGGTGCTCATGCGCACGATGTCGCCACCATCATTGATCGCTCAGGTGTTGCGGTGAGGGCAGGGACGCACTGCACCATGCCCCTCATGCAGCGCTATGGCGTCACCTCCACCTGCCGCGCCTCCTTCGGCATGTATAACACCTTGGAAGAGATCGATATTTTCTGTGACGCACTGATGAAAGCGCATCGATTGTTTGGGTGAGGGAAGTGACAGTTTAAGGTAGTAAGCAACTAAGCATAATGCGTATGAACCTCAACCGTCATGGCCGTGCTCCACGTCTTAGCAAGATGTATTTTGTAAAACACTACGTCAGTGATAATTATACCCCTCGTGAGTGAAGAGTTGGCGTTATCTTTTTATTAAGGTTGTTTTGATTCCAATTTGGTATGGGTACGCTTTTAGAACCGGATCAACGGCAGGAGCTTTTGAAACGCCACCGCACCG
>JBIKVP010000097.1:0-5999 GCA_044356745.1 Beijerinckiaceae bacterium | reverse complement strand
GGTGCGGTGGCGTTTCAAAAGCTCCTGCCGTTGATCCGGTTCTAAAAGCGTACCCATACCAAATTGGAATCAAAACAACCTTAATAAAAAGATAACGCCAACTCTTCACTCACGAGGGGTATAGCTTATCTTTTGCCGTCTGTCGTCCATCGAATGATGGGAAAGTAAAGAGCATAGGGCAGAATGCTCATGAATTTTAAAATCCATGATAAGCGACGCGGATAAGTGATTTCAAATCCACCTGTGGCAAAACCATCGCAAGTCCGTTTTGCAGCTTCATCCATTGAAAGCAAGAACGGCATAGGGAAGTCGTTTTTCTTAGTAAGTGGTGTATCAACAAATCCAGGATTCACCACCTGAAGCGTAATACCAAGCTTGTCACAATCAAACTTAAGCGCTTCACACACCGTAATCATAGCTGCTTTTGATGAACAGTAAGCCGCAGCACGGGGCAACCCGCTATATCCTGCAACAGAGGCATTCACTGCAACTTGCCCCCTGCCACGTTTAGCCATACGTTGAAGGAGAGGGGCGAGACCATTAATCACACCCATCACATTGACATCATAGGTTTTTTTGAACAATTCAATGTCAAGCGCATCTGCTGTACTGTAGAGTGCAACGCCCGCATTGAAAAAGGCGAGTGAAATGTCACCATGTGCTGTTTCAATCGCTTGAATGCACTCTTCCATGCTTTGTTGATCAGTGACATCAACCGCGTGGGCTACGAGACGCCCCGCAAGACCGTGAGCTTCGAGCGCTATCTTTTCAAGCTCTTCCAAACGCCTAGCCGATATCGCAACTGTGTAGCCACGCTTTGCCATCTCTAACGCGACAGATCGGCCTATTCCAGAGCTTGCACCTGTAATCCACACGACGCCGTCATCAGGTTTTGCACGAAAAGTGGCACGAGACATGACTCTTTACCGCCGAAACTTTTCGATGATCCGTCCGAATGGCCCCGTCAGGCGCAGACGGCCATCAGTCACGGCAAAGCAAATGCAGTCTTCTTTTGCATCCGCAACAGGCGCGTGATCCGTTTCCTGACCTGCGACACATACATCACCGCGTCCATAATATCCCGACCCGTCAGTGAATGCACCTTTGAGTACAAGCGTCACTTCAGAACCTTCATGGGTGTGCGAGGGCATGGCTTTGCCAGCACGTATCCAATAAAGCGTCGCTTCATCATGTAAATGATGCGTTGCATCATCAGGATGATGTTCAGAATGTTTGCCATAATCATCAAGCTTATAATGCCATACGCCGGGCATCAGTGTTTTCCATGGAATATCATCAAGCTCTCTTCCAAGAAAACGGCGTAAAGGTGATGGTATTAACCCGTGCGATTTTGAAGATAGATCGTCTGAGATTGATTGTTGCGGCAAACGAATATCAGAGTCTTGAGCACGTGCAAAAATGGCCGCAAGCTTTTCATCTCGAAAAGGCACTTCAACCTGACCATTATCGTCATCAAGAACGGATGCTGCTGCCGATTCCATCACCGCTACATAATTGCGGCTTTGTGGAGAAATCACCAAATGTGAAGACACAAGCGCATGCAACGCGGGTGATAAAATACCCCGCGCATAACTTGCGAGAACCTCATCAAAAGGCTCAACTGGCATATCAACTGGAGGTGTTAAAACACTCACCGCTATTTCCTTTTTATCATGTGCTTGATGCGACCACGTTTAAACGTTGAGTAGACATAAACACATTTTGTTTCGTAATATTCAAATCAATTAAGCAAAATGTAGCTATCACAATTTTGCCAAATTTAATCCTACTTCATACTACGATACATGCATATTATTGGATCAACGATAACATCGAAAAAGCGAGTTTTAAAGCAATTTTCGCGTTAATTTTCGTGATAAAACTAATAACACTTATGTTCATGTAAAATATAGCGTTTATCTTTCCAGCGAAGTTAAATCGCCCTTAGACCAACCATCTTTGATCTGTTCTGCCGTATCATGAAAGGTGTTTGTTGAAATTGCTTCGCGTAACTGCGCCATAAGATCCTGATAATAATGGAGGTTGATCCACGTTAGAAGCATCATCCCTAAAATCTCATTTGATTTAACCAAATGGTGTAAATACGCACGCGAATAATCTCGCGCTGCTGGACACGTTGAGCGTGCGTCAATCGGACGCGGATCGTCCGCATGACGGGCATTTCGCACATTAATTTTGCCAAAACGTGTAAAAACAAGACCGTGCCGCCCTGCCCGTGTCGGCATAACACAATCAAACATATCAATGCCGCGTCGTACAGATTCGATCAAATCGTCTGGCGTGCCAACACCCATAAGATAGCGCGGTTTATGCGTAGGAAGATGCGGCAATGTGACCTCAAGAATCCTGAGCATAACATCTTGAGGCTCGCCTACTGCAAGCCCGCCAATCGCATACCCTTTTAAATCCATATTGCTTAATGCTTGTGCACTTTGCTCGCGCAAATGTTCAATCTCACCACCTTGAACAATCCCGAAAAGAGCTTTTTCAGGTTGGTCACCAAACGCATTGCGACAGCGCTCAGCCCATCGCAATGATAATTCCATGGCTTTGAGCGTATCGTCAGGTGTACAAGGCAGCCGCACGCATTCATCAAGTTGCATCTGAATATCAGAACCAAGCAGCCCTTGAATTTCAATCGAGCGCTCTGGTGATAACTCATGTTTAGAGCCATCAATATGCGATTGAAATGTCACGCCCTTTTCCGTGATTTTACGCAAACTTGAGAGCGACATAACCTGAAAGCCACCTGAGTCCGTCAATATAGGATATGGCCACCCCATCATATGATGTAAACCACCTAAACGCGCAACGCGCTCAGCACCCGGTCTCAGCATCAAGTGATAAACATTCCCAAGAACGATATCCGCGCCGCTCGCGCGAACCTGATCGGCATACATCGCTTTCACCGTTCCCGCTGTACCAACAGGCATAAAAGCAGGGGTGCGGATCACACCGCGCGATGTGACAATCTCACCCTTTCGGGCAAAGCCATCCGCCGCGTGAAGATGAAAACTGAAAGAGGTCACAATACGGCTCATCATACGTCAAGTGTGCGATCAACTAGCACCTTAAGCGACTTGTGACCAGTTTTAAGTATGTAAACATTTTTTGATTAGTTTAGGGCTCGGTTTGCTGGGGTTCAAAAAATTTATCTCGCACCACCTCTGCAAGTGATGAATTCCAAACTGCCCATCCTGCTGCGCCTAAAATAATGCCTGTCGCACCAAGAGATAAACCCACTTGAGTTGTTTGCTTGAGCATTCCGTTAAATTCATTTTTTGTCATCGGCGCAACGAATACGCCACGTTTCCAGCTTCCAGAGAGCAAATAATCCGCCGTGTTTAAGCTTTGAGTGCCATATTCAAATGTTTTTGGTAATAAGGTGAAAGGACGCGCAGCATGCGTATAAACACGGTGCCCATTAATGCCCACTTCATCTGTTACCATGTGTCCTAATTCATTAACAGATGAAAAGCTGTAAACAAAATTATCCCGATTCTTCATAAGTTTATCTGACTGATTAAATCGAGATTGCACGAATTCTATATCATTAGGGCTGAAACTATAATCGTATATATCATGTGATGTAGGATGAAAATGCGTCTCTCTTACTGCCGAATAGGCACCATTTAATTCATAAAAAAACCTATTAGACACGGAATATGGGCCACCAAGACTTATTTTATTAAGTGGAAGACTTACATCAGCGCTTTGCATCAGCAGCGCTGAAATTTCATGTTGTTTAACACCTTGGTCAACTGCAACCCTTGATGTTGCGTGTGCGAGAGCATCACTGAGTTGCTCTATTCCTTTCAAACCACCTTTAAGAGTTTTTCCATTGTATAACGTACGAACCAAGTCATGTTTTCCATTCGCGAGGCCTTCAATGTAAGTACGTTGATCATCTGTAAGGGGAATATCCCTGTTTGAAGCAACTTTTTTAAGGTCTTGATCTGTTCTCACTGGAACTTCATGACTTAACACACCTGCCTCAGTTCCATAACGAAAATTTTGATAAAATGAACTTTCGTTAGGTCTAAAATGTGTTCTTACGTCAGGAGCAGGAGTATACCAAAATTGATTGGAGAAATCATTCGACAAGAATGGGATATTATCACTTTTAAGAATATCTCCGATGTCTCGCCCCTGTGCGTACTGTGTTGCAATATATGAAAGATGTTCAGTTTCGTTATAACCTTGCTGACGAAGAAGTTTTATTTTAGCAACAGCCTCTTTTAGACCATCATCCGATCCATCTGATATAAAATAGGCTAATATTTTAAAATTTTGCCCATTTAGCCCATCTAGCCCATCTAGCCCATCTAGCCCATCTAGCCCATATTCTGAGGAGGCAAGGAAAGCATCTGAAGAAGCGTAATCAGACAGCTTTTTAATTTCTTTGCCGTCTAAACCTTTGGATATTAAATTTAGAATTCCTTGAATCCCATCATTGTCATGCGTTCTTATTGCGCTTACAATCATATCATCAATAGTAGCATCGTGAGGCGGAATTACAGCTGTCGATTGAAATAAATGCTTATAAGTTTTTGAAAAATCATTTTTAAAGTCATTGTCTGTTCTATAGAAATAAGCATCTTTCACATACTGTATAATATCTAATCGCTTGTTGATTTGCTCCGCATCAAGTGTTGTAACGGCTCTGGCATCAACTTGATCAAGCAATTTAAGATTTGACATGCGTTTAACAAGCAAAAAAGCATCGTCAAATGGCATATCCTCTGCCATTTCTTCTAGTGACTCAGCAACGATTTGCGGAACGCCGTCTTCATCATTTTTAAAGAAATCAACAAAATCATCCCTCTGTTCGGGAGATAAATTATTATCTAAAAACTGTTTTGTTTTTAGCGATAAGACATCTGCAAATCCTTCATATGATTTAATTATTACTTTTATGGAAGGTAAACCATCTGTTTGTGGATGATCAGAACCACTTGAGGACGCTGTTCGCGGATAGTCATCAGTCGCTGATCCCGATGAACTATGAGGCGCACCATCATTTTTCAGTTTTTTTTTTGGATCAACCGCGTCAGCGATTTCCTCTAATTTTTGTCTGACATAACCCGCCCCTCTTCCAGCTGTTCGATCACTCATAATCAAGTCAACAGGAACGTGTATATCTGGGTAGTCAGGAGGTATAGGCCTCCTTCCGTTTGGATTTTTTTTAAATTCCCCCCGCCGTGGATCTTGCAAGCCAAATAAGATATTTCCGTCAAAACTACCTTTACCAATATCTTCTGGAATTAAATCTGTAAGAAAATCTGAAACTTTTGCTTTCACAACGGAAGTTCTATGATTGGCACCGTACATGTAGGCTTTTGCATTCTCTAATACTGGCGTAGCCCAAACACCAATCCTAGTACTCTTTTTGGGATGAAAATCATTGTTGTATATGTTTGGTGCAATAGCCACACCATCTTTTAAAATTTTTAGTCGTGATGGACCAACCCCAATGTAAACGTTTGCATCCAAAACACCACGATCGAACTGTACATTATCATATCGGAATGAGCGGTATTCAATATCTTTAACAGTGAATGCAAGCTTTAAAGCGGCATCGGCAACTTGTTCGATTGGTAAACGACCAGATAATTTAGAATCAACGAGCGGAAGCCAAGGTTTAATAAAACCATTGAGCGCAGATTCTTTAAGTCCTCTGGGCATTAATGAGTGAGGATCATGCTGAATAGAACTATTCGCTTCCCGAAGAATTGCATCTAGGCGTTTCTGAGTATCAGGGTATAATTGAACTGCTGTGAATGGCTTTGTTAGGTCTAAACTATCCGTAATATGCCGCATGAGCTGCTTAAACCCACTAGGGCCTTGCTTTGCCATCGCGAATGCTGTTTCGCCAAGCAGCGGTTCATCCCCTTCCTTTGTGATTTGCTCTGCCTGATTTCCATTGACGTTTGCGTATGCCAGTTTGGATGGTTGTTGATCACCCATGATTTTGTTGA
>JBIKVP010000033.1:0-20174 GCA_044356745.1 Beijerinckiaceae bacterium | reverse complement strand
ATACATCCGCATGGTGATGATCCTCACTTTATGTCAAAGCAATCGCCAAATCGCTAAAACATAATAAAATCAACACCATGCAACCCGCAACACAAATCTAACCGGACAGCAGTGCAACAAGTGCGGGCATGACGGTGAAGGTTCAAGTGCGTGAACCAGTGTGCGTCATGGCAAGCCTTGTGCTTGCCATCCATGCCTTAGACGCATTATAAAAGTACGTTATTTCAAAATCTGACTCTCAAGCTTTTTGAGCGTCTGCACGAACGCCTCGATGATGACTTTTGGGTCTCGCGGGGCGTTTTTACTGGAGCGCTTGCTTGCTTTTGCGCTTTTGGCGCTGGATGCTTTGGTTGATCGCGTCATTTTCCGTAAGGTCATGATCCACTCTCCTCTGGTTATGTCTGTGATGGCGACGGTTAAAGCGTTCAAGTTCACGCACAAACGTATCAAAGCGTGTATTGGCGAGATTCAGTGCGCGTAAAAGCATCAGCGCAAAAATAGATGCCATCCCCGCCCAGATCAGCAGCGCCACATGCCCCACATCACCGCTCTGAGCGAAATACATAAAGATGAGATATACTAAAGTAATGTATTATAACTATTAATTATATTAATTTTATTGAATTATAGTTTATTTTATGCAAATACACTTTTGTCGAATGACAAATAACTCAAGATATAAAATGGAGAGATCAATGGCTGAGATAGATCGCACAGGTCCAGGCACAGCAAATGCTGATGGTGTTAACGACTTAAACCCCGAGGTAGAAGATCTGCGCGTTAACCGCGTCAACTTCAATCAAACATTAGATCAATTACAACATGCCGATACAGTTCTGGATGGACGCCCTACTACTAACAACTCAAATGGAGATCGTATCGATATGGCGGATAGA
Source organism: Beijerinckiaceae bacterium (assembly GCA_044356745.1). Classification (GTDB taxonomy): domain Bacteria; phylum Pseudomonadota; class Alphaproteobacteria; order Rhizobiales; family Beijerinckiaceae; genus JBIKVP01. The sequence goes on along the minus strand of JBIKVP010000033.1, from coordinate 19,278 downwards.
GCAGCTAATAATCGTATATAAGGAGCGAGCAGCTTCATTGACTATCTCACTGAGACTAACGGACACCTCTAACATTCTCAGTTCAAACGAAGCGTTTTAAATTTTAGAATAAAGCCCATAATGCCAAGCCTTGTGCTTGGCATTTATGTCTTTAATCAAATGTGCGCCTGTATATCAGGCACATCAACCTCAACCGTCATGCCCGCACGTGATAACGAGGCTGACTCCACAACCGTCATGGCCGCGCATGTATTGCCCCCATTATGACGGGATGCTTCCCCTCTCCGCATATCCCACCGCCTCGCGCTTTTCATCATTCGTGAGGAAGGGGAAAACATATTTCTCTAATTTACAGGCTTCTGCTTTGCGAGCATATACGCCTTCAGCACCGCTTGCATACGGGTGAGGTGTCCTTTTCCCTTTGTGATTTTATGAAAAAAATCAAATACTTCTGGTTCAAGTTTAAGATGGACTGAGCGTGATTTTTGAGGTTCAACAAGTTTCGCCTTTGCCCAGAATTCAGCGCCCAAACTTTCTCCTTCTGGAGCATCAGGGTTATGAAATAACTCACCCTTACTCTTCATTTTTCGCAAGTGTTGAAGAGAGGCTTTGTTCATAGGAGTATCGCTCATCGCGTCCACCTTTCCATGCTGTAATCAGGCGTGTAACATTTTTTCTTAAGGTGTGAACGACAACAAAACATTCATTCTCGACCAATCCTATAGAAATATAACGCGTTTCACCGTAGTTGTTCCGATCATCGATCCGTTGCAACACTGGATTTTCAAAAATGAGTGCGGCATATAGCATATCAACATCACGCTCTTTGATGACTTGTTGCCTTTTGCGCTCATCCCACTCAAAATCCAAAGTCACACCTTTTCATCTGATTGAGAGTGTATCAAAAAAGTGTACACTTGAAAAGTCGTTTTATCTTGAGGTTTCCCTCCCCCCATATCCCACCGCCTCGCGCTTTTCATCGTTCGTAAGGAAGGGTGCGTTGGTAATGCGTCGCCAGAGGGATTCGCGCTCATCGCTCAGGGCTTCCACCGCATCAAGATCAGGCTCGATGATCAGATCACTTCCATAAATGGGGGACATCCATGTCACAATGTCACTCATCACGCGTCGAATAAGCGGAATCACTGTTTGCCGCCACAGGGCGCGGTTGGCTTCGGCGTAATTGGCATAGGTGTTATCGCCGGGTAATCCGAGCAACATCGGCGGAATGCCATAAGCAAGGGCAATATCTCGCGCTGCCGCCGCTTTTGTGGCGACAAAGTCCATATCTTTAGGGCTTAACGAGAGCGGTTTCCAGTCAAGCCCCCCATCAAGCAAGAGTGGGCGACCTGCATTCGCAGAGCCCTGATATTGCGCTTCAAATTCTGTTTTCAGGCGATCAAATTGCGCATCCGTCAAACTTGAGCCGTCACCGCCCGTATACACCAATGCGCCAGAGGGACGCGCTGCATTATCGAGAAGCGCTTTATTCCACTGACTTGCGGCATTATGAATATCAAGGGCGAGCGCGGCTGCTTCCGTGGGTGAAAAACCATAATGGTCATCAAGGGGATTAAACAGTGTGAGGTGTAGAATGGGGGGCACACCTTCCCCGTCCTGATCAAAGCGAATGGTCTGGCTTCCCACTTGATAATCATAGGCCATTGGCCAACCGTTTGAGCCTGCAACCACCTTCATGCGATCAGGGCACAGGGCATAGAGTTCACGGGGTGCATCATCAAGTTGCACCGCTTCGATGTAGGCGTTTCCCGCAACGAGCAAATAGCCATAAAGCGCCTCTAAAAAAGACTGTCCGCCTTGCCGAGGGTTTGGCGTTTTGAGCAACGTTAAAAGCGGATGATCACTTAGTTCATCGCGCCCCTGTTTAAGCACAAGAGGCGCACCCGCCGCAGCTTCCGCGATCAGGCGCACACACCGATGCGCCACCGCATTGCGTTGATAGCCCTCTTTGGCAAGTGCCGCATAATCACGCGGAGTCCACACGGGTCGTCCCAAGCCATAAAATGCAAGAAGTGGCGCAATACGCGAGGATTTATGATCCACGCTTGTGCGCCCTGTTGTTCGCTTTCGTAAATGTGTCCAGAATGACATGGCAAATGTCCTTAGCTGTTAGTCATAGAGCCTGTTTACAAGCCCCTCACGCGTGGAACATGCTCATTCGTGAGCACAAGCGCTGTCACCGCCCACACAAGGGCATCGAGCCGATCGGGTGAGCGGCCTGTTGAGAGACCTTCAGGCGCAAAATCGCACATCTCATCTTCAAGTTCGGGAAACGCGCCCACGTGATGCACGCGTCCTTGCTCATAAAGCGCAGCGACTGGCTCGGCACGGGTATATTTCCCCCGTGTGGCATGCACACTGACAATGCGCACATGTGGCTCAATTTGCCTGAGAACAGCCTGCACCATCTCACCACCTTGATTGACTTCGGCAACCACACAATCAGCAGCAAAACGCTCAACCAGATGGATCACCCGCGCCGCCCACTGTGCGGGGCGCAAGGCACGCGATGTGCCATCATGCAGAATATAAACCACGCCAGAGTGATCCCGTCCCGCAACGCAGATGCCGCACGCATCAGCGTATTTTCCAGATGATGCAGGTGGATCAACCGCGACAACAATACGGCACAGTTCAGGCGCAACACGTACCCGCGACGTCTCAATCATGTCGCGTGTCCAAAGCGCGTCAATCCGTTGCGCGATCATCTCGCCGTCAAGCTCTTGGCGGCCAAGACGTGTGCCGCCATAAAGCCGCATCACTGAGCGTAAAAACGTTGGTGCAAGGTTCGCTTGATTGGCAAACGTGCTTGCGCGCGTCACCGCAACACGCTCATCATTTAAAAGTTTGCGAAGCAGTGCGGTGGGGCGAGGTGTCGTCGTAACCACCGCTTGAGGATGCGCACCTAAGCGCAAGCCGAATTGAAGCATATCCCATGTTTCAGCGGCGTAGCGCCATTTACCGATTTCATCGCACCACGCCGCATCAAATTGAGGGCCGCGCAGACTTTCTGGGTCTTCTGCCGAGAACACATAACCTTTCGCGCCATTGGGCCATTCGAGCGTTTTTGTACTCGGAACCCATGTCGGACGTTGGCGATTTGAGTGCACATTCAGCAACCCTGAAACGCCCTCAATCATCACTTGGCGCACATCCGCAAACGTTTCACCCACCAGCGCAATGTGTCCCCTAGGCTCGTGCGTAAAAGCGGGATTCGCATAAACCATGGCGCGCACCCATTCCGCACCGGCACGTGTTTTTCCGGCTCCCCGCCCACCAATCATGAGCCATGTATCAGCAGCACCCGCCTGAACGTGTTGTGGCGGAAGCTGATCTTCACGTGCAAACAACCCACTCCAGTCATAAAGCAGAAAATCAAGCTCACTGGGCTTGAGCGTCTTCAGCCACAGCTTGAGCGTGCCGTTGTGAGCGCAAGCGATCAAGGCATTGCGCCAATTCCTGTCTAAAACTGTCAATGTCTCGGGTTGTGTCATTATCAGATGCTTTAAACGATAAGTCCGAGGTCAATTTTAAAGGCGGCGCATCTGCCGCCGCTTGAGCGAAGTCTTCCGTCGGATCAGGCGCAAGAATACTCAAGCCAGGGACACTCAGACCATGCAAATCTTTTGCTGTTTGTGCGAGCATTAACAGGGTTTGTGCGGCATACCTGCCATCATGCGCGGCACGATAACGCGCCTTCAAAGCACTCTCATCCTGTTTTTCATCACCAGAATTATGACATGGAGGTGAAGCATCAAGGCTATTGGCACGGCGTTTTTCAAATTGATCAAGCTCTGTGACAAGAGCGTGCCACAAACGCTTTGTGACATGCTCAGAAAACGCGGGCGGACTCTGAGAATATTGCCCTTGATGATGAGAGCTCATCTTAAAATCGGAATTTTCTCCTATTTTAAGTACATCAAGAGCTTGTTGTGCTGGCGTACTGACGCGAAAACTCCCATCGTGTGACATGGGTCAACCCTTTCCGCTGAACGGATCGCTCCTGAAGCGGTCACGCAAAAAATGTTTCGGCGATAGGCGATGTCTTATCGGGCATCAAAGCAATAACATCAATCAAGTGGGTTGCGCGGTTTTGACAACCTCTTGCAACGCCTTATATAAAACCATAAGTTGAAAAAAATTCAAGTGTTTTTTATTAAAATTTAAAGATTATTTTTAAAATAGCCGTCGTGAATAATACGTTTAAATTGTAGATTATTAAAAGCGTTTGGTGTCTTTGCGATGTGACAAGCACACAATCTCACCGTAAGAAAATATTAGCAAAGCAGCGCATCGCTGTCAAGGACTATTTTCCTAAATCTGTCAGTAAAAACGGGGATAAGTTTTTTAAAAGACTTAGGGGTGGTTATGAGGACGTCAAACGTAAGATAGAAAATCTGGTGTAGAGCTATTTTTTACCCGTCACACACCCCACTCTTTAACCACGCACCTGCATGAAAAAACGCGCTTGCTCAGCGGCATTATCTTTAAATACACCCGTAAAATGACATGTTGAGGTGATTGCGCCCGTTTTTTGCACACCGCGCATCGACATGCATAAATGCTCTGCCTCAATCATGACGGCCACGCCTTTTGGGTTTAGAATATCCTCTAAAGCGGTTGCAATTTGCGATGTCATCGCCTCTTGAATTTGCAATCGCCGAGCATAAACGTCAACAAGGCGTGCTAATTTGGATAAGCCAACAACGCCCCCTTGCGGATAATACGCAATGTGGGCGTGTCCGAAAAATGGCACCATGTGATGTTCGCAATGGGAGTGAAAGCCGATATGGCGCACCAGCACCATATCATCATAGCCTTGCACCTCTTCAAAAACGGTGTCGAGCACGTCTTCAGGCTGCTGTGTATAACCTTTGAAAAACTGGCGATAGGCCTTTGTAACGCGTCGTGGCGTATCTTTAAGACCCTCGCGTGCTGGATTATCGCCCGCCCAGCGCAAGAGGACGCGCACAGCCTCCTCGGCTTCTTCCTGCGTTGGCATCCGGGAAGCAAGGGCTTTTTCGCTTGAAGAAACAAGTGTCAATTTAACGTGATCGTCCATAGCAAACCTGTTATATATCTTGCAATCTATCACAACATAAATCCAAACGCTGTTACTTTTTAGGGTCTGCAACAATTTCGCTACATATCAGCGTAATTATTGCAAACCATAACAGGAGAAATCGCGACAGGCTCCTATGAATGAACCCTCACTTGATCCGCTCTACACGCAAAAGCTGCTTGAATATGCCAGTCATATCCCGCGTCTGGGTCATTTAAGCGCGCCTGATGCTGTTGCCACATGCCACGCTAAGCTTTGCGGATCAACGGTGACCGTCGAAATCAATACACTGCATAGCATCATCACCGATTATGCGCACACTGTGGAAGCATGCGCTTTAGGAAAAACCAGTGCTTCAATCGTTGCCCATTACATTATAGGTGAAACGCTTGATGATGTTGCAACGCTTTACCCACGCATGAAAGCCTTTTTAAGGGCAGAGATGGACGCACCACAAGGGCGATGGCATGACCTCCATATTTTAAAATCGATCCAGCCTTATCCACAACGACATGCTTCAACGCTTTTAGTGTTCGAGGCGCTTGAAAAAGCGATCAACGCTTTGCCTAAGAGTAAACATCAATGACCATCTCCCGCGCACCACGTCTCATCGCGCATTGGCTTATTCGTGCGTATCAGTTGAGCTTGTCCATGCTGATTGGGCGCACGTGCCGTCATTTTCCGAGTTGCTCTTCCTACACCGATGAGGCCATTCTCAAATACGGCTTATGGGCAGGTGGATGGATAGGGGTTGCGCGCTTATGTCGTTGCCACCCGTGGGGCACATCAGGCGTTGATATCGTATGTGAGGCATTGCCCCCCACCGCCCATTGGTACACGCCTTGGCGTTATGGGCGTTGGCGCGGAACAAATTCAGCAAATTCAGATCACGCCTTATAAATCAACGCCTTGTATTGGCAGCAGCATTCAAAAGGCGAATATTCTGCTCGATCAAGGGATTATCGCGATCTTGCGTTTGTGCACTGAGCAGATCTTTGCGTGCTTTCGCATAATCACGGCGCAATAAATAGGAATATCCGCGATTGTTGAGAATTTCAGGGCGAGGGCCCACAAGGCGGATAGCACTGGCATAAGCCCGATCAGCCAAATCAAAGCGCTTAAGTTTATCATAAGACGCCGCTAACCCGAGCCAGCCTTGCGCATCTCCGGGCTTTGCTTCGACGTAAAGGCGAAAATGCTTTTCTGCGAGACCATAATTGTCTTCGCGAAAGTGAAACCGACCCAACGCAAGATCATCATTTGTATCGGGCATCATGGGCGGCACGGGCGGCAATGCGTAAGGTGCTGTGCCGAATAATTTGCCAAGCAGTGTCGGCTCTTGATTTTGCACGTCAGGCGAAGATTGCTGAACCACAACACCAGGTTGAGGGCCGAATATTGATCGCGGCTCTGTTGATCCTGTAGTTTCACATGCCGTGAAAGCGACCATGATCACACAACCAATGAGCGCACGCACGATCAACCTGCCATTGAATAAAACATTTTGGAATAAAACATTTTGTTCAAAACAACCCGATTTTAAAGACCTTGAAAACATGGCCATATCGCAATTCCTTTTTCAGCTCGCACGCTGAACAAGTCAAAAAGACCTGTTGAGAGAATCTCTCATGCCTTTGATTACGACATCCAAACGATGCGCACAATCGCCGGAAACAACAACGTGACCAGAAGTACAGGAAAAACGAAAACAATTAACGGAACCACCAACTTTGCGGGTAAAGCATACGCTTTTTCTTCTGCACGTGACATTCTTTTATTTCGCATGTCATCGCTATAAATTTTGAGTGAGTGCGACAGGCTCGAACCAAGCTCACACGATTGTTGCAAAAGCGTCGCCAAAGATCGCGCTTCATCAATCCCGATACGCTCTGCCATGCGCATCATGGCGTCAACAACACGCTTTCCCGCCCTGACCTCGAGCGACATCATGTAGAGGTTTTCAGCAAGCGCGGGATAACCTTGTGACAACTCACGGGCAATGCGTTCAATGGAAGCTTCTAAACTTAAACCTGCTTCCGCACAAACCACCATGAGATCCATGAAATCTGGAAAGCCCATGCGGCATTCGGTCTGACGTTGATCAATTTTTCGCGATAAATAAAATCCAGGCGCTAGATAACCAACGATAACCCCAATCGTAATAAAGAGCACAAGGGTTTGTGTTTTTTCAACGGTGAAAAATGACGGAATAACAAGGTAAGACGCGAGTGCTAAAGCAAGAGCACAACCCACCCTGATCATAAAATAAATTGCGACAGCGCGTTCAGAGAAAAATCCTGCTTGCAAAAGCTGTGCTTTGAGTACTTTTGACTCAGAGCCTTCCCCGCCGGTCGTCGCATTGTTAACAAAAGTCACAAGACGATCAACGGAAAAAGTATGAACGTCAAAAAGCTTTTTAACCTCAGGCTGTCCGTTGGCTACAACCTCTTTTGAAACACTTCCTCTTGGCGCATCAAAGTAAGTCCGACGCCGGACATCATTACGTCCCTGAATCATCAGGAAAACCAGCATCATCGCCATAACAACAAGCGCGCCACCCATCACCCAGAATTCAAATGGGATCTCACCTTCAAAAAAAGTCTCGATCATTCAAAGTTGCCCTTAGAAAAACATATGCTGCCACATGTCCCCTCAGTTTTTACTTTGTCACATGTTGTTGCTCAACGTGCTCTAAAGTGCATGTCAACCAGATTCCCCAACCTGATCAACCATTTGACGATCCCGTCCTCAGTCCCATTGTCGTTTCTTTTAATTAGTCTCCTCCACCACCATCAGAACCGCAATCATCATCGCTGGACTGCCATTCAAATATTGGATCAAAACACAGACACCAAATCTTATTAAAAACGAAAGCAAACAATAAAAATAACGCTACAAGTGTCCCAAAACCAAGATCTTTAAGAACTGATAACAAATCCATCTTATTCCTATTGTCGTTGTAATAAAAAATTTCTGTGTATTGTAATGCCAATATTTAATTTTATATTTTAAAATTGATCATCTTGCGCATGACCAAATTTCCAAGTGCCATCCAGAATAATGCTCCTCCAATAAAATATCGCGTTACAGGCTCATTCCACACCTCTCCATAAAAATTAGGAGAGAGCACATTCAGCACCATAAAAATGATGAACGGCACTGACGTCAAAATCATAGAAGATGCTTTACCTTCTGCAGATAATCCTTTGATTTTACGCCGTATTTTAAAGCGCTCCCGAATAACGCTGGTTAAGTTATTTAAAATTTCCGCTAAGTTTCCGCCCGTTGTCGCCTGAATAGAAATGGATGTCACAAACAATGGCAAATCTTCTTGCCCGACGCGTTCCATCATGTTGCGCATCGCCGTCTCTAAATCAGACCCATAGGCAATTTCATCGGATACCATGCCAAATTCTGTACCGACAGGATCAGGCAACTCACGCGCCACCATCGCAATGGCAACGGGAACAGGATGCCCTGCCCTTAAAGATCTGATAATGATATCAATAGCTTCAGGAAATTGCTCACCAAATTTGTTATGACGCTTTTTTCGTAAGTATTTAAGCACCATCAACGGAAACAGCGTTCCGCCAAACACTGCGGCACCCAACGCCTGCCACGGATGATTGCGCCAGATAAAAACAAAAATACCAAAGCCAATCGCGCTCAAAACCGCCATGAACCCGATTTTTTGAATACCCAGCGTTGTGCCCGATTGAACAATCAAACGGTTGAGCGCTTTAAGCCCCAGCATATACTGACCATCAGATGAAATCCCGCGTTCACGGCGCAGTTCTGAGAGCACAACCGTGCGATCTGCTTCATCATTCATTACGCGCAAGCGTCGATTGACGTTATTGGCGTAGTTCTTTTTCGAATAAAGCAACAGATAAACCGCTTCAACAGCCAATGCTAATGATGCCGCAATCATCACATAAAAAACAATAAGGGGATCAAGTTCAAAATTAAACATCACCCTTCCTTTATAGTGCTTTATTCGGATCAAAATAATGCGCAGGAAAATTGATCCCATAGGCTTGTAACTCATGCAAAAAGCGTGGGCGTACACCCGTTGCAGCATGATGACCCTCAATAGAGCCGTCTGGATTGGTTGCTGTGCGTGTAAACTTATAAATTTCCTGCATCTGAATAATATCGCCTTCCATCCCCGTAATTTCAGCGATGGAGGTGACGCGGCGCTTACCATCACCCAAACGTTGCAACTGAACGATGAGCCGAATAGCAGCAGAAATCTGCCCCCGGATAGAGGTTTGGCTCATTGGTAATCCAGCCATACCAATCATTTGCTCAAGACGCGAAATCGCTTCACGGGGATTGTTGGCGTGAATAGTCGCCATAGATCCTTCGTGACCGGTATTCATCGCTTGAAGCATGTCAAATGCTTCCTCGCCGCGACACTCCCCCAGAATAACGCGTTCAGGACGCATACGCAGCGCGTTTTTGACCAAATCACGTTGGCGAATTTCGCCTTTGCCTTCAATGTTGGGCGGGCGTGTTTCCATGCGTGCAACATGGGGCTGCTGAAGCTGAAGCTCTGCCGCATCTTCAATCGTGATCAAGCGCTCGGTGTGGGGAATATAAGACGAGAGCGCATTGAGCATCGTCGTTTTTCCCGAACCCGTACCACCTGAAATAATCGTTGTGACGCGGCATTTCACCGCTGCAGCAAGCACCTCAGCCATACAAGGTCTGATCGCGCCAATGTCGATCAACTTATCCAACGAGAGCTTACTTTTTTTAGAAAACTTACGGATTGAGACAAGCGGCCCATCAACGCCAATCGGGCGCACCGCAACGTTAAAGCGCGAGCCATCCAGCATACGCGCATCGCATAGCGGCATCGATTCATCAACACGCCGTCCGACCGCTGAAACAATTTTTTGAATGATACGCATCAAGTGCGCTTCATCTTTAAAAACGGATGGCACTTGCTCCAACATTCCGCGCCGTTCTACGAAGATTTTTTCATGGCCATTGATGAGAATATCCGCAATCGTTGGGTCTTTCATCAACGCTTCTAAGGGCCCTAAGCCCGTCATTTCATTCATCAATTCAGTAATAAAAGCATCAAGTTCCTGTGCGTTGAGCGCGATACGCTCATCAATAATAAATTTTGTCACAAACTGATGAATTTCTTTACGCATCTGCTCTTCGGGAAGCTTTTCAAGCACCGCCAGATTGATCTCTTCAATGAGCTTGCGGTGAATGCGCACTTTTGCATCAAGAATTTTTTCAGTTTGTAAGATGGCCGCCGTACCTGTCGCCGTGGGCGTCTTGATTTCTGGCACGGTCATACTCATGCCAGTCATTGTTTGAGCCGTATCCGCCACTTTTTCGGAGGGTAGAGCCTGAGGCACATCCACAATCGGCAATGACTGTTCTTCCACACGCATCGTGTCAGCATGAGAAACGGGCTCATCATCCACAGTGTGCAAGACCGCATCAAAAGACGTATCAGAGGCAGGCTCTGCTACAAGGTCAGAGGGCAAAAAATCAGGCAATTCATAAGCAGCAGATCCTGCTTCAATGCCAGATGTATCACTTGCATCTTGTACATCAGCGGCAAGATCATCACTGCGCGCTTGCACATGGCTTGCAGAGCTCGCGACACCCTCTGCAGGCGCAGAAGAACGCGAAAAAGGCAGGCGTTTTGCCGAAAATCGTCCCAACATAATCTTCAGTCTCCCAAAGATGAGAGTGACAGAAAAACGTCTAAACCCCTTAAATTGAATCGTTAAACTTTGTTGGATTTGTCACGCCTTTTTTGTGGGCTGAACAGGAGGGCACAAGACTGTTTTGGGAACTCGCAATGACGACGAACCATGCAAGACATAGGTTCAGCATTAACGCGAAAAAAGGATTTTCTTCACATCCTGTGACACAGGATTGCCGCCCTTAACATCCGAGAGCGATACGCCCCGATCAATCGCTTCGCGCAACACAAGATAAGAGTTGGTGACAGTATAAAATGTCAAACCATTGAGTGCACGTTCAATATCGGATTGACGCAAGCCCGTGCCAAAGAGTGCTGGCTTTTGAAAACGATTGACGATGACTTTTGGCTTGACGTCATTCTGAAAACGCTCCGTGAGCGCTAAAGCGGTGCGCCGTGCCAAGCGTAAACCGGGCACTGTCATATCGGTGACAACAAAGAGATGGTCTGATCCTGTAACAATATCATCCGTCCACGGCATCCAAGCGCGCGGTAAATCAAGGATGACACTCTCAAAACGGCTAGAGATTAAATCTAGCAGCCGCAAGACGATGTTCACATCCATATTAGGGACTTCAACAGGCTTTGTGATCGCCGATAAAACAAACAATCCTGATGTGTGGCGGGAGAGCATGACATCAAGCAATTGCTGATCAAGACGCGAACCGCTTGGACCGAGCTCGCGTAAATCAAAACGCGGCTCCAAATCAAGATAATCCGCACAAGCGCCGTTTTGGAAATCAAGATCAACCAAACATGTTGCACCAGTTGTCAGCTTACCTGCCCCCATAAGCTGCATCGCCATTTCAATGGCAAGAGCCGTCACGCCCACACCGCCTGCAGCTGGAATAAGTGAAAATATCCGCGCCTGATGATCTTCTCCTGTCATGCCTTTGAGCGCTTTGATACACGCAGCCAACACCTCTTCAGGAGTGACAGGTTTTTTAAGAAAATCCGTGACGCGAATTTGAATAAGCCAACGCGCAACAGAATCATCAAAGGTATCGGTGAGAACAACAACCGGAATATCTTTACCCTGAAGGCGCACCATCATGCGTTGAAGGGAAACGAGTTGATCACGCTGTGTCGCATCAACATCGGCCACGACAATGCTCGCCGTCTCGAATTCAGGCATGACAAGCGCTTGTTCAATGGTTTCAGCCATCGTGACAAAGCCGACATTGCGCCCGCCCGCAGCCAAGGCAAGCTGCGTGCCGCTGACAAAATCCGTGTCCTTACTGATGAGAACCAGATGGACATTATCGACTGAAGCAGTCTCTTTCGCCATAAAAGCAACTCAACCTAACGCACAATTCAAAATAAAAAATGTCCAATAACTTAGCGTAAAAACACATAAAAATTGTCTAAGATGTTTTCTTTAAATGAAAAAATATTTTTTATTCAGTTGTTGCGCTTGATGCCGTCGAATCTTCTTCTGCATCTGCGCGCGTGCGGTAACGCTCATGTACACGCTGCATCCGCTCTGCATTAGCAGGAATACGGGTATTTTGTGCAGAGCGCGGCCATGGATCAATCGTGTGGATCACTTTATTAGCTGCTACAGCATCCCCCGCATAAGATGTGATTGTCTCACGACGTGAGAGATAATCGCCACATCCTGTCAGATAAAGCGTTGATCCTATGATTGCGATGAGGGGGAGTTTAGCAGTACAGGACATCATGATTTTAGCGACCGACATCATGGCCTCCTGTCGCTGTCAGCTCAAGAATATGCCCGCTTGGCTGTGACTTTGGCTCGAGTGAGACTTGCTTGAGGTCTTTTTGCTTAACCTCGCCCTTGCCCATCAGAAAATAATCGACATCATTTCCGGGGACAGAGCTATCAAGGGGTGAGCGTAATCTCTGCCCTGGTTTAGCCGGTTGAACCAGACGCGGCGTGATAATAATCGCAAGATCTGTTTCGTTGCGCTGATAAGCCGTGCTGCGAAAAAGCGCGCCTAAAATCGGCACATCACCCAGCCAAGGAAGCTGCTGCTGCGCTTCTTGATTAATGCTCTGAAGCAAACCCGCAATTGCAAAGCTCTGGCCGTCACGTAATTCTACCATGGTTGAGGCGCGACGCACAATCAAACCGGGAACAGTAACACCGCCAATACTCACACGGTTGATATTATCTAGCTGGCTCACCTCAGGTTCAATCTTGAGATTAATGACACCATTGCCCAAAACAACAGGGGTGAATGTCAAGCCAACACCGAACTTTTTAAACTCAATACTGATCTGACCATTTTGCGCCGAAACAGGATAAGGATATTCCCCCCCCGCCAAAAAACTCGCCTTTTCACCTGAAAGCGCAACAAGGTTTGGCTCAGCCAACCGGCGGGCAATATTTTTGTCTTCCATCAGCTGGATCAAAGCATCAACCTGTACGCCCTGCCCTAAAATACGCCCCAGAACCGAACCAAACGGCGCAGCTGTACCTGTTAGAAGAGTCGTAAGACCACTTACTGCTGTCAGTTGTTCTGACGTTAAATCCCAGCGTACACCCAATTCTTTATTGGCTCCGCGCGATGCTTCAAGAAAACGCACTTCAAGCATGACCTGCTGCGGACGCGAAATCGACAGTGAATTGATCACATCTGGGCTGAATTGCTTGGCAAGTGTAACAGCTTTGTCCGCCGTTGTGCTATCGGGCACATCCCCTGAGAGCATGACCTGACCATTGACGGACGATACACTCACGCCCGCATTCGGCAAACGACGCTGCACTTCATCATTGAGGCGGTTGGTGTTGAGTGACACTTCAACGTCAATAATGCCAACAAGTTTTTTATTCTGATCATAGATTGAAACGTTTGTCGTGCCGGCTTTTTTGCCCAAAACATAAAGCGACTGATCGGTTAGGGGCATCGCATCAGCGACGGAAGGATCTCCCACGACGATGTCCACATAGGACGTGTTCAAACGAATGGTTTGTGATTTGCCCAAGGTCACACTGAGCATCGAGACTTTGCTGCTTGGAGAAAAACTCACCGTGCGCTCCCGCGCAAGTGTAGGAACGCTCACAACAAGCGGAACAGCAAAAAGGCTAAACACCAAAACAGGTGTAAAAAACGCTGAAGCCACTTTGGCTGAATATGATTTTTGATGCGACAAAGTTGGAAAATCCGACTTTCCATGCACATCATTTGTGCGCTGCGGATCATTTCTGTGATCCTTATGCTGGCGCTTCAGCCAGCCAATTCCCGCCCACATTCTCAAAACTCCTCAAACAATTCACGCCATATACAATTAAATGTGTGAAGCGTCATCAGAGAAAGGCTCATTATACAATGAGCTTTCTCTGATGTTGCCTCCCCAAGCATGTTTGATTCCCGTCCCACACGCTTTGAAAACAGCATTACTTAAAAAAATTTGTGATGATGTTGCTTGAACACCCGCACCACTTTTGACTTAAAACTTATTATAAACTGGAACGCTATAATCCTTGCGCTCCATGCCTCGAATCACACCAACAGTTACTGAGACAGGTTGCTGTGTCAGCGTTGCGGTGACCAGTTCTTTTTTATCATCCGGTGCTTGAGACACAACCATCTGTTGCGAAACAGCCGCATTTTGTCCCAATTCTTCCGATGTTAAGCGGCGCAAAGCTACTTGATTAACTTCACCAGCACGACGCAACACAAGAGACACCGTACCCACCGCATTCGCGAGCGCCAACTGCTGCGCGGATGCGAGCGGCGTTTCTAGCGTTACGGCACGCGCCACAATCGGTTTATCGCTTTTATCATCTGCAAGTTGATCAATGCCGAGGACTCGCACATTCTGAAGCAGAATATCCGTATGGCCTTTGCTCTCATTTTGGCGTGTCACCATGACATCAACATGATCTCCGGGCATAATAAAGCCACCAACGCCATTAATATCGGACACGCGAACAGTGACAGCCGTCATATTTTCCTGAAGTAAACTTGATAAAATGGCGCGTTGTCCAGGTCCTGTAATCTTGCCTTGTAAAACAACTTCGTTTTCTTCAATGGCCTCTAAAGCAACACGTTGTGGGTTAGCCTTGAGAACATCACTGATCGTTTCAAAAGCGCCTTTCGGAAGAGGGGTTCCTTCAGGCCAAGGAATTTCACGAAAATGCTGTGGCCCCATGCTCGTGCCATAGCGCACTGGCAACCCAGCAACGACAATCGTGCGTGTTTTTTGAGGCTTAACCTGCGCCTCCAGTTGTTGCAAACGCGCATTTGATTGCCGATCCAGCCACACGCGCCCTGCTGAAATCGCCAGCACACCACATGTTGCGGCCATTCCAATCATGATGAATGTTTGACTACGCATTGTCTTTATCCGCACCAATCGCTAAAAACAGATTGCTCTTGATCCGTGTATTGGACGCTCGGATGATGAAGGAAGTCTAAAGGAGATTGCGAAAAAACCAATCGTATTAAATATTTGGTGAACAAACGATACTCAAGCTTATGCCTAACAAATGATGGATAGAATATGATTCATTACTTGAAAATCATAATATAAAAAAGACTTCTCTTTTTACCATTCTCTCGCTAGACATTAATATCTTTAGTTGATCATGATTCGTATTGGTTATTTTATTTTTAGATCATCATAAGGAACCGCGACATGTTCAACGTCGCATCATGTTTGAAGTATGTGGGGTTACCCACCTTTGGCAGAACGCCATGCACAACGTCAATGCAAGACGGCACAAGCCGTCCGCATCGTGGAACGTGTGCAATAGCACCGATGCGCTTGCTCAATGGCAATGTATCCACATCTATTTTCAGTCGCGGATCAGGCGCTCTTTTGCTTGCCGGTGCAATTTTCTTTCCAGCCTTGATGAGTATGTCTCATCAGCAGCAAGAGCATGTGGCCACCGATCACAATGAGCATCAAAAGCCGCTTATGTTGATCGCGCACCAAGATCAAGAGACGCGTAAAGCACCCGATTTTCAAAGCTTGATGCGTGCTTATACCACTGCTCAAAACGCAAAAGCAATCGCTTCACTCGCCCCGACAACACCAGCGCGTCCTGATACACACCTTACCCCCAAAGAGGATGTGACGGTCACGGGCGCTCTCGCCATCCCTGCACAACAAAGCAATTCATTATCGCGTCCGCAATCGTGGGTCGAACATGTTATGACCGATGTGGAGGTGCGCGATGGCCGCACGCTCAAACAAGGGGGCGTGGTTATAACGCTCGCGGGTCTTGACGTTCCTGCTCCCGACCAAATGTGTCGCTTGCTCAATGGCCAGAATGTCCCTTGTGCGCAGCGCATGGCCACACAGCTTGAATTGCTCACCCGTCATCGCCAGATCACGTGCCGTCATCGCGCGCTGCCCATGGCGCAAATTGTCGCAGGCGTTATTCCAGAAGCCACGTGCCGCATCGGTGAACATGATCTCACCGCACGTATGGAAGCAGGCGCATCATGGAAAATGCTGGCTGACAGCCCAAAGATACAACAACCACAGCCGCAAGCGAATACAAACGTGATCCCCGCACCTCTTCCCAAGGTTGCGCCAAGCAATGCGACACCCAACACTGTGTCAACTCCCTTGCCGCCTTCGCGACCACACCAAACGGCGATGTTGCACTAGCAAGAGTGAGCTCTTGCTCATGACGCGCTAACAAGGGTTTACGATACTCTCTCATCCTACTCAGAAGTCGCATTGCTTGCGATTGCGCGCAAACGTATGATTGCACCGCATAGATTTCTTGTTGGAAAGCCCTTCGCCCATGACAGACACAGCTGATCAGGAACTTGATGAAGCAAAAGCGCGAGCTGAAGCTGGAGATTGGGCATTCGCCATTCCCATTTGGGAAAAATATGCCGCACTAGGGAATGTGAGGGCGCAACGCAATATGGGAATTGTACATTACAAAGGGCTCGGTGGTCACGTAAAAAATTTGCAACAAGCAATTTATTTCATGAAAGAACCTGCAAGTAGAAAAGACCCTGTCGCACTTGGTGAAATTGTTTATTATTATGATGAACTCAAAGATTATGAATCTATGCTGCACTGGGCAAAATTAGGTGCAGATCAAAACAACGCAGTATCGCAAAAATTATTGGGACTTATCTATCAAAATGGACTTGGTATAGAGCAAAATGATCAACTTGCTTTTGACTGGACACAAAAAGCTGCCCTGCAAGGTGATGCGGAAGCTGAAGGGCGCCTTGGATATTACTATGGTGAAGGGGTTGGTGTTGAAAAATGCGACAAACAATCATTTTATTGGGTGAAAAAATCCGCAGATTCAGGTTACGCTAGAGCCTGTCATGTACTCGCTCGATATTACAGCCGTGGCATAGGTGTTGAAAAAAGTGATGAGCTCTCATTTAAATGGTATAAAATTGCCGCTGAAAAAGGACACCTAGAGGCTCAGGATAAACTGGCGTATTATTACGAGAAAGGAAAAGGTACACAGATCAACCTGCGCAAAGCTGCACTTTGGGCACGCAAAGCCGCAAAACAAGGCCATGCGAACGCTCAAGACAGACTTGCGTATTATTATTCAAAAAGTATTGGCGTAAAAGAAGCCCCTAAGAAAGCCGCTGAATGGGCAAAGAAAGCAGCGGATCAAGGGCTTGCATATGCACAAAATCGGTATGGCTATTATTTGCGTGAGGGTGAAGGAGTTGCCAAAAATCTTGAATTAGCCGCAGCTTATTTCAATAAAGCCGTTGAGCAGGGATATGCACGAGCCAAGCTCAACTATGGCAAAGCGCTCATGTTTGGCGAAGGCGTTGAGGCGGATTTTGAAAAAGGCACAGCTCTCGTTCAAGAATATGTTGCAGCGGAAGATGATGTCGATGTGTGGAATGACATAGGGGCACACTTCTCCTCAAAAAAATCACCTTATTTTAACACAGAAAGGGCTGTTTTTTGTTTTAATCAAGCTGCCCAAACGGGAAATGCGAAAGGACAATTCTTTTTAGGGGGTGTCCATTACTTTCCATCCTACGAATTATTCAATGATATTGAAGCGGCAAAGTGGTTTCAATTAGCAGCAGATCAAAATCACGCCCACGCACAAGATTTGCTTGCAGGGATGTATGAGGTTGGTAGCGGCGTTGACAAGAACTATGACAAAGCTTTGTACTGGTATTTAAAGGCTTATGAAGGGGGAAGAACACAGGTTTCAGTAAGTATAGGCTCAATTTATAATGATGCTCGTTATAAAGAGTGCAATTCACTCAAAGCCCTCGAATGGTATTATAAAGCTTTAGAATTAGGTATTGAAAATACAGAAGATTACATCGGAGAGGTTTTTGAAAAAGGAATAACCATCCCTAAAGACTATGAAAAAGCCCTTGAATGGTATGAAAAATCTCTCTCAAAGGGAAATAAAAGAACTTACTTCACACTATGTAATTTCTATAAAGACGATTCAAACCCTCTCAAAAACAAAGAAAAAGCATTCTCATATGTGCAAAAAGGTGCCCAGGAGGGAGATGATGACTGCATGTATTTTTTGGGATTTTGTTATGAAAAAGGCATCGGTACACAGATCAACCTTCAAGAAGCTTTCAAGTGGTATAAACAAGCTGCAGAAGCAGGCCATTATATTGCCTATGGAAAAATGGCCAATTTTTATTGTGAAGGTCGCGGTGGATGTGAAATTGACTATGCTCAGATGCTACACTGGGCGCATCTAGGCATAAAAGAAAGGGATGCCTATTGTCATAATATCGTTGCTCATGCTTACTACGGTGGCCTTGGTGTAGAGCAAGACTACTCAAAAGCGTTTGAATGGTACCAAAAATCAGCATTCATGAACAATCGACACGCTCAATTTCGTTTAGGGTACATGTATTCAAAAGGTTTAGGTATTGAAAAAGACGAGACAAAAGAAGCCGAATATTATTTAAAATCATTTTCCAATAATGATATTACTTCAGCATGTAATCTCGGAATGATGTTTTATGAAGAGGGATTTGTTGGAAAAAATATTTCTCTATCTGAAAACCTTTTATTTATTTCATCTGATGCTGGAGTTGCTAAAGCGCAAGTGATGCTAGCATGGCTGCATACTGAAGAAGAATTCGCCTCTTTCGAACATTTTATTTATAAAAATGATATTGAAGATTTAAAATGGGTGTTGCTCTCAATGCGAGCGGAAACAGATCGCGATCCTTATCCAGAGAGCCGTCTCACCGAACGTGAGATAGAAAACACTGCGCTTGCACTCCAAAAGAGACTTACTGAACGTATGTCCCCCGCTCAAATCACCCAAGCTGAGCAACGCGCACAAGAGTGGCAGCCGCGTGAGCCGACATCTGAGGAAATCACGGCACTCGTGGCGCAAGTGAAAGCCCAAATCGAGAAAAATACGTCACAAACATAATATACCCCTCGTGAGTGAAGAGTTGGCGTTATCTTTTTATTAAGGTTGTTTTGATTCCAATTTGGTATGGGTACGCTTTTAGAACCAGACCAACGTCAGGAGCTTTTGAAACGCCACCGCACC
>JBIKVP010000096.1:0-6084 GCA_044356745.1 Beijerinckiaceae bacterium | reverse complement strand
CCTGAATACCACTTTTCCGCAAAAAGCACGATTATGGGTTGACCGCCTATCCGATAACTTCAAAATACTTCAGGCACCAACTCTTCAAATGTGAGGGGTATAATCAAGATTTAACAAACTCTCATATTTTTATGAGAGTTTTTTTATTGAGAAAACTAAACGTCCTTTGAAATCACCGGTCTTTTCTTAAAGACGATACGCTCATTCTCCGCTTCTTCCATGCGTTCAAAGATTTTGGCTTCTTCAACGGCGAGGCTTTCGTCAACTTTGACCAACTGATCAACCGAGCGTTGCGCGATGCGCATGGTGCGGAAAGCTTCATCAGCAAGTTGAGCTTTTTCGTCGCGAATTTTCTCTGCTTCGGCGATTTTTGGAATCATCGCTTCCGCCTCGCTCCGTAAATAATCAATCGACATCTTGAGTGAGTTGATCTGTGCAATGGTCAACATACCCTTTTGGCTACTAAACGCCATCTGCGTCTCAATGGCCTCTTGCTCAAAAGATTTTTTCTGTTGAATTAGCTGCTGCACTTGCGCTTCAGCATCAGAATGCTCGGATCGTGCGTGCGCCCATTCTTTTTTACGCATATCCGCGCGCACATCACGCACCCGTTTAAGCTGGTTCAGTTTGTCGCGCATGAGAGCATGTTTCGTAAAAGCATGTCCTCGGGCTTGACCAAGGGATGGAGCGGCTTTGCGAACCCGAAGGGTCGCAGAACACGAATAACATGCGACAAAGCAGAAAAATCAAAGCATCTCATGATATATGGTAAACCCATCATTGAGAGAGAGCCAAAAGACGATCAAGTGTTTCCTGCAACGGAGCGGGTTCTTGTGGCCCTTGTTTTAGAAATGCCTTGATTGGTTCAATTTTTTCAATCGCTTCATCCGCTAAGGCATCTGATCCTGTTTTATATTCCCCAACCTGAATAAGCAGTTCAATATCCTGATATTTAGCATAGAGCTCACGCATCTTCATTGCGGCGCGCTGATGCTGCTTTGTGGTGATATTGTTGAAAAGTCGCGAGCGACTGGTAAGCACATCAATCGCAGGATAATCGCCTTGCGCTGCAAGTTTTTCTGACAAAATAATATGCCCGTCGAGCAATGATTTGACTTCTTCCGCAATCGGATCAGAATTCATATCCCCTTCCACAAGCACGGTATAAAAGGCGGTGATAGAGCCTTTCTCACCCATACCGGCTCGTTCAACAAGCAAGGGAAGCGTCGAATAAACCGACGGTGGAAAGCCCCGTCGCCCTGGCGGCTCACCGGCTGATAAACCAATTTCGCGCAACGCACGCGCTAAACGTGTCACAGTATCAACGAACAAAACAACTTTGAGCCCTTTATCGCGGAAATGCTCGGCGATAGATGTCGCTGTCATTGAGGCCTGCATACGCTCCACCGAAGGGCGATCAGAGGTTGCAACCACAACAATGGTGCGTTTACGGGTTTCAGGCGTGAGAGCGTGGCTGACAAATTCATTCACCTCGCGACCGCGTTCCCCCACGAGCGCCACAACAACAACATCCGCAACAGTATTCGAGCAAATCTGCGCCATAAGCGTTGATTTACCGCCCCCTGCCGTACCAAAAATCCCCATACGCTGCCCCTCACCCATAGTGAGAAGTGAGTCAATAGAGCGCACGCCTACAGAGATAATGCGATCAATCGGCTGACGGCGAAGAGGATCAGGCGGTGCACCTGAAATCGGACGACGCTCGGCATCAGGCCCTGGTTCTGCCATACCCATAGCACCAAGCTGAATCACGTCACCAAATGCATTGACCATCGCACCGAGCAGATGCTCTCCAACCGTCACGCTCGGTGGCCGCCCTAATGCAATGACTTCACTTCGGATTGATAAACCTGCGATTCCACCATATGGTGCCAGAAAAACCACACTGCCTTCAATGCCCACCACTTCTGCATAGCGCACGCGCCCTGAGTCAGGATCGCGTAACTCGCACAACTCACTAACCTCTGCACCGGGTAAATCGGCGCGCACAAGCGTGCCACTCACCGCAATCAAACGCCCTGAGGGCTGACGTGTATTAATCGTGCCAACCATCGTTTTCAAACGACGCAAGCCCTCGCTAAACGTATTATGTCCAATGGAAGCCCATTCATGACCAGGGTCGACAGGCAGATTCGACATTAACGCTCCTTCGTGAATCACAATTGATTTTACAAAGAATGTAACACAGATTTTACCTCAACGGTATGTGTTTCACGAACGTTGTTATGAATGCAATCGACATGTGAGCGAGCCTACCGAGGGGACAAAGCGCCATAAACGTATAGTGCACATTTAAAAACCAAGATAAATTCCTCCCCCGCAACATGTGCGGGGGTAGAATGACAATTCCTCATAATCAATCTTCATAAAATGCCCTTTGATAACGCATAACTGGTTGTTTGCAGCGCTGATGCGTGCGTGAGCCACCGCAGCTATCTTCCTGATAAACAACACGATAACGAGGCGGTATTGTGTTGTTGGCACGATTTTTCTTTTGCTGATCTTTATCAAAAATTGCGAGAATCTCTTCTTTTGTACCAACGCCCGCATTGCCGCCCCCATCACCCCCGTTGCCACCTCCACCTCCGCCACCACCATTTTGCGCAAAAGCGGGCGCTGCGATCACTGTAAATATAATTCCAAAAGCACTTTTCAGCATGATTTGACGAAACATAATAACCTCCTACAACATTTTGAGTTGAAACGACTTTTTATAAAATCGCTTTGCAGTCTTTCTCGACTGTACCAACAGGATGACATAACGCTTTGCTGAAGGGCGTGCGCTGCAACACGTGAGCAGTATAATCTTGAGGTTTTATTAACCTTATTTATTAAGAAATTCGCAAAGACGATTCACATTCAAGCGCATGTCTTTGTAATAAAGCGATAAATTGATCAGACATTAACGCATCAAGTTCTTGCTGGCGCGGGGTTGTGACTTCGCCAAGTTTAACCAGCTCATCATCAACTCCGCCCGGATGACACATGACAAGATGCGCTTGTCCGCGATATTGAACAAAGTATTCAAACTCCTGAAGGAACTCGCGTGTCTCATCAAAGGCGCGAAATCCAGAAAATCCGTGATTGGTTTTAAAACCGAAGCGATGCGCGCGTGTGGCAAAACCCATCGCAAGCGCTTTCACAAAAAGTGCTTTTCCATACGATACGTGCCGTTTCATAATGGCATAAATTGTATCCGAAGGATCACGCAGCCACACCCTGCCCTGCCAGCCACGGGCAAGGCACTCATCAAGCAACGCTTTTCGAATCACGGGTAAGACATGAATGTGCTGATGCCCATCAATAAAATCGGGTGGTGTATGCATTTCAGCGATAAAAGCATCCAGCTGCGCCGCAATTTCAGCGCGAATGGCATCATACGAAAGCTGATGAGTCAGAGCACGTATCAAAAGTGTTTTTAAGGCGGAAAAACGCCCGTTCTCATAGGCTGTCAAAGGCGTTCCGAGCGTAAAATTGAGATGCAATCCAACCGCCAAATGATCCCGTAACGGTTTAAGAGCCTCACTCCACTCAGGCCAGTGTGGACGATTTGTCATACAACTCGTGGCATTGATGCGTTTATTTTGCGACAGTGTAAGTATCCCGCGACTAACGCCCGCCGTCATGGCATAATCATCCGCGCAGATGATCACATGAGATCGATATTGTGGACTTTTCATCTTGCGCAGCCGCCTTTATCATGGGCAAAAAGTAAGATACTCTTATAAAGGTTTTTGAGCGTGACGCGTCAACCAAGTTCCTCATCAATCCTAACCGCGTCCCAAAACAAGATGATAATGGGCGATGCAACACCTGAAATATCCGTCATCATTCCTGTTTATTATGAAGCGGATAATCTCGATCCATTATGCGCGCGTCTTATCCCAGTTCTTGAAACTCACGCCACGTCATGGGAAATCATCTTCGTCAACGATGGTAGTTTAGATGAGACGTTGTCGCGCTTGCGCAAGCTTAACCAGCGTGAGCCACGCATTAAAGCACTCTCTTTAAGCCGCAACTTCGGCAAAGAGATTGCGCTTGCGGCGGGTCTTGATCATTCGCACGGAAAAGCCGTGATTTTAATGGATGCGGATTTGCAGCACCCACCTGAAATGATTGAAGTCTTTATCACCAAATGGCGTGAGGGCTTTAAAATGGTGTATGGCCAACGCACAGATCGAAGTGGAGAGAGTGCACTCAAAAAAGGCTTTGCGCGTTTGTTTTATCGCCTCTTTAAAGCATTCGGCGAGACCCCTCTTCCAGAGGGGGCAGGCGACTTTCGCCTGATTGATCGACAAGGCGTTGAGGCCCTCAAAGCCATGGGTGAGCATTCACGCTTCACAAAGGGGCTTTATGCATGGATTGGTTTTTCATCAATTGGCGTGCCTTACACCGTTGAAGATCGTCTTCACGGCACATCAAAGTGGAGTTTTCGCAAACTCTCGCGCTTTGCCTTTGATGGCCTAACATCATTTTCCACCATGCCGCTTAAACTCTCTATTTATGTAGGCATTATGATTTCAGGTATTGCCCTGTGCACAGCTCTTTATTTTATCGCCAGCACGTTGCTCTGGGGGTCGGATGTACCTGGCTACCCCTCGCTTATGGTGTCGATTATGTTCTTTTCCGGTATCCAGTTGATTTTTCTGGGCGTGATTGGCGAATACATTGGACGCATCTTTGCTGAAGTCAAAGCACGCCCCCTTTATCTGGTGGAAGAGGTTATCGGGGATAAAGCAAGATAATCCCTGTTTTTTTTGCTTCTTTGTTGCTAACTCTCAGTTTTTGTTGAGAGCATAATTTTATGATGAGTGATGTTGTTTTGCGCCGTTTGATTGCGCTGGCTTTTACGGCTTCTGGTTTTTCTGCGCTGGCTTATCAGGTTGCGTGGCAACGGGTGTTGACGCAAGCGATTGGCTCGGACGCGGTCTCTGTGATTTTGATCGTCACAATCTTTATGGCTTCACTCGGCATAGGCACTGAAATCGCAAGAAAGTTATTGGCACGACCCAACCTTCATCTTGCATCGACGTATGCGCTTATTGAGGTGGGTATCGGCCTTTATGGGCTGATTTCTCTTCCGCTTCTACGTGTTGCCAATGGCTTATGGGCTTCTTATGGCTGGAATAGTCTCATTGCTGATTCAGCCCTGAATTTTATCCTACTTGCCCCACCAATTATCGGCATGGGTATGACGACCCCGCTGATTGTGCAGCTCGCTAAACGGCGTCTTGATGATTTAGGCCGCGTCACAGGATTGCTTTACGGTCTCAATATTTTAGGGGCTGCTTTAGGCGCGATCATCACGGGGTTGGTGTTGATTGAAGCGGTAGGGCTTCAAGGAACAGTGATCATCGCCGCTGCAATTAATCTTGGTATTGCAGCTGTGCTTTTTATGCTGCTACGCGGGAATTCTTCTCAGAGCGTTTCTCAGGTCAGTATGAGCGTTGTGGCACGTATCAAGTGGCCTTACGTGGTGAGTGCAGTGCTCTTTGGCTTTGGAACACTCGCTATTCAAATCATCATGTTTCGCGTGCTGATCAATTATTTCACGATGGCAACCGTTGTGTTTCCGATGGTTTTAGGGGCTTATCTTTTGCTAATGGCCTCGGGACAAGCTTTGGGAGGCCGTCTGGCAGATCGCTATCATGCGCACTTACCAACATTATTATGCGCGCTATTTGCGATGGGTTCTATTCTGGTACTCTTGAGCCTGCGTTTTCCGCCTGCATGGGCAGCTCTGTGGGGTATTCCCTCTTTTACGACATTCAACGGCTCGCTCATTCAAAGCACGCATCCCCATTTGATTGGCGATCCTAACCCATGGATTGTGTTTGCTTTTAGCGTTGTCTTCATGGCTGCTGTTGTGGCGTGGTCAGCGCTTTTTCCTGTGATGTTGCGTCTTGTGACAGTCACCGTTGATCAAGCGGGAGCAACCTTTGCACGCCTTTATGCGCTTTATACAGTTGGCAATGTATACCCCTCGTGAGTGAAGAGTTGGCGTTATCTTTTTATTAAGGTTGTTTTGATTCCAATTTGGTATGGGTACGCTTTTAGAACCGG
>JBIKVP010000095.1:0-6159 GCA_044356745.1 Beijerinckiaceae bacterium | reverse complement strand
CGGTGCGGTGGCGTTTCAAAAGCTCCTGCCGTTGATCCGGTTCTAAAAGCGTACCCATACCAAATTGGAATCAAAACAACCTTAATAAAAAGATAACGCCAACTCTTCACTCACGAGGGGTATATTGTTTATTTTATAAAATTAAATCCATCATAAGTTAATGCCGCAGTTTTAAAGTTTTATCTTTAATTGCGGCATTTTTTTAAATATTATCTCATCCATTATAGTTGCTGGCTTGTTAGGTTTGCAAAATGATGTTTTCGTGATCTGAATTTAAAAAAAACGTCATAGTTCTGGTTTTAAGATAAAATTTGTATATATTCATTTCATGAGTAAAGAAAATTTCAGTAAAAAACGCATTGTTGTCGCTATGTCGGGCGGAGTGGATTCATCTGTTGTTGCTGCGCTTTTAGCGTCGCAAGGGCATGAGGTCATCGGTATCACATTGCAGCTTTACGATCATGGTGCGGCGGTGCATCGCGCTGGATCGTGCTGTGCGGGGCAAGATATACACGATGCGCAACGTGTCGCTCAAAAGCTTGGCATTCCCCATTACGTGCTCGATTACGAAAGTCGTTTTAAACAGGATGTCATTGATA
Organism: Beijerinckiaceae bacterium; assembly: GCA_044356745.1. GTDB lineage: Bacteria > Pseudomonadota > Alphaproteobacteria > Rhizobiales > Beijerinckiaceae > JBIKVP01. The sequence goes on along the minus strand of JBIKVP010000095.1, from coordinate 5,560 downwards.
AATTTACCGAAAGCTATCTCAATGGCGAAACGCCAATTCCGTGCGTTGAATGTAATCGCTCGGTGAAGTTTCGCGATCTACTGAGAACCGCTCAGGATTTAGGCGCTGACTATCTTGCCACGGGGCATTATGTAGCATCACGTGCCACTGGGAGCGGGGCTAGAGTACTCTACCGCGCCGCCGATCCAAGCCGCGATCAAAGCTATTTTCTTTATGCCACAACACCCGAACAGCTTGCGATGCTCCGCTTTCCTCTTGGTGAAATGCCGAAAGAAGAAACGCGCGCTCTCGCACAGCAATTTAATCTCAATGTCGCCGATAAGCCTGATAGTCAGGACATTTGCTTTGTCCCGAATGGACGTTATGCGGATGTGATACAAAAACTCAGACCTGATGCTTTGCGTGCAGGTGATATTGTGCATGTAGATGGGCGTATTTTAGGTAAACATGAAGGCGTGTTGCATTACACCGTGGGACAGCGCAAAGGGTTGGGTATTTCATCAAACGAACCTCTTTATGTGCTGCGTCTTGATGCAGACAATGCTCGCGTGATTGTAGGTTCAAAAGAAGCGCTCTCCACAAAAGTTATTCGCTTGCGTGATGTGAATTGGCTTGGTGATACACCTTTAAGCGATCTCCCTGATGAGGGTATTGAGGTCGCTGTGCGTGTGCGCTCAACACGGGAACCAAAGCCTGCAGTTTTGCGTTCTGGTGCAGATGGCATTGACGTTGTTTTGCTTGATTCTGAAGAAGGTGTTGCGCCGGGTCAGGCCTGTGTTTTTTATGACAGTGCAGAGTCGCGCGCCCGTGTTTTAGGGGGCGGAACTATTATGCGTGCTGAAGTCACCACACCATGCCAGAAATCTGTGCATGTGACGCATGAAACACCTTCCTTCGCGCAGTATTCTGCATAATAGTACGATTTTTAATTTACGGGGGGATGTATGTCTGCTTCACCTGATCTTGCTTTGATGCAAAATGCCTATGCGAAATGGGCACCTGTTTATGATGTTATTTTTAATCGTCTCACAACACCTGCATCCCGCGAAGCTGTGAATTATGCGATGGCATGTGGAACCGATATTCTCGAAGTCGGTGTTGGAACAGGTTTATCACTCGGTTATTATAGTGCGTTGACCAACGTTCATGGCGTTGATTTATCAGAACATATGCTTCAACGGGCGATTGAAAAAGTGCGTGAGCAAGGCTACTGCCACGTTAAAAGTCTTCAAGTCATGGATGCGTGCCACCTTGGATTTGCAGACGAAGTATTTGATGCTGTGACGGCGCAATTTATGATTACGCTTGTTCCTGATCCAGAAAAGGCGCTCTCAGAGTTTAAACGCGTGCTTAAGCCTGGTGGCGAGATTATTTTTGCCAATCATTTTGGCGCTACGGGGCCAATTATGGGGCCTCTAGAAGAAAAATTTGCATCTGTGTTTACAAAGATAGGCTGGAGTGCTGGTTTTAAGCATGAACGTTTAGAGCGATGGGCTCGTCAAAATGGCCTTATCTCATTGGGTGCTAAGCCATTATTCCCAAATGGTTTTTATAAAGTTTTGCGTTTGAAAAAGCCGCTGCTTTAAAGCAAACGAAAACCCCATATACCTTAGATTCTCGTCGTTTTGCTTTTCAATGCCATATAAAACTGCTTTCCACCTTTATGTAACATGCTCTAAACGTGCTTTATCTTAGTTCGTTTGGAGCCCCACATGTCTGATCCGTTAATTTTGATTCCCTCACGTCTTGGCGCGGTGCGGCTGCCCAATAAGCCCCTTGCTGACATTGAGGGTGTGCCGATGGTGGTGCGCGTATGGCGTCAAGCTGTCGCCTCTCAATGTGGCCCCGTCGCCGTTGCGACAGATTCGCCTGAAATTGCCGCTCTGATTGAAGCGCAGGGTGGGCGTGCTGTGATGACGCGCGCTGATCATGCCTCTGGGTCTGATCGTATTTTTGAGGCGGCAGAGCTTCTTGATCCGCATGGTCATCATGATGTGATCATCAATTTACAAGGGGATTTGCCAACAATTGATCCTCAAGCAATCGCATCGTGCCTTATTCCGTTGAGCGATATGGATGTTGCGATTTCGAGCATTGCCGCACCGATTACGCGGGATGTTGAAAAAACAGACCCTAATGTTGTGAAAGTTGTTGGTACGCTTTGTGCGCCTAACCGCTTGAGAGCGCTTTATTTTACGCGGGCAACTGCCCCCTATGGCGAGGGAGTGCTTTATCATCATATCGGTCTTTATGCGTATCGCCGCAAAGCGCTCGCCGCATTTATGCAACTCCCCCCCTCCGATCTTGAAAAACGTGAGCGACTTGAGCAGCTTCGTGCCATGGAAGCAGGCATGCGCATCGATGTGATGATTGTCGACGATATTCCTGTCAGCGTTGATACACCACATGATTTAGAGCGGGCGCGTGAAGTGGTGCGGGCAAGAGCGTGAGAAATTGACAAATTTATTTTTGTCTCTGCTTTTGCGTCTCAAGATATGTAATGGCTGCTTGGCGGTCACTATCGGGTGCGCTTGTAAACGCTTCATCATAAAGCGCAACGATCCAATTTTCACGGATAGGGTCAGCGGCATTTTTAGCAAGTGCAAGCCACATCAAGCCGCGTGCAGACTGTTTAGGAACACCATTTCCTGTAAAAAGCAGTTGTCCAAGTAAGGCTTGTGCGGGTGGATAACCTTTTTCAGCCGCTAAATGAAACCATCGTGCGGCTTGCCGCGCGTCATGAGCGACGCCCGTTCCTGTAAGATGTTGCCGCCCGAGCTGAAATTGTGCCGATGCGTCTCCGTAATAACTGGCCGCGTATTGAAACAGATCACAAGCTTTCTTAGGATTAGGTTTGATGCGGCTATTGGGAATGCCATTCAGAAGATATTGTCCCATCATTACAAACGCGCTCGAAACAAAGCGAGAGTCGGGTGACATACGCGGCTCATCCGCGTTTTCATCAGCAATGCGTGAGAAAAGTTCAAAGGCTTTCATGTCATTTTGGGGAACACCATCCCCATCGGCATACATGCGTCCCAGTTTCCACAAGGCACGTGGATGTCCTTTATTGGCTGCAAACTCAAGCGCTTTAAGTGCTGCCGATTTATCGCCAGAGCGATAATTTGTCATTCCCGTGCTGAACGCATCTAGTTCGGATTTAAAAGGTGCTGTTTCCTGAACTTTGCCTCCCGGAACCTGTTGTGCGATCCCAGTAACAGTACGCCCTTCACTCTGATGTACTTCAGAAGGGACAAGCGGTGAGATACGTGGTGCGACACTTGTAGATGCAGGACTTGTCGGTGAAGGCACATTTTGTATAGCATCTATTGCCGTTGAATGAATACCTTGCTGCGCGTCATCTTCTGTATGTAGTTGCGCATGAGGGGAGGGTGAAGTCCCGCCAAACGGCCAAATTTGATTGAAGAATTCTAAAACAGTGGGCTTTTCCTGCGCTTGAGCAAAAGAGACCAGCGCAGGATGTAAAAGGAACAAACTACATAATAATGAACATGCAAAAACAGGTTGAAGAAGACGACATTGCGTCCTTTTCTGATCCTGTTTAAAGTGTTCAAATATCTGCATAGCAATGTTTCTCATGTGCTGCGCCCGGATGTGTCACAGCGCCGTCACGGGCTGTTCCCACCTGTTGGGCATATTTCCAAAGCGCTCCTGAGGTGTAGTCTGTTTCTCGCGGTGACCATGTGGTGCGACGTTGGGCAAGTTCTTCATCTGAAAGCGCCACATCTAGCGTGCCGTTGATGGCATCAATAGTGATCGTATCGCCATCACGAAGCAGAGCGATTGGGCCTCCAACAGCCGCTTCTGGTCCAACGTGACCAATACAAAAACCACGTGTTGCCCCAGAAAATCTGCCATCGGTGATGAGAGCGATTTTATCGCCCATACCTTGACCATAAAGCGCTGCAGTCGTTTGCAGCATTTCGCGCATTCCTGGCCCTCCACGTGGACCCTCATAACGGATGACAAAAACATCGCCTTCTTTGTAATGACGATTCTTAACTGCTTCAAAGCAGCTTTCTTCATTATCAAAACAACGGGCAGGGCCTTTGAAAACGAGTTTGTCGGGCGACATTCCCGCAACTTTCACGATTGCTCCTTCAGGCGCAAGATTGCCTTTCAGACCAACCACACCGCCTGTGCGTGTAATCGGATTGTTCGCAGGACGCACGACATCCTGCTGGTCGTTCCAATTCACTTTGGCAAGGTTTTCAGCCATTGTACGCCCTGTAACGGTGAGACAATCTCCATGTAGGAAACCATGATCCAGCAATGTTTTCATCAAAAGAGGAATGCCGCCGGCCTCAAACATATCTTTGGCAACATATTTCCCTCCTGGTTTTAAATCAGCAATATATGGCGTTTTTTTGAAGATCTCGGCAACATCGAATAAATTAAATGAAATGCCGCATTCATGGGCAATAGCTGGTAAATGAAGTGCCGCATTCGTTGAGCCGCCAGAAGCTGCAACGACAGTTGCCGCGTTCTCCAAGGCTTTGCGTGTCACAATGTCACGGGGGCGAATGCCGAGCTTGATCAGCTCCATCACTTTTTCACCCGCTGTATAACAGAAGGTGTCACGCACTTCGTAAGGCGCAGGTGCACCGCATGAGTAGGGCAGAGCAAGACCAATCGCTTCAGCAACAGTGGCCATGGTGTTAGCGGTAAACTGTGCACCACATGATCCAGCAGATGGGCAAGCAACCTGCTCAAGCTCTTCTAAATCCTCTGGTGAGATATCACCGACAGAATATTTCCCCACTGCTTCAAATACATCCTGAACCGTGACAGGTTTGCCTTTAAATGTACCCGGCAGGATGGAGCCGCCATATAAAAATACGGAGGGTACATTGAGGCGACACATCGCCATCATCATGCCGGGTAATGATTTATCGCATCCAGCCAGACCCACGAGCGCATCATAGCAATGGCCGCGCATGGTGAGCTCAACAGAATCAGCAATGACCTCCCGCGATACAAGCGAGGATTTCATACCCTGATGCCCCATTGCGATGCCATCAGTCACCGTAATCGTGCAGAATTCACGCGGTGTACCTCCCGCTGAAGCCACTCCTTTTTTGACGGCCTGTGCTTGACGCATTAGTGCGATATTGCATGGCGCTGCTTCATTCCAACATGATGCAACACCAATAAAGGGTTGATTGATCTGCCCTGATGTCAGCCCCATCGCATAATAATAAGAACGGTGTGGTGCACGCTCTGGCCCTACACTCACATGACGGCTTGGAAGTTTGGTTTTATCGAACGTGTTGTCAGCCATAATCATGTGCCCCTTTTGCGCTTAAAAATAGATATATCCAACAGTTAGAGGACGTTTTGTTGTTTTGCAACAGGGTATAGTGGGTTGAAAAAATACACACACTTTTTACCATTTTTGTTTATATTTTGTTCTCTATACCCCTCGTGAGTGAAGAGTTGGCGTTATCTTTTTATTAAGGTTGTTTTGATTCCAATTTGGTATGGGTACGCTTTTAGAACCGGATCAACGTCAGGAGCTTTTGAAACGCCACCGCACCGA
>JBIKVP010000032.1:0-20675 GCA_044356745.1 Beijerinckiaceae bacterium | reverse complement strand
ATGATCCTCACTTTATGTCAAAGCAATCGCCAAATCGCTAAAACATAATAAAATCAACACCATGCAACCCGCAACACAAATCTAACCGGACAGCAGTGCAACAAGTGCGGGTATGACGGTTGAGGTTCGCGTGTAAAAGACAAACCAGACAATTTATGACCTCATCGCCGCCTTTTGCATCTCCACAAGCGATGCGATTCCGCCTTTCGCCAATCCAAGCAGGGTATGAAAATCACCTTCTGAAAACGGTGCACCTTCTGCTGTGCCCTGAATTTCGACCATGCCGCCCGATCCCGTGATGACGAAATTGGCATCTGTGTGTGCGTTTGAGTCTTCTATATAATCAAGATCAAGCACGGGTGTGCCCTGATAAATGCCGCATGAGACCGCTGCAACATGATCTTTCAGCACTTTTCCGCCCACCATGCCGCGCTGACGCATCCATTCAATCGCATCGTGAAGCGCAACCCACGCTCCCGTAATGGCTGCGGTGCGTGTACCGCCATCAGCCTGAAGCACGTCGCAGTCTACCGTGATCTGGCGCTCCCCTAATAGCGGAAGATCAACCACGGCACGCAAGGAACGCCCTATCAGGCGTTGAATTTCCTGTGTGCGTCCTGACAGCTTACCGCTCACAACTTCGCGCCGATTGCGCTCTTGTGTGGCGCGTGGGAGCATGGCGTATTCCGCTGTGACCCAGCCTTTACCTTGTCCCCTTAACCAGCTCGGGGCTTTTTCTTCAACGGTTGCGGCACATAGCACGCGTGTTTGACCAAATGACACAAGGCATGAGCCTTCCGCAAAACGGGCTGCACCACGCTCAAGGGTAACAGGGCGCATCTGATCATTGGCACGTTTTGAAGAGCGCATAAAGGTATCCTTATATGTTTATATGATTTACATTATTTACGAGGCGTGACGCATGGCCGCGTTTGTTTTAAGAACATCGACCCCAGGTAAGGGTTTACCTTCCATCCATTCTAGAAAAGCGCCCCCAGCGGTCGAAATATAGGTGAAATCCTCGGCAACACCCGCCGCATTGAGCGCAGCGACCGTATCACCGCCTCCTGCAACAGTGACGAGCCTACCCGCTTTCGTGCGCTGAGCGGCATGTTTGGCCGCGGCGAATGTGCCTTGGTGAAAGGGGTTTAACTCAAACGCACCTAAGGGACCATTCCAAACTACCGTGTGTGCATCATGAAAAGCCGCTTCAATGCGTTCAACGGTTTGAGGCCCCACATCAAGGATCATGGCATCATCAGGGATCGCATCAATGCCATAGGTGAAATGTGGTGCATTGTTTTCAAAATGATAAGCGACGATTGCATCAATCGGTAAAAGGATAGCGCAGTTTTTCTCGCGTGCCTTTTCCATAATACGGCGCGCGGTATTGCTCAAATCTTTTTCAGCCAATGATTTGCCGATTTTGTACCCTTGCGCATACAAAAATGTGTTGGCCATTCCGCCACCAATCACGAGCGCATCGACTTTTGTGATCAGGTTTTCAAGAAGATCAATTTTGGTAGAGACTTTTGCGCCACCCACAACGGCAATCACAGGGCGCTCAGGATGATCAAGTGCTTTGCCAAGTGCCTGTAATTCTGCTTGCATGGTACGCCCTGCATACGCAGGCAATAGGTGCGCCAAGCCCTCGGTTGAGGCATGAGCACGATGCGCACAAGAAAACGCATCATTCACATAAAGATCACCATTGGCGGCAAGCGCTTTGACAAATGCGGGGTCATTTTTTTCTTCGCCCGCATGAAAACGGGTGTTTTCTAGGCAAAGCACATCACCATATTGCATTTTTGAAACAGCTTGTATGGCGACCTCGCCAATACAATCAGCGGCAAAACTCACGGGCTTGTTTAAATGGTGAGAGAGTGCGTGAGCGACAGGCGCTAAACTCTCACTCTGATTAACACCTTTAGGACGGCCAAAGTGCGCAAGTAAAATTACTTTCGCACCTTTTTCACTCAGCTCTTGCAAAGTTGGAAGGATACGCGTCAAGCGCGTTGCATCACTCACCTCACCCTTATCCATCGGCACATTCAGATCGACACGCACCAGCACACGCTGGCCTGTGACATTTACATCATCAAGGGTTTTGAAGGCGTTCATGTGCGTGTCTCCCCGTATGTTTTAAATCAACTTGCCCATGGCTACGGCGGTGTCGCTCATGCGGTTGGAGAAGCCCCACTCGTTATCATACCATGAGAGCACACGCACCAGCGTGCCATCCATCACTTTGGTTTGATCAATGTGGAAGATGGAGGAATGGCTGTCGTGGTTGAAATCCATGGATACGTTTGGCGCGTCCGTATAGCCCAGAATACCTTTGAGGCGCCCATTGGCCGCAGCTTTAATCGCGTCATTGATTTCGCTCACTGAGGTTGCGCGTTTAGCGATAAACTTGAAATCCACCACCGAGACATTGGGGGTTGGGACACGAATGGATGTGCCATCAAGTTTGCCATTGAGTTCTGGCAATACCAGACCCACCGCTTTTGCCGCACCAGTTGACGTTGGGATCATTGAGAGGGCTGCGGCGCGTGCGCGATACAAATCTTTATGCATCGTATCGAGGGTGGGTTGATCGCCTGTGTAGGCGTGGATCGTAGTCATAAAGCCTTTTTCAATCCCAACCGCATCATTGAGCACCTGCGCGACAGGAGCCAGGCAATTTGTGGTGCATGAGGCATTGGAGATGACAAGGTGATCTTTGGTGAGCTTGTCGTGGTTCACGCCATAAACAACCGTTAAATCAGCACCATCAGCAGGGGCAGAGACAATCACGCGCTTTGCGCCAGCGGTGAGATGCATCGCGGCTTTCTCGCGGCTGGTGAAAATGCCTGTGCATTCGAGCGCAATATCCACGCCCATCTCTTTATGGGGAAGAGTGGCGGGATCTTTAATCGCGGTGACTTTAATCGGCCCACGCCCCACATTGATGGAGTCGCCCTCAACGGTGACAGTGTGCGGAAAACGGCCATGCACGGAATCAAAGCGAAGCAAATGCGCGTTGGTTTCCACAGGCCCCAGATCATTGATCGCAACGACCTCAATATCAGTGCGACCGCTCTCAATGATGGCGCGCAATACGTTGCGTCCGATGCGTCCAAAGCCGTTGATGGCTACGCGAATACTCATGGGGTGCTCCTTGTTCTTCCGCTAATACGTTTCAACTTCACATGCTTGTTACAAGAGGCCAAAATATGGCATCTTGATACTTTTTTCATCTCAATTGTCATGGCCGTGCTTGATACGGCCATCCACAGTTTAACCCCTAGCTAATACGTGGATACCTGCGTCAAGCGCGGGTATAACGCAACCTTTATCCGTTCAACCGCGCCTCAACCTTCTCGACCACCGCTTGAGTGGTTATCTCAAAATGCGCGTAAAGCTCTTTATAAGGTGCGCTTGCACCGAAAGATGACATGCCGATAAAGATGCCATTGTCACCAATCAACGCATCCCAGCCCCAGCGCACGCCTGCTTCAATCGCGACTTTGAGGGTGTTTTCACCCAGAATTTTACGTTTATAAGCATCGCTTTGTGCCATAAAGAGCTCAACGGATGGGACAGACACAACCCGTGTGGCAATGCCTTTTGTCTCTAACGCTTTTTGTGCTTCAACGGCGATTTCAACTTCTGAACCTGTTGCGAGGAGCACGACTTTGGCTTTGCTTGAGGCGCTTACGAGTTCATAAGCGCCTTTCGCACAGGCATTCCCCTCAAAAGGTGTGAGGCGAAGCTGCGGCAGGTTTTGGCGCGTGAGCGCCAGCACACTCGGACCATCGGTTCGAGCAAGCGCAAGCTCCCAACATTCGGCTGTTTCCACCGCATCACAAGGGCGATAAACGCGCATATTGGGCATAGCTCGCAGCGATGAGATATGTTCAACAGGTTGATGCGTGGGGCCATCTTCACCCAAGCCAATGGAATCATGGGTCATCACATAAATCGCGGGCAGTCCCATGAGCGCGGCAAGGCGCATGGAAGGACGCGCATAGTCCGTGAAGACAAGAAATGTTCCACCGGCAGGAACAAAGCCGCCATGAAGCGCCATGCCGTTCATCGCGGCAGCCATGCCATGCTCACGAATGCCGTAATGGATATAACGTCCTTCATAGCTTGGCGCTGAGATGACTTTTGCGGTTTTGGTCTTCGTGTTATTTGAGCCTGTCAAATCCGCTGAGCCAAGCACCAGTTGCGGAATATGCGGTGCAATCGCCTCTAATGCGAGTTCGCTTGATTTGCGAGTTGCAAGCGTTTGAGGTGCTGTGAGTAATCCATTGATGTGTGCTTGCACATGCTTATGGAGCACTTTTGCATCAATGCCTTTTAAGCGACTTTGAAAGCTGTCTTTGAGTGGTGACGCTTTTAAACGTGCCTCCCATTTGCGACGCAGAGATGCTCCTTTGCGACCTGCCTTGTTCCAAGCGGCGCGGATGTCGTCTGGAATTTCAAATGCGGCATGAGGCCAATTCAAGGCCGCTTTTGAAGCGGCCAGCTCTTCTGCTCCCAGCGGTTCACCATGCGCTTTGGAGGTTCCCGCCCGTTTAGGTGAGCCATAGCCGATGGTGGTTTTGCACGCAATGAGAGTTGGTTTATCCGATTGTTTGGCTTTTTTCAGCGCCTTGAGAATGGCTTTGGGATCATGACCATCAATGCGAAGCGCATTCCAGCCACACGCTTTAGCGCGCGCCACTTGATCCACCGAATCAGATAGAGAAATCGGGCCATCAATGGATATGCCGTTATCATCAAACAAAACGATCAGGCGATTGAGTTTGAGATGCCCTGCCAGCGCCATTGCTTCATGGCTGATGCCTTCCATCAAGTCGCCATCGGACGCGAGTATATAGGTGTGATGATCCACGAGATCAGCACCATATTCACTTGCAAGTACACGCTCAGCCAAAGCCATACCGACAGCGGTGGCAATGCCTTGTCCTAAAGGCCCTGTGGTGGTTTCAACGCCTGGGGTGTGATGATATTCGGGGTGTCCAGGAGTGAGTGAGCCTGCTTTACGAAAGTTTTTGATCTGATCCAGCGTCATGGCGGGATTGCCTGTGAGATGCAGAAGTGCATAAAGTAGCATCGAACCATGACCAGCCGAGAGCACAAACCGATCACGATCAGGCCAATCGGGACGCTTTGCATCGTACTTCATCACTTGTGTAAAAAGAACCGTGGCAATGTCGGCTGCACCCATGGGCAGGCCTGGATGCCCTGATTTTGCTGCTTCCACTGCATCCATCGCAAGGGCGCGAATGGCATTGGCCAGATCGTTATGAGATGTTTTTACAGATGAAACTGTTGAGTTAGACATGCGCTTTCCAGATCAAACAAGCAGCGTATGCCAGACATAAATGTGTCATACGCTATGACAATATACTTTGGCCGTTTGATAGCAGGCGTGGACAAAGAGTCAACGCGTAAGCCGTTTGTGATGCATATATCTTCCGCTCTCTAACGCTCGCAGAAAGGGGCATGGGGATCAAATGCTTCAACCATGTGCCGTGCCCGCGTGATATTCTCATCGCTCAGCACATCGTGTGTTGCGCCCCATGCAATCACTTCGCGTGCGATCAAAAGTGTTTCAGGAAAAGTGCGGATCATTTGTCCATAATCATGAAGAACTGCAAGAATCGTGCGTCCCTCTTCATGCCACCGCAAGATGAGCGTAATAAGATCTTGCGTTGTTTTTGCATCAATAGCGGTAAAGGGCTCATCGAGTAAAATCAGTTGCGCATCCTGCATTAAAAGACGTGCAAACAAGGCGCGTTGCATCTGTCCCCCTGAAAGCGTGCCGATGGGACGTTGCTCAAAGCCTTCTAAGCCCACTGCGTGAAGCGCTTCTTTCATAAAGGTTTTGTCTTCAGGCTTTAAACCGCGCCGCACACCTAAGCGTCGCCATAAACCCATGCTGATAAAATCACCAACATTCATCGGGAAGCCTCGGTTTATATCCGCCGCTTGCGGGAGATAAGCGATTTTGTCAGGCGCAAGGGCGCATCGAATATGTCCTTGAAGCGGAATGAGATTTCCAATAATTCCCTTGAGAAGCGTTGATTTTCCCGCGCCATTCGGCCCTGCAACAGCCGTGAGTGATCCTTGCGCAATCACACCACTTAAATGATGAATGGCAGGATGTGCATCATATCCAAGAGTCACATTCTCAAAACGCAACACCGCTTTCGCGTGATCGGTATCAGAGTGGCCATGATGATGGTGCGTGTGATCATGATGTGCATGGCATGAGTGTTTTGGCGTGTGTGCACTCATTGTGTCACGCTCCACACAAGAAGCCACATCAGCGCAACAAGGCTTGTGGCAATGCTCAAACGATACAGAAGACCCATGTTAATCATGATACATTATAACGGGTGGAATACAGTTTGTTCAAGGTGTGTTTTTAAACGACCGCGCGCTGATAATCTTTGACATCGGAAAAGGTGATTGCAGGGTAGCGTTCCACATCATATTTAAGTGAAAACGGGCTGGGCGCCATAAAAACGGGATCGCCATCAAGATCAGAGGCCATCGCAGACGCGTGTGATTCGCTAAAGGCTTTTAGCGCGATGGGGTCACTTGAGGTGATCCAGCGGCATAATGTAAAGCGCGTGGCATCAAAACCGATGGGTAAACCATATTCAGCTTCAAGGCGTGCCAAAAGCACGTCAAGTTGCAGTGCGCCTACAACACCAACAATCGCACCTGAGCCATCAAACGGAATGAAAAGCTGTACGACCCCTTCTTCAGCCAGTTGCTGGAGAGCTTCACGCAGTTTTTTGGCCTTCATGGCATCTTTGAGCGTGATGCGGCGCATGATCTCGGGTGCAAAACTGGGAACACCGCGAAACACAAGATTTTCACCTTCCGTGAGTGTATCGCCGATGCGCAGTGTGCCGTGGTTTGGAATGCCCACCACATCACCTGCCCACGCTTCTTCAACAACCGTGCGATCTTGGGCAAAAAAGAACTGAGGGGCATTCAGGCTCATCATTTTACCTGTGCGCACCAGTTTGGCTTTCATGCCTCGTGATAATCGTCCTGAGCAAATTCGCACAAAAGCCATGCGATCGCGATGATTAGGATCCATATTGGCTTGAATTTTAAACACAAAGCCCGTCATTTTGGGTTCTGTTGCTTCAACGCGTCGTTTGTCGGCTTCTTGCTCGCGGGGACTAGGGGCATAAGCCGCCATGGCATCGATCAAATCGCGGATGCCGAAATTGCGCAGTGCACTGCCAAAAAACACAGGGCTTAAATGCCCTTCACGAAATGCGGTGAGGTCAAAAGCTTTGCAGCCTCCTTCCGCTAATTGAAGCGATTCCGCCCATGCTTCGCGTTCATGAGGGGGAAGCGGCTCAACCACACGTGGATCATCTGCCCCTTCAACATGGATTAAATCTGCATTCTCATCCATGAGACGCACATTTTTTGTGATGAAATTATACGTTCCTGCAAAATCTTTACCCTGACCAATCGGCCAGTTGATGGGCGCGGTATCAAGTGCAAGCGTTTTTTCAATTTCATCAAGCAGATCAAATGGATCACGTGATTCACGATCCATTTTATTGATAAAAGTGACGATCGGAATATCACGCAGGCGACATACTTCAAACAGCTTGCGGGTGCGTGCCTCAATGCCTTTTGCAGCATCAATCACCATCACCGCCGCATCAACAGCCGTGAGGGTGCGATAGGTGTCTTCAGAAAAATCTTCGTGGCCGGGAGTGTCGAGCAAATTAAACACGCAGCCGCCGTATTCAAACGTCATGACAGAGGTCACAACGGAAATACCGCGCTCACGCTCAATGTTCAGCCAATCCGAGCGCGTTTGCGTGCCGCCACGTTTGGCTTTTACCGCTCCAGCGAGTTGAATAGCACCACCGAACAACAAAAGTTTTTCAGTCAGTGTCGTTTTACCCGCATCAGGGTGCGAGATAATCGCAAACGTGCGGCGAATGGAGGATGGCGCTTTGTCAACCGCAGGTGTCGCGGTTTCAGAAGGCACAGAAAGAGGCGTGTGATGTGACATGTGTTTTCTGTGGCATATTTTCAGGCGTGAGACCAGAGTGTTGTCATTAAGGTCGTTAGCTACTCGCCGTTAAAACAGCTTGTGCAGCGCGGATGCCCTCTAATGTTGCCCCGCCTACGGTCATGGCTCCACCTGTGCTTGCCGTTGCTTCTCCTGCATAATAGAGGCGGTTCATCATCGGTTGGCGCAGAGCCTCGCGTATTCCTGTTTGATGCGGTTTGACGATGCTGTATGAACCTTTCGTGAACGGATCGTTCCACCAGTTGGCTAAACGACCGTGCGACGTTTGTTGGCTGATTTTGGTTTTAAGATCATTGCCAAATATATCGGCAAGCACGGTGCGCATCAGATCAAGTGTTGCGGCCTCTCCCTCACGGCACACATCCCGTGCATGATCACCGCCCAAAATGGCAAGGGCAAGCACGCCTGTGTCATGCGTTTCAAATTCAAGGCTCAGCGCTTGTTCATGTGAGCCGTTCCCGCGCAAAGCAATCATATCAGGACGTGCTAGGGGAAGCGAATTGAGCGGACAATTGAGCGCGATTTTTGTTAAAGCGCCCATCTGAATGCCGTTGAGCGCATCTTGAAATGTTTTGGTCAGGGGAGGGGTAAAACGAATTGATTCTGCTTGAAGTACACCAATAGGCACGGTTAAAATAACATGACGCGCTTTAAGTGTGCCGCGCGATGTGTCAAGCGTAACACCGTTTGCGTTGTGGCGCACATGGGTGAGAGCGCAATCTCTCATTACAGGAATATGGGTTCCATAACGTGCCACAAGCGCGCCATAGCCCCCTTTGACGATCCAGTCGTCGCCTGCCCACAACGCATCATAATCGCGTAAAGAGACGCGCTCAGGCTCTTCACCTAATGAAAAACGCGCCATGTTCTGCGCCGCCATGTGAGCCTCAGAAGAAGCATTTTTGACGATATCCATCAATGATTGATCAGATCCATTTTGTGATACATTTTTAAGCGCCTGAGAAAAAAGACTAAATCCACGGCGTCGTTGGATGCGTTCGTCTTGGGGGAGGGGCGATCCGTTTCGGTAAATTTCAAAGCCATTGATCAATGCATCATCATTGATTAATGCTAGGCTTTGTTCTTGAGCGATCTGTGTCCACGGGTTTGTTTCTCCCCAATGAATATAACGCGCGCCAGCATCAAAGGGGATGCCAAGAGAAGTATCGGTGAACGCACGCCCACCGATGCGCGAGCGCGCTTCAAGCACAGCAATGCGCTTTCCAGCTTGTAAGAGGAGATGTGCGGCCGCTAATCCGGCTGCGCCTGCACCCACGATCGCAACATCGACATCATCGTGTAAAGGTGCTTGAGGGGTCGCCTGTAATGGACGTGCAAATGTGCCAGTCGCTCCTATCAGGGCAAGCGTACCTTGTAGCATGTGGCGGCGCGTAATCGACATGAAACATACTCGTGACAGATTTGTATTTTAATCGATGCTGTTACCAAAGCTGGATTCAAACCTTGAATCAAGTCACTGATGCTGTCTCACCATTCTGAGGATAGGCTTATGCATAGTATAATCCTATAAAGAACGTTTTATGCATCGGTTTGGATCATGGCAATGCTTTTAACTCCCCCTTGGATGATGGGGCGAAAAAACACTTCAATAACCTGTGTTCTTAACGCATAAGTGAATGCAACAACACTTTATGAATTGATCACTATGTTGACACCCTCCACCGCATCCTTGCTGCGCCATCCGCTCGTACCCCTCATCGGGATGCTGCTCATTGTCGTGTTGTTGATTAGCGCGATGGCGTTTGGGGAGCCTTTGCTGCTTGCATCGCCTTTTCTTGCGATTGCACTTTTGATTGGCGCATATGTCGTTTTTCGCGCGCTGCGCGGTGATCCGCTCGGCGTGTATGCGCTCACGTTTATCATCATTTTTTTAGCCAATGCTGTGTTTCGTGTGCGCGATTTTGATGATAAAAGCCTTGATCTGCAAACGATGATTAAAGCGCTGTCTTGGGTTATAGCGTTGCTCTTTACGCTCATTTATGCGGGGCGTACTTTTTACACGTTATTTGTTGCGGATCGCATTTTATGGACATTCTTGTTTATCTGGATGTTCTTTTCAGCAACTTATGCACCTAATCCAACGTATGCATTTGTCTGCCTTTTTTCACTTTTCACGATGTATCTGTTTTTTCAGAATGTGTTTGCGCGGTATGATGCGCATGCTTTGATTATGGCGATTATTTTAGCTTGCGGTTTGTTCGCCTTGTTATCACTCATTGCTTACGTTTTCATTCCCACTTTTGGTCGCGTCAGTCTTTATCATGATGGCCAGCTTGCACGGGGCTGGCGGATGAGCGGCATTGGTGGAAGCCCTAATAATGTTGCTGCGGTGATGTCGCTTGGTTTGATCTTGAGTGTGTTTTATTGGCGTGAGTTGATCCGTCCTTATCGCGTTACATTTGTAACGTGTGTGGTTCTTTGCACGACGGCGCTCATGTTGACCAATACCCGTATGTCAATCGGACTCGTGATTGTCATTGCGGGGCTCTATCTGTTTGGAAACATTCGTCGCATGCCTTTTTTGCTGCTTGGCTTTACGCTGATTGTGATGTTGGTTTGTCTTGCAATACCGTTCAGTGATGAAATTTTGGCTCTGCTTTCAAGGAGCGGTGATACAACTGAAATCATGACTGGAAATAATCGAGCGATTATCTGGTACACGGTCATCCATATTGCGGATCAATCCCCATGGGTTGGTTGGGGATATGCTGCAACTGTGTTCATCTTGCCGCAGTATAGCGAGCAACTCATGCATATGGTCGTGAGTGCACATAATGTCATGCTTCAAATGTGGTTCACGACAGGATATATCGGCTTAGCCCTTTTTCTGGGTGCGTTGACTATCTCCTTTTTAAGGGCTTTGAGTACCAACAATCGACGTAGTTTTTTGCTGCTTTTTTTTGTGTTTCTCAACGGTATCAGTGAAGCAGGGCCTTTCAGCAATACGCTCAATTTTGGCTCAATCGCGCTTTTTCTTGCTTTAAGTATACCTCTTGAGCGCAAAGTATCTCATACGGCATCTAAAGCGCGTCCTTTTTAGATGGAATTCGAAATGCGCTCTCACTCTTTGTTTTGTTGCATGCTCTAGCGTCGCCGCTGCTTCAAGACAAACCCGATCACTTCAGCGATAGCGCGATAAAGCTCTTCAGGAATGTAATCATCCAGCTCAACCTGCATCAACGCTTGAGCGAGCAGGGCATTTTCCTGCACGGAAACATTATGCTCTTGCGCTACGTCGCGGATTTTTTGCGCGATAACACCATATCCTTTGGCCACAACTCTTGGTGCACTTTTGCCGTCATAACTAAGGGCAACGGATGCATCGCGGTCATCATCGGGTAAGATGCCGCTCATAATTGTATATCCACAACATGGGGACTTGTGTGAGCCGTAACAGCTGCAGGTTTACCAGACTGAATATGCAGTTCATCCACTTCAAATTGTGCGTTTGAGAGTGCCTGCCATAAATCTGCACGTTTATTTTGAAATGTACGCGCGACCTCGGTACGCTCTGCCCAGACATTGACACTCACATGTGCCAGACCATTTTGCACCGTACGAATATGAACGTGCGCTTGAATAGGGCCAAGCGGTTCTAAATCAAGACCAAATTCAACCTGCCAAATATCGCGCGTTGTCTCATAGCTGTTTGAACTGTTTTGATCTTTGAGGGGGCCTTTTACTTTTAACCCCAGACTTGCCGTGCCCTCGTTTGTGCGTATCGGCAATTCAAAAACATAATTGCGAGGCGTTTGTTCTTGATTGGGTGCGTGCGGGCGGGCTGTTTCATGAGATGAGGGATTTTGCGTGACATGATCAGGTAAACTGGCAAGCTGCATCAACGTGATGCGTTCAATGGTGCCGCTTGCTTGTCCGATCAGGCGGTCAATCATCGGGATGAGAGGCATGTCAGCAGGTATAGCCGCTTTTGTCAGTGCCTCGTGTGGCAAGCTTCCTCCCTTCAATGGTGGAGGGGGCGGTGTATCGTGTTCGAGAAGAGGGGGCGAGATTTCCGCATTATGATGAGGGCGAATGTGTGCAAGTAACTGACGCACATCCAATAATAATCCCTTTAAATCGCGGGTGTTCAGAAAATCGGGGGTGTTTAAACCACGGTTCTCATGAAATAATCCTGAGTGCTGAATAAGGGCGCGTATTTTTTCTGCGGCAATGGGTTGCTCTGCATCAAGTGTTTGATTGTTAAGCGCAAGAAGCGTCGATTGCAGCATGCGTCCAATATAGTCCTGATCGCTTGAAAGCGGATTGGTCAAGATTTGCTGCAAGTTAGCCAGAAGTGGCGCAAGCCCTTCTTGACGTGCTGCTGCTTGCAATGTTGCTTGTCCCACCGCTTTCGCAAGGGCAGATGAGGGTATTTGTGCTATGTTAACAGTAGCCTTTATATCGGGAGGGGACATATTGGCTTGAGATGTGAGAGATGCCCCATCTTTTGTTTGAATGCTGGTCAAGGCAACGTTTATCCCTAAACCCGTAGTTGCAGCAGCCATTGCTTGTTGTGCCGTTTGTCCCACGCCCACAAAGGCTAATTGGGGGGAAGCGCCAAGGCTCAGAATTTTCATTAAAAGCGGCTGGCCATTGGTAATGCTTGCGCGCACATCTGCGGGGATATCGCCTTGCGGCCATTTGAGTGCGAGGGGGCTGTTATCAAGCATCGTCAAGAGTTGATTGCCAGATGTAATACTCAACACACGTAAGGCAACCACACTATCAACGGCTTTTTGCGCAAGGCTCAACGCAGCATCCCCTCGCCCCTGAAGGCGAACATCAATTGATGTAGGGATGGTGGCACTTATCGGTGTCGTCATACTGCTATTTTAAAGCAGTATGGTTGTTATTGTGTTATGAAAAACCAATTTCCCCTTTCATGAAACATGCGCTATGCCACTGTGGCGAATCTATTTAAGTTGTTGTGAGGTTTATCCATGTCGGGACGTCAGTTTATTTATCATATGCGCGGGCTGACCAAAGCTTATCCGGGCGGTAAAAAAGTGCTCGATAACGTGCATCTGTCATTTTATCCCGATGCGAAAATTGGTGTGCTGGGGGTCAACGGCGCAGGTAAATCAACGCTGCTCAAAATCATGGCGGGTCTTGATACCGAATGGACGGGTGAGGGATGGGTCGCGGATGGTGCGAAAGTGGGGTATCTCCCGCAAGAGCCACAGCTTGATAATACCAAAACCGTGCGTGAAAACGTGATGCTCGGTGTCGCGCCTCAACAAGCGATTCTTGATCGTTATAATGAACTCGCTATGAATTATTCGGAAGAAACCGCCGATGAAATGACGCAGCTTCAGGATGAAATTGAGGCAAAAGGCTTATGGGATCTTGATTCAAAAGTTGATCAGGCGATGGGTGCTTTGCGCTGTCCACCTGATGATTGGGGTGTGGAAGCGCTCTCAGGCGGAGAAAAGCGCCGTGTCGCGCTGTGTAAGCTTCTTCTTGAACAGCCTGAACTGCTTTTACTTGATGAGCCAACCAACCATCTTGATGCAGAAACAGTGGCATGGCTTGAGGGGCATTTGCGCCAATATCCGGGTGCAATTTTGATCGTAACCCACGATCGCTATTTCCTTGATAACGTCACGGGTTGGATTTTAGAACTCGATCGCGGGCGCGGCATTCCTTATGAGGGCAATTATTCATCATGGCTTGGTCAAAAGCAAAAGCGTCTGCAACAGGAAGGGCGTGAGGAGGAATCACGTCTTAAAGCGTTGGCGAGTGAACAGGAATGGATTTCAGCTTCCCCTAAAGCGCGTCAGGCCAAAAGCAAAGCGCGTATTCAGCGTTATGAAGATCTGGTCAACAAGGCTTCAGAAAAAAATACCACCACGGCACAGATCGTCATCCCGATTGCGGAACGATTGGGGCAAAATGTCATTGAGTTCACAAATCTTAATAAAGGCTTTGAGGATAAGCTCCTCATTGATGACCTCTCGTTTAAATTACCTCCTGGTGGTATTGTGGGAGTCATTGGCCCCAACGGTGCGGGGAAAACGACGCTCTTTCGCATGATCACAGGGCAGGATAAACCCGACGGAGGCGAGATCAAAATCGGCGAGTCGGTCAAGCTTGGATACGTTGATCAATCGCGCGATGCTTTAGGGGCCAATAAAACCGTGTGGGAAGAGATTTCTGACGGCAATGAGGTGATATATTTAGGCAAAAAAGAGATCAACTCGCGCGCCTATGCCTCGGCGTTCAACTTTAAAGGCGCAGATCAGCAAAAGAAAGTCGGGATGCTTTCAGGTGGGGAGCGTAACCGCGTGCACCTCGCTAAAATGTTAAAGTCAGGTGCAAACGTCCTGCTGCTTGATGAGCCAACCAACGATCTTGATATTGACACTTTAAGAGCTTTAGAAGAAGCGCTTGAGGATTATGCCGGTTGCGCAGTGATCATCAGCCACGACCGCATGTTTTTAAACCGCATCGCCACCCACATGCTCGCCTTTGAAGGTGATAGTCATGTCGAATGGTTTGAGGGCAATTTTGAAGATTATGAAGTCGATAAAAAACGCCGTTTGGGGATCGATTCCACGATACCTAAGCGTATTCAGTATAAGAAGTTTAGTCGTTAGAGCATGTTGCAAAAAAAGTGGGCGCTGGTTTTTGCACTCAACATGCGATTAAAAAATTTAATCTGATTATCAGTTCAACCACTGCGGGGGGATATGAAAAAAATACTTGATTATCTTTGGCCACTTGTTGGGTTGGGCGCGGTGGCGTTCTCAGGATGGCTTTTGTATCAGGAGTTTCGCGGAAACTCTATTCGTGATGTGTGGCATACGTTGCAAGCGATACCGCCACATCGTTATGCGCTGGCACTGCTGGCTACGGCTGCTGCATACTGGGCACTGGCAGGGTATGATCGTATCGCTTTGCTTCATCTTAATCGTACCAAGGGAATTTCGTGGCTTTATATTACGGTCACATCATTTGTGACCTACGCCCTGTCACATAATATTGGTGCTTCAGTGATTTCAGGGGGGATGGTGCGGTTTCGCGCCTATTCCGCTAAGGGGTTGTGCGCTGGTGAAATTGCAGTGCTCGTTGCCTTTTGCTCTTTCACATTTGCGTTTGGTATGATTTTTTTGGGCGGTATTGTTTTCACGTTTGAGCCAGAGCTTATTCAAAATCTATTTATGATGCCTGTCTCAACCATTCGCCTGATTGGTATTGGATGCCTGACGTTTGTTGTCGTTTATATGGTTGGCTCACTGCTTAAATTTAAACCGCTTCAAATACGTTCATTCAAACTTGAATATCCGCGTTTTCCCATTGCGATGCGACAACTGATTATTGCTCCGCTTGAAATCGTGGGTGCGGCTGCCATTATTTATTTTGCACTCCCTGAAGCGGGGAATCCCGGATTTTTTGTGATTCTGGGTGTGTTTGTTGCGGTGTTTTCTGCTGCTCTTTTATCTCAGGCACCAGGCGGTTTGGGCGTCATGGAGATTCTGTTTTTAAAAGCGCTCCCCACCATTCCTAAGCTTGATGTCTTGGCAGCACTGATTGTGTTTCGTTTGTTTTATCTTTTGATTCCGCTTGCGGTTTCAGCCGTTATTGTTCTGCTTTTTGAGCAAAGACGTTTAACACAGGTTATTCATCACACCTCTGATGTGCCGCTTTCAAAGAGTGATGAGGACTTAGAAGTCCGTGATAAGGGCTTGCTCAAAAACGGATCACAGCTCAAAGTAGGGTCATGAGCCTTGATGTCCTTGATCTGAACAGATTCTATGCCAGCCCACTTGGGGTCATGGTACGCAAACTTTTAAACCATATGCTGCATCAGATCTGGCCACATGCCCAAGGAATGCGGGTGATGGGGCTGGGGTACACACTTCCCTTTCTTACATCATGGCAAACACAGGCTGAGCGTACGTTGGCTTTCATGCCCGCACGCCAAGGGATTGTGCATTGGCCAACGCCAACTTGTTCTGCAACGGCGCTCGTTGAGCCTGAGGCGCTTCCATTGCCCGAATCGAGCATTGATCGTGTGCTTTTGGTTCACGCTCTTGAAGCCAGTGATACGCCGCTTGAATTGCTCAATGATATCTGGCGGGTTCTTGCACCTGGTGGGCGTGTGCTTCTCATTGTGCCAAATCGGCGCGGGGTTTGGTCGCGTTTTGATCATACTCCCTTTGGTGAGGGCAGGCCTTATAGTCAGCGACAAGTGCTTTCAATTTTAAGAGAGGCGCAGTTTTCGCCTGAAACGTGGCGTGAAGCGCTCTTCATGCCTCCTTTTGAAGGACGGATTTTTTTAAAAACTGCACCTGCATGGGAGCGCGTTGGAAGTTATACCCCTTTTCCAGCAGGTGTGCACATCATCGAAGCCAGTAAACAGCTTTACAAGCCTATCCGCACCAAACCGGTGCGCCGTTTTGCATTGCCTTTAAAACCCCTTCTGGTTCCGTCCCCTGCCATGCAACAGGTGCGCGGACGTGTAAACGGTGATTGACAGGTTTGAATGCATTGGTACGCTTATACTTATTTAAGTGGTTTTTAAATGATGCGTTCTACTGTGCATTCCAATTGAAAAAGAGTGTGAGCCATAATGAAAGTTCTTGTCCCTGTTAAACGTGTTGTCGATTACAATGTGAAGATCAGGGTCAAGCCTGATGGTTCGGGCGTTGATCTGGCAAATGTTAAAATGTCGATGAATCCTTTTGATGAGATTGCCGTTGAAGAAGCGGTGCGTCTCAAAGAAAAAGGACAGGTAAGCGAAATTATCGCCGTGTCAGTGGGGCCGCAGCTTGCTGCTGAAACAATTCGCACAGCACTCGCGATGGGGGCTGATCGCGGCATTCACGTTAAAACAGATATGCCTCCTGAGCCGCTTTCCGTGGCTAAAATTCTTAAAGCATTGGTTGAGCGTGAAGCCCCGCAGCTTATTATTATGGGAAAACAGGCAATTGATGATGACTGCAATCAGACCGGACAAATGCTTGCTGCGCTTCTTCAGTGCCCACAAGGCACATTCGCATTTCGTGTTTCGCTTGAAAGTGACTATGTGCGTGTTGTGCGCGAGGTTGATGGGGGTTTACGCACGGTCGATCTTACGCTTCCCGCTGTTATCACGACAGATTTGCGCCTGAATGAACCACGATATGCATCGCTACCCAATATCATGAAAGCTAAACAGAAAAAAATTGATGAGCTCACTCCCGATGCGCTCAGTGTTGATGTCACTCCACGACTTCAAGTACTGAATGTGCGTGAACCTAAGGGGCGGCAAGCGGGTATTAAGGTCGCAAATGTTGACGAGTTGATCCAGAAGCTTGATGCAGCGGGAGTACTCTAACATGACAATTCTTCTGATCGCAGATCACGTTCACACGGCACTCAAAGATGCAACCCAGCGTGCCTTAACAGCTGCAAAGGCGCTACAGGATCAGGTTCATGTGCTTGTTGCGGGACATAACTGTCAATCGGCAGCACAAGAAGCATCGCGGCTTGATGGTGTTGGCAAAGTTATCTGCGTTGATGATGTCGCCTTGGCCAATCATCTGGCGGAACCAATGTCGCAACTCATTGCGTCCTTTGCCAGTCGCTATGCAACGTTTGTCATGCCTGCCACAAGCCTTGGTAAAGGTGTTATGCCCCGTGTGGCTGCGATGCTTGATGTGATGCAAATTTCTGATGTGCTTGCAGTTATTGATCAAAATACATTTGATCGTCCGATTTATGCGGGTAATGCCATTCAACGTGTGAAAACGAATGAGCGTTATCGCGTGCTGACGGTACGCACCTCTGTTTTTGAGCCTTCAGGTTTGCAAATGCAGGCTGCGCCTATTGAAAATTTTACACCGAGCGTTCCGCTTGCGCAAACGCTCTCACGCTTTATCAATGATGAAATTGTGGTTTCTGAGCGGCCAGAGCTGGCCTCGGCTAAAGTCGTTGTGTCAGGTGGACGAGCGCTTGGCTCTCAAGAGAATTTTGATAAGCTCATTGCTCCCCTGGCCGATGTGCTTAAAGCTGCAACTGGTGCATCACGTGCTGCGGTTGATGCGGGCTATGCACCCAATGATTGGCAGGTGGGGCAAACGGGTAAGGTTGTTGCACCTCAACTTTATATTGCGATTGGCATTTCGGGCGCGATACAGCATTTAGCAGGAATGAAGGACGCTAAAATCATTGTCGCAATCAATAAAGACGGTGATGCGCCTATCTTTCAAGTGTCTGATTTTGGTCTTGTGGGAGATTTATTTGCCATTATCCCCGAACTCACACAAAAATTGGCTGCAAAAAAAGCTCAAATAAAATAACTTTTCCGTTTATAACGATCCGTCTATAGAATGAAGCAGGATATGCTACCGTTCCTTATGGTTCGGACGCCTTGATCCTTTGCTAGGAAAAGTTTTTGTGCTGAGAAAAGCAAAAGTCATCTTGAGAAAAGAAAGTGTGAGTCGATGAGCGATATTATTCAAACCCTTGGTGTAATCGGGTCAGGTCAAATGGGATCTGGCATTGCACAGGTGGCTGCGAGTGTTGGTCTTAAAGTCTATCTCAATGATGTTAGTGAAGATCGGATCAATTCTGGTCTGGCCACAATCAATGGTAATCTTGCTAAGCTCGTGGCTAAAAATAAACTGACTGAAGCTGAGCGTCAGGATATTTTGTCACGCATACACACTGCGCCTCATTATGAGGATTTTAAAGCGTGCGATCTTGTGATTGAGGCCGCAGTTGAGAATGAAGAGATCAAACGCAAGATTTTCAACGCTCTTTGTCCGCACCTCAAGCCTGAAGCGATTATTGGCAGTAATACATCGTCCATTTCCATTACACGACTGGCCTCATCAACTGATCGTCCAGAGCAGTTTATCGGCATTCATTTTATGAATCCCGTGCCGATCATGCAGCTTGTTGAAGTCACACGCGGCATTACAACCGATGATACAACGTTTGAAGCGGCAAAAGCGTTTGTCAGTAGGCTTGGTAAGGCGATTGCGATTTCGGAAGATTTTCCAGCGTTTATTGTCAATCGCATTCTCATGCCGATGATCAATGAAGCGATTTATACGCTCTATGAGGGTGTAGGGTCGGTTGAAGCGATTGATACGGCGATGAAACTTGGCGCTAATCATCCGATGGGGCCGCTGCAACTTGCTGATTTTATTGGACTTGATACGTGTTTATCCATCATGCAAGTGCTTCATGATGGTTTGGCGGATTCCAAATATCGCCCTTGCCCGTTGCTCGTGCGCTATGTAGATGCGGGCTGGCTGGGGCGCAAATCCAAGCGCGGCTTTTATGATTATCGTGGTGAGACACCTGTACCAACGCGGTGAGTGCTTTGACTTATATCCTGCTGCGCGCAATAATTCATTATGCCATGCGCAGCTGCAACCGCTGTGCTAAAACAGGCTTGTAATAGATAGCCGCCTGTTGGTGCTTCCCAATCAAGCATTTCTCCTGCTGCAAAAACACTAGGCAGTGCGTGGAGCATGAAACTGTCATCCAGTGCTTCACGTTTAATGCCGCCAGCCGTTGAAATGGCGCGTGCTAACCCGCTTGTTGATTGCAATGTGAGCGGAATATTTTTGAGCGCCTTTGCCAACTGATCAGGTGTGGCCTGTGCCAATGCTACAGGTGACATTGTTTCGCGTAACAGATGAATTTCAAGCGATGAGAAGCCCATACGCTTTAAGAATGTGCTCAGGGATTTTGAACCGCGTTGCTTTTGTAATTTTTGCATGAGGTCATCGTTAGTTACATGAGGGCGCAAATCAAGGGTTATGGTAGCCTGTTCGGTGCGCTCAATCGTGTTGCGCAAGGCTGTTGAGAGGGCATAGATCACCCCTCCTTCTATGCCGTGTTGCGTGACCATGGCTTCGCCTTGATGCGATATACCTTCGAAAGAGACTGTGATTGATTTAAGCGGCATTCCGGCAAAATGGGTTTTAAAATAGTCGGACCATCTTAAATGAAAGCCACAATTTGCAGGACGCAAAGGCGCTAATTCAATATGCTCGTTAGCAAGAATTTTTGTCCATGCTCCGTTTGATCCTAAACGTGGCCATGACGCACCGCCAAGGGCGAGCAAGGTCGCATCTGGTTTGATGAGCACAGTCTCCTGATTATTAGCAAGGAATGCGAGCTGTCGCCCCTCAGATGTATTCTTCCACCCAATCCATTGATGGCGGGGTGCATACGTGACTTCTAACAATGCAAGTCGTGCGAGCCAAGCACGCAACAATTGAACGGCCTTCATGTGCGTGGGGAAAACACGTCCGCTCGTACCAATGAATGTCTCAATGCCTAATCCCTCACACCATGATCTCAAATGTTGCGGTGTAAAGCGATGAAGAGAAGGGGCTAGCCATGATGAAGCGTCACCATAACGCGCAATAAATGTGCTAAGTGGTTCGCTGTGATTGAGATTAAGGCCACCACGTCCTGCAATCAGAAATTTACGCGCAGGCGTCGGCATTTGATCATATACCCCTCACATTTGAAGAGTTGGTGTCTGAAGTATTTTGAAGTTATCGGATAGGCGGTCAACCCATAATCGTGCTTTTTGCGGAAAAGTGGTATTCAGGAAGCCAAGGATGGCCTTCACGAA
>JBIKVP010000094.1:0-6397 GCA_044356745.1 Beijerinckiaceae bacterium | reverse complement strand
ACCACTTTTCCGCAAAAAGCACGATTATGGGTTGACCGCCTATCCGATAACTTCAAAATACTTCAGACACCAACTCTTCAAATGTGAGGGGTATAGCATCATTTGTTACGCCTTATCTTGAACTGATCAAGCAGTGCGAAAACCGCTATGGCTCAAAAATATATCCAGGGTCACCACTTATTGCTGCATTGTCATTAAGGGCGCAGGACAAAAGCATTCTTGTTGAAAAAAATCCAGAGGCCGCAAAAAACTTACGGGCTTATGCAGCGCATTGGCCACACAATAAAGTGATTGAACGTGATGGATGGAATACGCTGCTGTCTCTTTTACCCCCTCCTGAGAGACGCGGTATCGTTTTAATTGATCCACCCTATGAAGCAACAGATGAGTGGAGCACCATTCATAAGACGCTTAACGCCGCATGGCGCAAATGGCCAACAGGCATTTATGCGTTGTGGTATCCCATTAAAGATCGGGAGGCCTTGCAGCGTGAAATGAATATATTTCACAACAGTGGTGTTCACAAAGTCCTGCGCTTAGAGGTTCTCGCCCATCCACCAACGATAGAAAAGCGGCTTATCGGTACTGGAATGCTCATCATTAATCCGCCTTGGACGCTTGAAAGAGATGCTCACGTTATTTTACCCGAACTTGCACGCATCTTAGGGAAGGATGCAAGTTTTTCACGCACTTTAAGCGCATACCGTGTTGAGTGGTTAGTTGCACCATGAGAAACTCATTTAGTTTTTAACATCCAAATCCCTTGGATAGAGTGTCCATGGCAGGGTAGCGCCAAGGTTTTGTGCAACGCTGAGGCCAGAGATAAGACCATCTTCGTGAAAGCCATAACCTTGCCATGCGCCGCAGAACCACGTGCGATTTTGTCCTTGTAAGTCGTAAATGCGCTTTTGTGCATCAATTGCGGGTGCATCAAATTGCGGATGTGCATAGGAAAATCGGCCAAAAATCATATCTGGCGCGATAGGTTCAGGCGGATTGAGCGTCACAAACAGCGGTAAATGCTTTGGGATTGAGGGTTGAAGCACATTCATCCAGTAGGTGACGCATAAATCCGCCTCCATATTGTCTGACACGCGCACATTCCACGCTGCCCATGCCGCTTTGCGTTGTGGCATAAAGCGCGGATCGTGATGGAGATAAACATCATTATTGCGATAACGAATCGCGCTCAGAATAGCGCGCTCTTGGGGCGCAGCATCGCGCAACATAGCGAGAGTTTCATCGGTATGGGACGCAAAAATCACATGATCATAATGCGTGCGCTCGCCCTTATCTGTGAGAACTTCAACAAGATTATCCGCTCGTGATACGCTCACAACACGATGCTCAAGTTTAATCCGTGATTTAAAGGCATGGGTGAGACGATCCACATAAGTGCGGCTTCCTCCAGATACAGTGCGCCACAATGGACGATCCCAGTGCATGAGACGGTGATGATCAAAGAAAGTCACAAAGCTTCGCGCTGGAAATCTCAGCATCTCATGTGGCGGGGTTGACCAGATTGCACCGCCCATCGGAATAAGGTAATTATCACGAAACGCACGCGAAAAGCGGTGATGATCAAGATAGTCCTGAAGCGAAAAGGCAGAGTATTCGCTTTCAAAACGTCCTTCTGCGCGATCGGCTATAGCCGTTTTATTAAAACGCTGCATGTCGAGTAGGAGTTGCCAGTGCCTAGGTGATAAGAGATTTGAGCGCTTGGCAAAAAAACCGCTCAAAACATCCTTGGTTTTTCCCGCCCATTCATTTTGTCCGTGTTGTGTGGATGCAGAAAAACTCATGTCAGAGGGTTCTGTGGGCACATTCAGATATTTGAAAAGCTGCACCATATTGGGGTAATTCAGCTCATTATAGACAATAAAGCCTGTATCAACAGTGATGGGTGTGCCGTCATAATTGATCTTGACGGTAGCGCTATGCCCACCTGTACGGTTCTCTTTTTCATAAACGGTGATCTCATGATCTGACCCCGTGGCTAATGCCCACGCTGCGGCATTGCCTGAAATTCCCGTTCCGATAATGGCGATACGCATCAGGTTCATGTTCCTCGTTTTAGACCAATCGCGAAGAGTGAGTAACGCGTCACACCTGCTTGTTATCTACGGCTATTGATTGCCTTTATCGTGCTGGCAGTATCAAGTCAGGCATGACAAAATAAGGATAATTATATTGCTTCAAGCAGGGGGATGACAATAAGCACTCATTCTTCGCCCTTTAAATCCTCAAATGCTTTGAGTGCTTTGGCACGCGCCACATCGTGATCGACTAGGGGTTTTGGGTAGTGAGACCCTAGTGTGATTCCGCTTCTTTTAAGAGCCGTTTCTGGCGTTGTCCACGGCGCATGAATGTATTGTGTTGGTAATTCGCGCAACTCAGGAATCCACTGGCGGATGTAATCACCGTTTGGATCAAATTTTTGCCCTTGAATGATGGGATTAAAGATGCGGAAATAAGGGGCGGCGTCAGCGCCTGATCCAGCGACCCACTGCCAACTTGCAGGGTTGCTTGCAGGATCGGCATCGACAAGCGTATCCCAAAACCAATCTTCTCCATGTCGCCAATCAATCAACAGGTGTTTAATAAGAAAGGATGCGCAGATCATGCGAACGCGGTTGTGCATCCAGCCAAGCGCCCAGAGTTGACGCATTCCCGCATCGACAATTGGATAACCCGTTTGACCGCGACGCCACTTGACACACGCAGCAGGTTTTTCAATCCATGGAAAGGCATCGAATTTAGGATTATAGTTTTTCGTTGCAAGCTCAGGGTTGTTAAAAAGAAGATGATACGAAAATTCACGCCAACCCAGTTCAGCGAAAAACTTTTCTAAATCTTTTGATGACGCGACAACATCGCCCGTTTCAACAGCATGTTGCGTTGCATGCCATATTTGGCGCGGACTCATCTGACCAAAACGCAAAAAGGGCGAGAGCCGCGATGTTGAATCATAATCTGGACGATCACGATTTTCAGCATACCCTTTTAAACTGCTCTCCAAAAAATCATTGAGGCGATTGCGTGCACCTTCCTCCGTTGGGCTCCAGTATGTACGCATCTCTTGCGCCCAGTCTGGAGATGTCGGCTCAAAATGAAGATCACTCAAAGAGACAGGCTCAAACTGAGCATCTTTTGGCCATGTCATACTTTTAATTTTTTCAGGCGCGGGGAGGGGAGACGCCGGATCTTTAAGAAGCCTTGCCGCCTTCCAAAATGGCGTAAATACTTTTAACGGTGTGCCCGTTTTACTCACGACCTCCCAAGGCTCATAAAGGAGATGACTATTAAAACTTTCAACCGTTAAGCCGTCTGATTTGAGCGACGTTTTAAGGGATTGATCCAGTGTTCTATCGCCATAATCATATCGTCTGTTCCAGAATATATTTTTTATATTCAAAAATTTGATGACGTTTTTTAAAGTTTTTTCTTCAGAGCCTTTAAAAATAAGAAGGTGTGCTCCCCTTGCCTGAAGTGCCTCGTCAAGTGATTTTAAAGCACTACTGAGCCACCAACGCGATGCGGCTCCAAGAGCACGACGATGTTTAGGGTTGGGATCAAAAATATAAATGCACACAACAGGCTGACCTGTATTGATAGCTGTATTGAGCGCGGGGTTGTCGCTGACGCGTAAATCATCGCGAAACCACATAAGGGTAGGGCTAGCGGCATTGGCTTGAGATATTTTTGACATAAGGGAAATCACGTGTGCAGTGTGTAAATGACGTTTTGCTTACGTTTTAAAATGGATAATGGATGATATGAAATGTTTGTTCGGTTCACATGAGCAAGATAAGTGCTGCTATCCCACGCCTAAAGTGTAGTGTGAAAATGACAAGTGTGAACACTCAATACCAAGCGCGATACCCCTTGCCCGAATCCTGCATTTACGTCACAAAAATCGTTGGGGGAGGTGCATATGTTCAAGCGGATAAAAGCTTTGAAAAGAGTGGTCATAGCGCTTTTTGCGACTGTATTATGTATTTTGATGTTATCACAACGTATTCAGGCTCAAGAGAACATTGCACCAACAGCCGGCAACGCCGCCACAATAAACATTATCATCCCTAACTTTTGGGATTTTCGCCAACGTCCTGAAAAGCCCTTTTTAAATCCACAAAAAACAATCCGCATCCTGACTGACGATGATTATCCACCGTTACATTATGCGATTGGCGATGCGCGTCCAACGGGTTTTAGTATTGAGTTGATCCGTGCTGCGTGTCTTTTGCTTGAAGTGCCATGCACGGTGCAAGTAAGGCGTTTTGATACCCTGCTCAACGCATTGAATGATAAAGCGGGAGACGTGGTTGCGGCAGCGATTCCAACAACGCTTGATCTTAGAAAGCGTTTTAAGGTTACGCATCCTTATCATAAAACGCCAGCACGCTTTGCCGTGCGTAAGGATTGGCAATCATGGCCACTCACGATTGCGTCACTCGATGGTCGCCCTGTCGCGGTCGTGACAGGTACAGCCCATGAAGCTTTCGCACAAGCATACATGCCCAATATTGATCGGCGCGGCTATGCTGATCTTGATAAGGCTTTACAAGCCCTCAAAAAGGCAGAGGTGGATTTTCTCTTTGGTGATAGCGTTACCCATTCATCATGGGCTAATTCACAACAGGGTGACTGTTGCACACTCATTGGCGCGGCTTTCTTGGATAGCACTTTTTTTGGTGAAGGCGTTGGCTTTATCCTGCATCAGGAGGATGATACGCTGCGGCGTGCACTTGATTATGCGCTTCATCAACTCGCCCAAAACGGGACGTATGCTGAGCTTTATTTGCGCTTTTTCCCCGTGGGGATCTATTAAAAAGGATGTTTTATGTCCGATGTTTTAAAGGCGCTTCAAGCGTGTGTCGGTGATGCATATGTGCTCACCCATGATAATGATAAGGCAGCTTATCTTCAAGAATGGCGCGGCATGTATCGCGGACAGGCGCTTGCGGTTGTTAAACCCGCAAATACGCAAGAGGTGTCTCACGTCGTGAAGCTGTGTGCGCATCACGATATCAAAATCGTGCCGCAAGGGGGGAATACGGGGCTTGTGGGTGGACAAACTTCGCTAGATCCTAACGGCATCGTGCTCTCGCTGACACGCATGAACCACATCCGTGCGCTTGATCCGCTGAGCGATACCCTTACTGTTGATGCAGGTGTGACATTACTTGAGGCACAAGAGGCAGCCCAAAGCGCTGATCGTCTTTTCCCGCTCTCGCTTGCTTCAGAAGGCACATGCACAATCGGCGGCAATATCGCCACAAATGCGGGCGGAACAGCGGTTTTAGCTTATGGCAATACGCGCGATTTGGTTCTGGGGTTAGAGGTTGTTCTTGCAGACGGGCGCATTTTAAATGGCCTCTCATCGCTTCGTAAAGACAACACAGGGTTTGATCTTAAAAACCTCTTTATAGGCTCCGAGGGGTGTTTGGGCGTCATTACAGGCGCTTCCTTGAAGCTTTTTCCAAAACCACGCAGTTATGCGACAGCCTTTTGTGCCGTTCCTTCCCCCGATGCGGCATTGCAGCTTATGACACATTTTAAAGCGCACGTAGGCTCTATGCTCACAACGTTTGAGTTGATTCCGCGTATTGGCATTGAGCTTGTTCTCAAAAATATCCCGAACACACGTGATCCGTTGTCGCAATCATCCCCATGGTATGTCTTGATGGAATTGTCATCTCCTATAACCGACGATTTGACGAGTGTGCTGGAAAATCATCTCGCACAGGCGTTTGAAGCAGATTTTGTGACGGATGCTGCTATTGCTGCTTCACTTGATCAACGACATGCCTTTTGGAAGTTGCGCGAAGCCATGGCAGAGGCGCAGCAACCTGAAGGCGGAAATATCAAATTTGATATCTCTGTGCCTGTTGCGAAAGTGCCCGAATTTATTTCACGCGCAATCAAAGCTTCGCAGCACTTAGAGCCAGAGTGTCGTCCTATTGGCTTCGGACATTTCGGCGATGGCAATATTCATTTTGATGTGGCTCAACCTATTGGCATGGATAAAGCAACTTACATGACACGTCGGGAAGAGTTTAATGAAGCAATTTACGCGATTGTGCAGGATTTAAACGGCTCCATATCTGCTGAACACGGCATCGGCCGCTTAAAACGCGATTGGCTTGCACAGGTTAAATCTCCTGTGGCAATGGATTTAATGCGCAGCATTAAGGCAACACTTGATCCCAAAGGCGTGTTTAATAGCGGTGCTGTTGTATAGCTAGTCATAATGTCATTCTAATTTTCAGTATACCCCTCGTGAGTGAAGAGTTGGCGTTATCTTTTTATTAAGGTTGTTTTGATTCCAATTTGGTATGGGTACGCTTTTAGAACCAGACCAACGTCAGGAGCTTTTGAAACGCCACCGCACCGA
>JBIKVP010000031.1:0-22140 GCA_044356745.1 Beijerinckiaceae bacterium | reverse complement strand
ACTTTTCCGCAAAAAGCACGATTATGGGTTGACCGCCTATCCGATAACTTCAAAATACTTCAGGCACCAACTCTTCAAATGTGAGGGGTATACTTTTCAAAAGGCTGGATTGCTTCGCATGCGCTCGCAATGACGGTATATGCTTCGTGTGATTAAACCCCACCCGTCATGGCAGGATTTATTCCTGCCATCCATGCCTTTAGAACCACTACGCTATTTAAATGTTGCTAAGACGTGGATGGCAAGCACAAGGCTTGCCATGACGGTTGGTGCTTTACCTTATCCCCTTGACCATTCCACGCGCTCGTAGTCACATGGCACGCTCCCGATGTGAGGCCACCCATGAATTACGAAGAAACGCACGCCCTGTTCGCCAAAGGCAAAGAGGCTTGGAATGCATGGGCAAACGAAATGCTTGCCCAGAAAAAAGCGTTTGAGGACGCAGGAACATGGGCAGCCAATCAAAAGAAATGGGAAGAAGAAGCTAAAGCAGTTTTTTCGGATAGGGATCAAAAGCACCCTTTTAAAGATTTTGTTGATTTTTCACATTTTATTTTTCCAGGGGATACGCGATTCACTAAAGTCACTTTTAGGCAAGGGGCGGCTTTTTCAGAAGCGACTTTCACGCAAGAGGTGAATTTTTCTGGCGCTATCTTTACGCATGAGGCTTATTTTTACCGAACAATTTTCACGCAGACGGCGTATTTCTCATATGTTACGTTTGAATGTACTACTTTTTTTAATAATGCGCGGTTTCAGTATCAGGCGGATTTTACCGCCATGACTGCCAAATCAGTCTTTACGATAGCGGATGCGGAGTTTGAAACCCACCCGCCTGATTTTATTCAAGCGCATTTTTTGGAAGCGCCAAGGCTCGACAACATTGTGATGCCAGCCTATGCGGTGATGAAACAGCGGACGAAAGCGGCAAAAGCGGCGGTTGAGATACCTGAGACACCCACCACCTCTCATGAAGATTTGCTTGATAGAAAAGAAGAAAAACGCCGCGCATTTTCTCGCTTCGCTGCCACGGATATGGCGAAGTGGCGTGTATTGCAGCGCATGGCGGAGATGGGGCATGATCATCCGCGTAAACTCGATTTCTTCGCTCGCGAGATCATCAGCGCCCGTCATCATCCTACGACAACTTGGTGGCAGTGGGGTATCGGGCATGTGTATGAATTTCTCTCCAACTTTGGCCGCTCGTTTTTGCGTCCTATTTTCGGTCTGTTGCTTGCTATAGGATTAGCTGGATTGTTTTTTATTGGACAAAGTCCACACGTCGCTGCTGGAAGAGCAAAAATGGCGATTATAGCTGACTCACCAGAAAATGCGATTTATCTCTTTCATAGCTGGGATGTGCGTAAAACACCTTGCACCACATGGCCGCCTGCGCCTGATAAGAACATTGATCCCAAACGTGACACTCGCCCCACGTATATCACGGGGCTCTCCCCCGAAGTCGCCGACCGCACCGCCCTTGGCTGGGAGGCGCTGTCTCTTGCGTTGCGCAATGCTACGGTGATTGGCGATTGGGGATCAGAAATCGCTCACCGCACCTATGGGTGTCTCTATGGGCTTGAGCGCTTTGGCGATACTCTCGCGCCGATTTTGCCCCTATCGGTATCGTTTATCTCGGCACTGCAAAAAGTGTGGTCAGCGCTTATGTTGTTCTTTTTGGGTCTTGCCCTGCGCAACCACCTCAAGATGCACTGAATCCAGACACCCATCCTCCGCATCGCGAAAACAATCTGCAAAAACAGCTGTTCCAGTTTATCAAGCCACTGGATTTTCATGGGGTAAGCAGTTAAAGAGGATGCAATTCTTATCTTGTTACAAAGAGGCCTTTATGAGCGTTGAAATTCGCGTCCCCACCTTAGGTGAATCCGTTACTGAAGCAACTATCGGCAAGTGGTTTAAAAAACCGGGCGATGCGGTGAAAGCCGATGAGCCGCTTGTGGAGCTTGAAACAGATAAAGTCACCCTTGAAGTCAATGCCCCTGCCGCAGGGGTTTTAGGGGATCAAATCGCCAAAGCGGGTGATACGGTTGGTGTGAATGCGTTGCTCGGTTATGTGCAAGCGGGAGGGGCAGGGGCTGCTTCAACACCCGCACCAGCTGCCGCGCCGAAAGTTGTGCCGATCACGCCTGCGGCTGCACCTGTGGCATCAGCGGCTAAATCATCTGATCATGGCCCTGCGGTGGTGCGTCTTGCTGCCGAATCGGGGGTTAATCCTGCATCTGTTTCTGGCTCGGGCAAAGATGGCCGCGTCACAAAGGGCGATATGCTCGCCGCTGTCGCCACAGGTGGTTCAGCTGCTGCTCCCGTTGCCATTCCACAAGCGCCGCGCGCTCCATCAAGTGTTGATGATGCATCACGTGAAGAGCGCGTGAAAATGACGAAACTGCGTCAAACGATTGCGCGTCGTTTGAAAGAAGCGCAAAGCAATGCGGCGATGCTCACCACCTTTAACGAGGTGGATATGACAACCGTCATGAGCCTGCGCAATCAATATAAAGATGCGTTTGAGAAAAAGCACGGCGTGAAACTGGGCTTCATGGGCTTTTTTGTGAAGGCGTGCGTACAGGCGCTTAAAGAAATTCCCGCCGTGAATGCTGAGATTGATGGCACGGATATTGTTTACAAAAACTATTATCACGTGGGTGTGGCCGTTGGCACTGAAAAGGGGCTTGTTGTGCCTGTTGTGCGTGATGCAGATGATCTCACGGTTGCAGGGATTGAAAAGCGCATCGGCGATTTTGGTAAGCGTGCGCGTGATGGCCAGCTCAAAATCGAAGAGATGCAGGGCGGCACGTTCACGATTTCTAACGGCGGTGTTTATGGCTCGCTGATGTCCACTCCTATTCTCAACGCGCCACAAT
Source organism: Beijerinckiaceae bacterium (assembly GCA_044356745.1). GTDB lineage: Bacteria > Pseudomonadota > Alphaproteobacteria > Rhizobiales > Beijerinckiaceae > JBIKVP01. The sequence continues at coordinate 19,258 of JBIKVP010000031.1, read as the reverse complement.
CGGCCATTTTGGGTATGCATAAAATTCAGGAGCGCCCAATGGTTGTGGGTGGGCAAATCGTCATCCGCCCGATGATGTATCTCGCACTGTCTTATGATCACCGCATCATCGACGGCAAAGAGGCGGTCACCTTCCTCGTGCGCGTGAAAGAAAATCTGGAAGATCCCGCAAGGCTTGTTTTGGATTTGTGAGCTTTACGTCATACCCGTGCTTGACACGGGTATCTAAGTCTTGAAATGGCTTTAAAGGCGTGGATACCCGCAACAAGTGCGGGCATGACGGTTGAGTTTCAAGTGATTTACTAAAGGAAAAACATGTCCTACGATCTTATTATCATTGGTTCAGGCCCTGGTGGGTATGTGTGTGCCATTCGTGCGGCGCAGCTGGGTTTAAAAACCGCGATTGTTGAAAAGCGCAAAACGTTTGGCGGCACGTGTTTGAATGTGGGGTGTATCCCTTCAAAAGCGCTGCTCCACGCTTCTGAGATGTTTGACGAGGCGGGTCATGGCTTTGATGTGCTGGGCATTGAAGTGGGCAAGCCCAAGCTTAATCTCAAAGCGATGATGAAGCATAAGCAGGATACGGTCGATGCCAACGTGGGCGGTGTGGCGTTTTTGCTCAAGAAAAATAAGGTCGATACGTTTATCGGCACGGGTAAAATCCTTGGCACAGGCAAAGTGCAGGTAACGGGTGAGGATGGCGCTGCCCAAGTGCTTGACACAAAAAGCATTGTTATTGCCACAGGTTCAGATGTTGCAGCGCTTCCCGGTGTTGAGATTGATGAAAAGCAGATTGTCTCATCCACAGGTGCGCTTGAATTAGAGAGCGTTCCTAACAAGCTCATCTTGATTGGCGCGGGTGTGATTGGTCTTGAGCTTGGCTCTGTTTGGCGGCGCTTGGGCGCAAAGGTTGAGGTGATTGAATACCTTGACCGTATTTTGCCAGGTATGGATACAGAAACAGCGAAACAGTTTCAACGCATTCTCGAAAAACAAGGCATGGTGTTTCATCTTGGCAAAAAAGTCACAGGTGCAACCAAGTCGAAAAAGGGTGTTTCGCTCACCGTTGAAGCGGCAAGCGGCGGTGACGCTGCAACCGTGGATGCTGATGTTGTCATCGTGTGTATTGGCCGCAAACCCTTTACGCAAGGTTTGGGCTTAGAAGAGGTTGGCGTGGCGCTCGATAATCGTGGGCGTGTTGTAACCGATCATCATTATGCAACCAATGTTGCGGGGGTTTATGCGATTGGCGATGTGATTACAGGCCCCATGCTCGCGCACAAAGCGGAAGATGAGGGCGTGGCGCTCGCTGAGCAACTGGCGGGTAAAGCGGGGCATGTCAATTATGATGTGATCCCTGGGGTGGTGTATACGCACCCTGAGATTGCCTCAGTGGGTAAAACCGAAGAAGAGCTGAAAGCTGCTGGAATTGATTATAAAGTCGGTAAATTTCCGTTCACCGCTAATGGCCGCGCACGGGCAAACCGCGCTACCGATGGTTTTGTGAAAGTGCTTGCGGATGCGGCAACCGATAAAGTGCTTGGTGCGCATATTGTGGCCGTTGGCGCGGGTGAGATGATTCATGAAGTGGCTGTTTTGATGGAATTTGGCGGCTCATCCGAAGATCTCGCACGCACCTGTCACGCACATCCTACGATGTCTGAGGCTGTGAAAGAAGCGGCTATGGGTGTTGAGAAGCGTTCAATTCACGTTTAACTTTGCTACGTTTAAACGGCAGATCGTGCTGCGCTTGCTTTTTTATGTGGGCGTATCTGCTGCTCTCTTAGCATCCGATAAAATTCGCCCCATGACGGCGCGAACACCGTTGGCGCGCTGTGTGGAGAGATGATCCGATAACCCCAGCTGCTTAAAAATATCTAAAGCATCAATACTTAGAATATCTTGCGGCGTTTTATTCGTGTAAATACTTAAGATGATCGCAACCAGTCCTCGCACGATATGGGCATCACTTTCACCTGAAAATTGAAGGCGGGGAGGCGATTGATCAACGGATTGGCCTTGATCAAAATGCGTGACAATCCAGACCTGACTTGCGCACCCGCTCACCTGATTAGTCCCTGTTTTATCAGTCTCTGGTAAGGGGGGGAGCTTTTGACCCAGCTCAATAATGTAGCGATAACGATCTTCCCAATCTTCTAAAAGCGTAAATGTTTCAGAAATTTCGCTCAACGGTATCAAAGGTGCTGCGTGAGTGGACATAAAACCTCTGTGTAATTTTTGGTGCGAGATATAAAGATATGTATATATTGTTATATCAAAAAGACGGCATGTCTTGTTAATTTTATTGTTATAAACTTTTTTCACTTCATTGACGTAGCGTTTTTTTAATTCATTATTTAGATATGAAAATAGCGATTCAACATCACATTGTACGCGGGTGGGTTTTAAGCCTTTACCTGTTGGCTGTGTTGTCGCTTGGATTTGCGCATCAGCGCATTAACATCACTCTCCCGAATGCTGACCGCACGGATATTTCCTCAAACATGATGGGCGTTGAAGCGTCCGTTATGTCGCATATGGCCATGATGCCAATGATGCCATGTCCTTTGAGCGGTTCTGGTGGCAGTCAAAATGCTCACAAAGGGCATTGTGAAGCGTGTTTAATCACGCAAGCGTCTGGCCTTGATTATGTTCCTACCCCGAATTTAAATCATACTGTCGTTATTACAGACGTTTCATATTCTGAAAAAACCTTAAGCGTTGTTACGCGACTTTTTAAACGCGGTACACAATCACGCGCACCCCCTGCTTTTGCTTAAAAAAGTGGTGTTTGGGTTTTAGCTGCCCGTTTCAGATCATATTATAAAGTTATGTGTATGGCTTGATGCCAGTAACAGCTTAGCAAAATGATCAATACGGGATGGCACTCATTTAAAGAGCCCACATCCTTTTATTGAATGCGCTTGATATTGCTATAGCGCTAGCCGCGACATGACTGCGGCTTCATCAAAAAATACCGTGCGTTTAAGGCGCGCTTTTGGTTGCTTTGTCCTTCTCTCTTTCAGAGCAGATTAGCACGCTATGTGCATGATTTTGCTCGTTTTTATGGTGATATAATGTCTTATTTACTATCTACTCTCAGAAAGCGCCCCATCATGGCGGTGTTGCTTTCATCGACCATTCTCATGTCACCTCTTGCCGTACATGCGCAGCAGGGGCCTGTGGTTCTTGAAGATATTACGATTGATGGTCAGCGTGTGGCGACAGGTGCTGAAGCAACGATCAACAATGCACGCGAGGTTGTGAATCGCACGCCTGGTGCGGTCAGTGTCGTAACAGCCGAAGACACCAAGGGCGTAACCGTTACCACGCTTAAAGATGTGCTTGATTATGTGCCAGGCGTGTTTATTCAACCTAAAGCGGGGGAAGACGCGCGTTTGTCGATCCGTGGATCGGGATTATCACGCAACTTTCACTTAAGAGGTGTGCGGCTTCTCGTTGACGGCATTCCGCTTAACACAGCCGATGGGGCAGGGGATTTTCAAGAAATTGATCCGCTCTCCATTCTTTACACTGAAGTTTATCGTGGCGGGAATGCGCTGCGCTGGGGATCGTCTTATTTAGGGGGCGCAATTTATATTGCTTCACCAACAGGGCGCGATGTGTCGTCACCTTATTTTGGCCGTGTTGAAGTGGGATCAGACGGTTATTTTCGTGCCCATGCTGGTACGGGTGGTGTCGTTGGAAACTGGGATTATTATCTGTCAACCAGCTATCAGAAAAGCGATGGATGGCGGCAGCAAAATGAACAAACCAACCGTCGCCTGAGCGCGAATGTAGGCTATCGCTTCAATGATCAGGTTGAAACGCGGTTTTATATTAATCTCAACGACTTAGATTTGCAATTGCCAGGAAACCTGACGCGCTTTCAGGCATTAACAACACCCAAGCTTACTACTCCTGCCAATCTTGCGAATAACTATCAGCGTAATATTGAATCAACACGCATCGCCAATAAAACAACGATCAAGCTCGATAATACACAGATTGATTTTGGTGGGTATATCGCGGGGAAACATCTCTATCATCCGATTTTCCAAGTGATTGATTACAATAACCTTGATTACGGCGCGTTTGGTTCATTAACAAACGAGCATCTTTTATGGGGCAACAAGGGGCGCCTTATTGTCGGTACAAATATTGGGGGGGGCACAACAGCGGTTAAGCAGTTCGTCAATGTTGGCGGAAATCGTGGTTTGCCAACCGCTTTTGGCACGCAATATGCCCTCAATTTAGAAGCCTTTGCGGAATATCAATATTTCTTCTTGCCTAAAATTGCCTTGGTTACAGGCTTGCAAGCAGCTTATGCTGAGCGTGAACAGCAAGGGCGCTTTGGTGTAACCAATGGTGCGAAAAACTTTGAGGATCTCAATCCCAAAGTTGGTTTGCTTTATGAAGTGGATAAAAACACGCAAGTTTTTGCCAATGTCACCAAAAGCTTTGAAGCACCGCCTTTTTCAGAAGTAGGGCCTAACTTTGCTCCAGCTAATCCTGTGGCGATTTCTGCGCAAAAAGCGTGGACGGTTGAGGTGGGCACGCGCGGTCGTTATGATGACATACGCTGGGATGTCGCACTCTATCGCTCCATGCTCAAAGATGAATTCCAGTTTGAGGATCTGGGCGGCGGTGTCTCTCAGGTGCGTAATGCCGATAAAACAGTGCATCAGGGTTTAGAGCTAGGATTTGGGTTTAACGTGCTGAAATATGTGGGCAAGGTTGATCCAACGCATAAGCTTTGGCTCAATGCGGCTTATACCTACAGCGACTTTCATTTCGATGGGGATCGCCTGTATGGAGATAATAAAATTCCGGGTGCACCCGAGCATTTTATTCGTGCGGAGCTGATGTATAAAAATCAAGGTGGTTTTTATATTGGCCCTAATCTTGAATGGGTGCCGCAAGGTTATTTTGTCGATAATGCCAATACAGCTAACCTTAAAACAAAGTCATACGCCTTGCTTGGTTTTAAAGCAGGATATGACTGGAGCAATGGCCTCTCGGTGTTTGTCGATGCCCGCAATCTCACGGACGAGAAATACATTTCCAGCACCAGTGTGACAGGCACAGCAAACATTAATTCAGCGCTTTATACCCCTGGAAATGGGCGCACCATTTATGGCGGTATCAGCAAAAAGTTTTAAATCACGACATGGCACATGCTTTGCGTGCTGTGTCTTTAATCTCAGGAATGCGTCTCAACCTGACGCATCCTTGAATATAAAGATGTGTAAAGAGTGTTTAACATGACTGGGAACCTTCATTTTTCCGCATTATCGCCGTTATCCTCCTTGCCACCGCAAGGGTTACTGGCTGATCGTGTGTTGCGCTCTCAAGATCCTGTCAGGTTTAATATTCCCGATGATTGGTGCTTGTCTGGTGTGATTTTATGCCGTGATGATGATGCCCATGATATGACGGACACCTGTTGGCCTGTCGTTACACGTAAGCACATTACCGATCAATCGCCACCCTCAGATGATGAGTTATGGCGGATTGAGCCTTTGTTATTGTCTTTGCGACTTGGTGTCATCTCTAAGCACGCTAGTCGTGATGTGTATTTCCTATTAGGTGCTTTTTTTGCGCACCTTGTGCTGTTTATTGCGCTCTTCGTGGCGATGCCACAGCCTCTTGAAACACCCCAGTATCAGGAGATAGCAGTCGAGTTTATGGAAGATGCGCCTTCAGCGCAGGCGCAGGCGGCGCCTTCAGAGCCAGAATTGCCCCTGCCTGAACCTGCCCCTGTTGTGGTGGATGTTCCAGCTGAAATTCCAGCGCCTGTTGAGGCAGCGGTTATGACGCTCAATCCTTCAGACGTGCTTGTTGCGAAAGCCTCTGACGTTGAGATTGCACAACCAAAACCAGTTCAGGCCGTGCCAGTAAAACCGACAACTCCCGTTGTAAAACCTCAACCTGAAGTCAAAAAACCGCCTGTTGATCTCAAGAAGCAGCGTGAACAGCGTGAGCGCGAGCAGGAGCGCCGTGAAGCGAGGCGCAAGCAAGCAGACAAACAACGTCAAGCCCGTGAAGCGGCGCGCTCTGAAGTGGGTGCGTCACGCGCTGCTTCTCAATCGCAAGGAACAGGGCAGGGAAGAGGAAGCAGTTCAGAAGCGGCTTATGGCGCGAAAGTTCGTGCGATTTTGCAAGGTCGTGCCAACAGCCTTGGGCTTGAAGATGTGAATGGAAGTGTCAGTGTGCGTTTTGTGATTAACGGTTCTGGACGCCTTGCCAGTCACACGATTGGCGGGTCAACAGGGGATACGCAAGCGGATCGCGCTCTTCGCTCAATGATTGCGTCATCGTCTTTTCCATCGCCTCCTTCAGGATCTTTTTCGGGATCCGTAACAATTCGTATTCGCTAGAGGAAAAATTCTGATGTCTCTTTTTTCGCGTGTATTTTGGACTCGTCATAGCCGCAATATTCATCTGACGTTTGGATGGATAGGGGGCATTGCCCTATTGGTATGGGGATTATCAGGTTTAACCCATCCGATAATGAGTTGGACAGGGCCTGAACAGGCAAAATTTTTTCCACCCCGTCTCAGCGCGGATTTGCCGCAATTAAAATCGCCGATTGATATTCTCAAAGAGCATCATTTGTCTCAAGCATTGCTGGTTCGCGTTTCCCCATCGTTTGATGGTGCTGTGTTGCAAGTGACACAATCCAAAGACTCGCCACGCCGCTATTTTTCAATGAAAACTGGGCAAGAGTTAGAGCAGCGCGATAAAGAACATGCCATTTGGCTGGCACGCTATTACACGGGTCTCAAAGATGCTTCCCTGTCTCATGTGACCCTCCAAACGGCGTTTGATGATGATTATCCTTGGGTCAACCGATTGCTTCCTGTCTGGCGCATTGAATTTGACTCGCCTGACAAACGCCGCGCGTTTATCTATACAGAACTGAATACCCTCGCCGCTCAGCATAATGGCAATCGTCATACGCTTCAGGCTATTTTTCAGGCATTACACTCTTGGACATGGCTTGAGCGATTTGAAAGTGCACAAATTATTCTGATGAGTGGCTTTATGATTGCTCTCGTTGGCATGTCTGTCACGGGCATTGCTATGATTTTAAGCTTCAAACGTCGCCAAATTCCCGATGGTCAAAGACGTTGGCATCGACGCATTGCCTACATTGTATGGCTACCGATCTTTTTATTTTCAGCAAGCGGCTTCTATCACCTTTTGCAATATCGCTTGGGCGAGAACACGCGCGGGATGCGTGAAGGTAGCGTGATGGACTTGTCCTCTGCGCTCAATGCCCCCTCAAACCTTTGGTTTCAAGCTGCAGGATCAGGCGCGGCAAATGCGCTATCGTTCATTAAGGGCAGTGATGGCCTACTCATTCGTGTGGAACGCCCAGCACCTGAAGCAATGCCAGAGGTTGCCCCTTCAGGCGGTGGCGAACATGCGCATCACGCGCCTGTGACACGGGATCAGCGCTTTGCTGGCAAGGCTAATCGCGGCGAGGTGGTCTATTACGATGCCGTTACTGGTGCGCCACGTCATAATTACGATGTGACAATGGCACGCCACTTGGCAATCACGTTAGGCGGTGCAAATGCGGATGACATTATGAGCATTGAGCAAATTGCGCGCTTTGGCCCTGATTATGATTTCCGCAATAAGCGACTTCCAGTCTGGAAAGTAAGCCTGAATGATGACAAAGGGCGCGTTCTGTTCATTGATAGTGGCGCTAATTTATTAGTTGATCAGGCTACGCGCTGGGAGCGTTTAGAGGGATTATCTTTTAGTTTGCTTCACAAGTGGAATTTTTTGCGTCCTTTCGGCTCAACTGTGCAAGACGGTGTCATTGTGACTTCCATTTTATTGGCGAGCTTTTCAACAGTGTTCGGTTTTATGATGTTGTGGAAACAAAGACAGCGCCGCCGTTTAAAACCTGCACCACATTATGCCCATCCGACAGCAGCGGAATAGAGTTTGCATTTAAGGCTTATTTTTCTCGGTATTTGTATTGCGCTGGTGCGTGACGGTTGAGGGTGATGATCCCCATAAATTGTTAGGCATATTGCTTAAGAGCATTGTGATGCTTTCAAGGATGCTGCGGGTGTCGTTTGATTGAGATGTTACATTGTGTTGCTGTTTAAGTGCTCGCGAGACCTGTTCAAGTTGGCGCACGGTTTCCTGAGGTGAAGGAATTGCACTGTTGTGTTCACCTAGCCACGTTGAGGGCGTGCGCTCAGGTGAGAGCGCATATATGACCCCAATAAAAAATATAGCTTTTGACAATCTACCCATTTTTTCATTTTAAAACATACTCTCTCAACAAATCGTAAGAGGGTCAAAAAATTACATTTCATTTACGATAAACCAAGAAAACAAGATTTTATCATTGATAAGTTGTTTCTTTGAGCGTGATGGCGTGGGTTTTAACGTTGGCTTAAAGTCTATTTGGCACACTTGCACATTATGGCAATCACGAATCTTACCGTGAGATGATAGTCAGTGTGTGAGTAAAGTATGCGTATGTTAGAGCGACAGATACCACCTGTTTCAACGAAATCTTCCATTTTTGAAGAGCGTGTGGCGATGCTTGTTCATCCCTCAGTGACAGAATCTGAGACACGTGCAAATCACATTCAGTATATGATGTCGCGTCTCTTGATTGGCGCTTTAACGCTTGCAAGTTTGCCGATTTATTTGAGTATTTATGGCAAGCCCTCTTCACTAGAAGCACTGGCATTTTTATGGCTTTTGATGCCGCTTGTTTCCACATTTGTCCTTTCCGCGACAGGTCGTGAAGACTGGACGATTGCAGTGTCATCGCTTGCACTTGCTGCGACAACTGTCACATTTGGTGCGATGTACGGTGGTATATTTTCACCTGTTGTCATCTGGTTTGCCATTATACCCCTTGAAGCACTGTTTTTAGCGTCGGCGCGCACACTGCGTTTCTCTGTTGTCGCATCATTATCTGGTTTTACATGTCTTGCTCTACTTGATGGTGCAGGTTACGTGAGTCACCATGGAATGGCTTCTACTGCGGGAATTTTACCGCTTCTTATTCTCGGTGTTCTCGCACATATTGCTGCCGTTGGTTCGGCATTAAGCCGTAAAATGGAGTTATTGTCATATCGCTTATCAGGTAAAGCGGGATATGAAGACGCTATTTTTCACGCGATCAATGATACAATCACAGCCCACGACGATACAGGGCAGGTCGTGTTCGCCAGTGCTTCCTCACTGACACTTTTAGGACTTGATCCGCGCGCCTTACTAGGAAAAGGTCTTTTTGAGCGATTGCATGTCACAGATCGTCCGACGTTTCTCAAAGCACTATCAGACGCAAAGCGTTTACAGCGCCCAATTAGGATTGAAATGCGTCTGACATCAGGATTCGTGGATGATACAGAACAGCATTACGGAGATCATGCACGCGTTTTGTGGGTGGAAATGACAGCTCAAGCGCTTAAAACGCCTCACGCTAATTGCAGTGTCGTATGTACTATGACGGATATAACAGCCCACAAGCGTTATGAACGTGAGTTGGAAGAGGCAACGCTTGAAGCAGAAAAAGCGAGTGATCTTAAAGGAAAGTTTCTCGCAACAGTAAGCCACGAGCTTAGAACCCCGCTTAACGCAATCATCGGATTTTCAGAAATTTTAGCAACGCCTGAAATGAGTGGACTTGATGATGCACGACGTCTTGATTATGCTAAAATCATCCATACATCAGGATATCATTTACTTGAGATTGTGAATACTCTGCTTGATATTTCTAAAATTGATACGGGTAATTTTGATCTGAATTACGATACAGTCAATCCTGCGCGCTTGTTAAATGAGAGTTGTGATATCATTCAAATTAAAGCGGATCAGGGTAATTTTAAGCTCGTCCGAGAGGTAGATGAGGGCGTGCAAGATATTATTGCCGATAAGCGCGCGCTCAAACAGGTCATTCTCAACGTGTTATCCAATGCGGTTAAGTTTACCAGTCAAGGGGGGACAGTGACCTTGAAGCTTTTGCCAATGTTGGGCGGAATCAAAATTATTGTTGAAGATACGGGTATTGGTATTGCAAAAGATGATCTCCAGCGTATTGGAGATCCATTCTTTCAAGTGCGCTCATCCTACGATCGCCCTTATGAGGGAACAGGGCTAGGAGTATCTGTAGTGAAGGGCTTGGTGGGACTCCATCATGGTGACTTTGATATTGAAAGTGAGTTAGGCAAAGGCACAAAGGTGACTATTACACTACCCATGGATTGTCGTCATAAACCCGCCACACAAACCAATATTATCAAAATGGTTTCTCAACACGTTGATGTCATGACACAAAACACCGAAGATCAGAGTGACAAAGTTGCAATGGAGCAGACTGAAGATAGGTTGCATTCTGCGCCATCGCGTAAAAAGCGCAAATCTGGATCAAGCCAGTCAACAGGCGCTTAAAGTGCAATTTGTATCTTAATAAGAGTATGAGTGAAGTGAGTTCCATGCCTAAGAAAAAATCTTTAATAAATCACACGCCGTCACGATTGAGTGTTATGGTTCAAGCCGCTTACGCAAACCCGCAACGCGCACTTTTTTATGCGACAGTTACAGCATTGGGTGGTGCGATCGTTTTTAATGCTACGATCAATCAAACCAATAGACATCCAGCACCGCTATTTGTTGTCCAAGAAACAACAATTAAAAAAAGCGCACTTAAAACAAAAGATAACGCCTCTCCAGACAATATTGCGCCCATCGAAGAAAAGAGTATCAAGGTTGTTGCAACGCCTCCTGAGCGCCCTGAGAGTGATCTGAAAGTATCACCCTCCGCTCAAACTTTGATACATTCAAGTACACGTTCTGAGAGTGAGATGACAGCGCTTGTCGCAACTGTTTTGCCACCTGTGCGTGTTACATCACAACCTCAAACACCACCTTCACTCATCCAGAAAGTAGCAGTGACACAAGATCAATCGTTTGCACCGTCACAGCGCGTTCTTGCTGCACAAAAAGCACTTAATCGTCTCGGTTATGGCCCTATTAAAGCAGATGGTGTGATGGGTGTAACGACACGTCAGGCACTTGAGCTGTTTGAGAAAGATCGCAAAATGCCTGTTACTGGCGATGTGTTGGGCGCCACGCGTCGCGTTTTGGCGAGTCAATCTGGTTTGCCAATTGATTAGGCGACTTTTGTGACACGTTTACGCTCAGATTTTTGGGTTGCAGCTTATTTAAGGCGTGTCGCGCATGAAGGTGCAATGGCAACTTTGCGACGGCGTGGAGCCCCTGAAGCGGGTGCAATATGGCTTATTGTAGAGCGCAGTCGTGATGAGATCGCGCTTTATGCACCTGCACCCCAAAATTTGATCATGAAGCATGATGATGTTGGCATAGAGCGATGCTTTACCGCTGCATTTGATGAAATTTGGCGTGATCGCTTAAGCGTTGAAGAAAAAATTGCGCGTGAAATTCACTTTGATTCTGATTTATTTTTGATTGAAGTGGAGGATAAAGAAGGGCGCTTATTCGCTGATATCATGACTTTTACAGCGTGATATCACGCCTTCTTTATAATATTTTTTGCTGCCGGTTCTTGAGCAAGACGCGCGATAGGTAATTCCTTTTCAAGAGAATTGTGCACAAAAGGTGTGTGCTGTGCATTCGTTGTCGCAATATATGAAAAAGCTTTATCAAGCACTGCACTCAACACCCTTAGTGAACAGGCACGCGAGGTCATCTCAAGAGTTGGAAGCAGTGCGATCAAGGCTTGATATGAATGTGATACGGATGGATGTTGAGCCAATAAAATCGCGATTGCGTCATCTCTTTTAAGTCCAGCCAGATTGAGTGCTAATATTAAAAGCTCACACGATTGATCAGCACGAATTGTATTCATTTCGGCAGGAGAAAAGCGTATCATTCGCTCTAACAACGCGTAAAATGCATTTTCATTCCGTTTTCGCGCATGTTCAACAAGCTGCTCGCAAAGAGCATCATCAATAACAGGAAGTGCAAGACGGCGAGAGGCGAGACGATCCACCTGTTCAATATGTGTTCTAATGGCTAAACGTTGCTCACTATTAGCGTAAGTGTAAAGTGGCGCTTTATCAGCACCCGTTAAATCAGACCTGCTCAGAAGAGCTTGTGCGGTTTTTTCATCATGTTTGCCACGAGCGATAAGACGATCAGCATCAGATCTGTTCAGAATAATTTTTGTGTTTGCGGCAAGACTGCGATCAACGTGTGTTTCACCGCGTTCAAGGAGCGTATTCTTGCCATCATCAGACAAATCATTACGCGATGCAATGATACTTGCCACTGTTTCATCCACATGCTGCGCAATGCTTTCAGCGGCGTTTACATCCATATCATTTATGTGATCACTCATTTTTGTCGACACAGGCGCTTCATTATATTGAAGCGCTGCACGCAAATCAGCAGAAATTTCCGGTACAGCAATCAATTTTGTCGCGATGATGCGTTTAGTATCATCATCAATGTGCATCATCAGCTCACGCGCAAGTGTCTCATAATCTCTCACCATCTCAGGTGTACGCATGTGTGACATAACAAGAAGATCGGTTTGCACACGCAAGATGATCGGACGTGCATCAATTCCTCTTTCAACGGCCATGGCCATGAGTTCATCAAGACCTTTTGTGTCACGTAATGGCATCATGCGACTCCGCTTAAGAGTAAAAATAAACTTTCGTTGAATGTATCACGTGCTTGTTAGCGGAAAGTTAACCTTAAACGTTTCCTCTGAACGAGATTGCATCGGAATGAAACACTTGGTGGTTTACCGGCGTGTTTGTCCGAACACTCTTTCTGGAGACTGTCTATGTTTAAACGTTTTCAAAATGCTCAAATTATTGCTTTTCCCTCAAAAATTGCCGCGCAACGAATTTCAACACGTTTTGATAAAGGACATGAAGCTCAAATCCTATTTTTTATGGGCGTGCGTTATGAGCGACATGAGCCGTCATCATTTTTCAGCGACGAGATGTGGTCGAAGGATGATGTGCTTTATAACAAAAGCGCTTGAGAACATGCCTTATTTTCCTGCTCACATTTTATCAGTGACGATGCTTGGCATCGTCCTTGTTGCATGTGCTGAGTCAGGAGACTTTGGTCGGCCTAAAGATTCAATGTGGAATAAAACAATATTGCCAACCGCGGGTAATTTAATTGCTCGCGCACGAGAAGAAGCCGTTTCAAGCTTTGATTTTACGGATGATGAGCAAGAGCTGCGTAATCGTGCATGGCGCTTCATTATGCCAGCGCATGAGCGCTCTTATTTTGATAGGATTGTTGCTAATCTGGCGTATACACGGATTCTACCACCTCAATATGTTGAGACTGATCCTGAGAGTTACCGACGAGCGCTTCATCGCGGGGACTATCGCTCTCAAGTGCCACGCTATCAACGTTTAATGGAAGATATACAAGCAGACCGCGCGCTGCTGATGTCGTTTCGTGGTATGGCGCATCGCGTGCAACGGGGGGATGATATCCGTTGTCGGATGCTTTTGAAAACACCGCATGTGTCTTCAAAAGATGAAACTAACGCACGCGATCGTATTGCAGAAAATAATGCGATTATTGTGTGGGTTAGATATCAAGTTCCTGAGCGTGTAAAAAGTTATCGCTATGTGCTTGAGCGATTAGTGATTGAAACGCCATCACGTGAAGCAATTCAGGCGGAGCGGATGCTCAATACGTATGTTCAGGAATTGGAAGCTTTAGGCTTGATGCGTGCTGTAACAACGATTGATGAAGTATGTCCTGCTTCGCGGCGTTCAACATCACATTCTAAACACAATAAATTAGCGCCTGTTACAGCAAAATATTGATGTCATCATGGTTACGGAATGAGACCAATCTTGCGGGCATGAGGATAATCATGCCCGATAGCGGTATAAGCAAGCGCGGCAAGTGCTGCTGTCACACGTACTTCATCATGAATATCTGTCACGCCTGGCAAGCCTTTGGCCATTTCAGGATAACTTTTAGCATGTGTTTGAAGTTTCAAAAACAAGCTCTCAAAATTGAGGTCATTACTTGGTTGATCAACAGTCATGATAAATGCAGTTGAGGATGCAGCAACGATGCCGCTACCCATTAAAGCGCTTGCAAAAAACTGATAACGGTGACCGTAAGGCTTATCGGCGCACACCACATCATTAAAGCGATATGACGCTTCAGGCGAAGCAGGAGTCATTCTTAAAACCCTGATTTTATCTTGATCAATCCATGCTTTGAGCCATGAGAGAGATTGTTCAAAATTAAAATGAGGTTTGAGCGCATCAGCAACATCGCCTATTGTTGGAATGCCTTCTTCAAACAAGCGGATAACCGTATTGAAACTCTCTTGGCTTGTGATATTGGCGTTATTGTAACCACCAGCTTGCAATCCCGCTTGTTTAGGATGCACTTGGGTGGTTATTGGCACGCGGCGCAAAGCATCTTCGCGATCACTTTCAAGCATTTTCACAGGATTTTTGATGAAAATATCTGTTCGAAACTGCGTATTATTATAAAAATCTTTCAGCGTTTCTTTCCATTGCAAATCATCAGAAACGGCTAATTCATCAGTTGTAAACTCAATATCATTGAGGCGCAAGTTTGTAGAACCAGCAAATTTAAAGTGATCTTTTTCAAACCAATCATTCACATGGTGGAAGTAGTAACTTCCCGGATTGCGATGAAGATAAGCATGAATAACATATCCCTCGCGGGTGTTTTTAAGGTCATCGACAATTTGTTTTGTGCCAAATTGGTTTTGCCTCAGAAACTGGTAATTCATTGCTTTGAGCTTATCAATAAATGCAATGCCTTCGTATGCTTTGTCGCGATTTGATTTTTGATTGTAATCCGCGTGCATCAAAATAAGTTGCTGAATAGTATCAAATTGGTTGCGGCCAGGAAGGCTATTATACGATACGAAAATAATCGCACCATCATCTGTCACTTTGTTGATGATGTCATGAATAGCGCGTCTGTTATCTTGATCAACCCATGAGTAAACACCGTGAATAATCACGATGTCAAAGCGCTGTTTCATGAGATCTTTGTTGTTTAGAAGGTCTGTAAAAGCGCCTTGAATAAACGTCACGTTTTTAAGATCAGCACTTTCAGCAAGCTCACGACCGTTTGAAATATGTTCAGCATTAAAGTCAACACCGACAATCTCACAATCAGAATTTGCAGCTGCTAAAAGACAGGCGCCAAAGCCTTGACCGCATCCAAGATCAAGAATGCGTAAACTCTCAGTTGGTTTGACGCTGTAGCCTGCAACTTGCGTTGCAAAGCGTAGATACGTTGGTGAACTTGTCGCCCAAAACAGATACACATAAGGTGTATCAACAACATAGTTGTTTTTTAATTCAGTCATCGCATTCACTCCAGACGCAATACGCTCTTAGTCGTTATATTTTTTAGCAGCATTTCATCTTTTGGATGTTGGGAAGAATACGGTGGATAAAGCGATAGCCGAAACCGGCAAACTCTGCGTTGAGGCGTACGTAATCGTCTTTTTCGACATTAATACCACCGACCCAATTGCCAGATTGACGCACGCTTGCTTCCATCTCAGTCATAAATTGCGGCATATCGAGATTGCCTTTTTCCATGAAGACTTTCATCGCAAGAGCAAGCATGTGAGGGCAACTCAAACCACTGCCAAATGTTGGAGACGCGATAAAGCTATAGCGTGATCCGAAAGGATTTTCATCAACCACGATCTTGTTGAAGCGTTGTGCGGGTGCAGGATCAGGATCAGTCGCACGGGCAACGCGCAACATATCTTTATCTAATGCTGTTTGAAGCCAATCCATTGTTTTTTCAAAGTCTAATGACCCTTTTGTGACCTCGACAAGATCATCAATTGTTACAACATTCATAAAGAGTTCTTTGATTTTATTTTGTAATTTTTCATCGTTGATACGCGTTCCGTCAACGCCGGCGAAATCAAAGTTCAACTCTTCTGAAGGCCAAATGGACGTCAGGCGCTGCTTTTTAAGCATCTCTTTGCGGCGAGAGTCGGAATACATGCTTGGTTCACGCATATAAACGTCGGTGCGAAATTGCGTGTTGAGCTTAAAGTCTTTAAGCGTTTCAAACCAGATGCGATCTTTTAGAGCAGCTTCAAGATGCGGCTCACCAATCTCAGTAAGTTTAATACGATTGTTAACGAGGCGCGTGCTGCCAACAAACTCAACATCTTCTTTGGCAAAACGGCGTGCGACATCAGAAAAGTAGGGGTAGCTCATATCTTTGTGCAAATATTCATGCGCGAGATAATTCACGTTTGATTTGAGCAAACCGTCAAGCTGATTAGCGGCTCGTGGATTGCCTGAAAAATAATCAAACCCAACTTTTTTAAGCTGCTGTGCGAATTGTATCGCATCCACGATTTGGTGATTGCTGTCTTTTGGATTGCGCTCAGCGTGTTCAGAGAACAGGCGTTGAAGCGGCATATATTGCCCCCAGCCGGGCATGACATTATGAGAATTGTAAATAATACTTCCAAGGCGGGTGATTGCGTTGATGACTGCATGAATCGCTGTGCGGTTTGCTTCATTCACCCACGTGTAAACGCCGTGAATCATCACATAATCGGCTTTAAGCTGGAAAAATGTTGGGTGTGAGAGAAGGTCAGAAAACGACGCTTGAACAAACTCAATATTAGACAAACCAGCTTTTTCAGCGAGTTCGCGACCGTGCTGAACGTGTGCAGGGTTAAAATCAACACCGATAAAGCGCATATCAGGATTAGAAGCTGCCATCAAACAGGTGCCGAAACCTTGTCCGCAACCAAGCTCAACATAGGTTGCCCGTTCTGGCATCTCAACTTTAAAGCCATTGAATAGCGCTGTGAATTGAAGATGCGTTGGCGAGTATGTCGGCCAAAAAGTGTAGATGTAGGTTGAATCAACAACATAATCGTGTGCAAACGTCGCCATGAAAACACGTGCTCCCAAAAAATGATCTCAAAGTGTTTTAGTGATGAAATGTTAGGGATGTGTTAGCAACGTATCTATTGGACTTCAGATATGTGGTTGATGCGCTTATCGCGCACTTTTTAGCTTGATTTCTTTAGCCCACCTCCCACGTGGTTGTGCCGTCTTTGTTATCTTTGATCACAACGCCCATGGTTTTAAGCGCATCACGGATGCGATCGCTTTCCGCCCAGTTCTTTGCTGAGCGAGCCGTTGTGCGCGCGTTTAAAAGTGCCTCAACCTGAGCAGCGTCAACATTGCTGGTCGTGCTTTTTAAACGCGTGTCCCATTGCGATCTCGTCTCACGCATCAAGCCGATGAGATTTGCCGACGCTTTGAGTACATGAGGATCATCAATTTGATGGAGCGCTGCAATCACTTTCGGCGTGTTAAGATCATCGCTTAAAGCGTCAATAATGTCAGGGGAGGGTGTGCTTGGGGATACATCATTGACGCGTTGATACCATGCGTTGATCGTTTTTTCAGCCTCTTCAAGCGCCTTCACAGTCCAGTCAATGGGCTGGCGATAGTGCGTTTTGAGCATGGCGAGGCGCAGAATATCCCCATGCCAGAGTCTGCCGCCAAAATCGGTTGTCTCAAGTAACTGATAGATGGTGATGAAATTACCGAGCGATTTAGACATCTTCTCGCCTTCAACCATCAGAAAGCCGTTGTGCATCCACACATTCGCCATGCGGGGGCTATCAAACGCGCAGCAGCTTTGTGCAATTTCATTTTCGTGATGCGGAAAGACAAGATCAATGCCGCCTGCATGAATATCAAACGTGTTGTGAAGGGCAGGATCATGACATTGAACGCGCCCTGCAAACCCTTCGATCAAATGCCGCCAGCTCATGGCCGAACATTCAATATGCCAGCCCGGACGTCCATCGGTTGCAATACCGCAAGGGGATGACCAACCCGGTTCAGAGGTGTTTGAGGGCTTCCACAACACAAAATCCATCGAATCACGTTTGTAAGGGGCGACTTCGACACGCGCACCAGCCAGCATTTCATCAAGCGTGCGTTTGGCAAGCGCGCCATAACGCGGCAAGCTATTTTCTGCTTGCATTTTGGCTTCCATGGCCTTGACTGAAAACAGCACATGCTCTTCAGCGACATAAGCGATGCCGCGCTTCACAAGGCGCTCAATGAGATGTTTCATATCCTCAATATGCTCAGTCGCACGCGGCTCAATGAAACGAGCTGATTGCCCATCGATATTGACATCCTCAGGCATCAACACGCCTAAAGCTTTAATATCCGTATGAAATTGCGCGGCGGTTTGCTGCGTGAGTTCGCGAATCGTTATGCCGCGATCAAATGCCCGTTGATTAATCTTGTCATCGACATCGGTGATATTGCGAACATAAGTCACATGTTCCGCACCATAAACATGACGTAGCAAGCGAAACAGTACATCAAACACAATGACAGGGCGCGCATTGCCGATGTGTGCATAGTCATAAACCGTGGGTCCACACACATAAAGACGCACGTGTTTCGCATCAATTGGCTCGAAAGCCTCTTTGGCGCGGGTGAGGGTATTGTAAAATCGCAACACTGCCATGTCATTTATCCCCTGTGTGGTAGCGCACAGTTCCTATACCAGTTTTTATTTAGTTTTTCTTCACGCCTCAAAGGCAAATATCATAACAGGGAATGGGGTCGTGTCATGCGTGGTTTATATGCGTTAGGTGGATTAAGTTTCGCCGCGGTTGCTGCTGTTGTGTTGATGGTGATACCGAGTGAGCAGGTTCTTGCTGTGTCTCAAGACAAGCCTGACACAAGCCAGACGCGCACATCATCATTTGTGCTTCCTGCCCACGATGGGTATGGCATCAGCGAATGTTTGCAAGCGGGTGGCGAGTGTGCCCAAACTGTGGCCAACTCATGGTGTAAAACACAAGGTTTCCATAACGCATTATCGTATGGTGTTTTGTCTGATGAAGATATCACCGCTACGATCAAAGCCTCCTCAGCATCATCCTCTGCACATAAACCTTATCAGGTGACATGTGGGCAATAGCGCGACGCCCGTTCGGGCTTTGGAAATACGTTTTTGCTTCCAAAGGCATGGATGGCAGGAATAAATCCTGCCATGACGGTTGAGGTTCTAGTGCTTTAAAAAATCAGTAAGACGGGTGAGGTTTAGGCGCTATACCCCTCGTGAGTGAAGAGTTGGCGTTATCTTTTTATTAAGGTTGTTTTGATTCCAATTTGGTATGGGTACGCTTTTAGAACCAGACCAACGTCAGGAGCTTTTGAAACGCCACCGCACCG
>JBIKVP010000093.1:0-6847 GCA_044356745.1 Beijerinckiaceae bacterium | reverse complement strand
CTTCGTGAAGGCCATCCTTGGCTTCCTGAATACCACTTTTCCGCAAAAAGCACGATTATGGGTTGACCGCCTATCCGATAACTTCAAAATACTTCAGACACCAACTCTTCAAATGTGAGGGGTATACCATGTTTTAAGTGCTATCCCATCATATCTTTAAAGTAAGTTTGCATTAAGGTTCCTTCCCTAACATACTCGAATAATGAAAAGGAAAGATACAGTGCGTCTTGATCAGCTTCTCATCGAAGCCGCCTCGCGTTCGATTGATATATCGGGTGTGGCGTGCGATAGCCGTCGTGTCAAGAAAGGTGATGTCTTTGTAGCGATTAGCGGTGCGCATCAAGAAGGCAGTGTTTATGCAACAGCTGCGGCTAAGGCGGGCGCTGTTGCGATAATTGGAGCTATACCGCGCCCTCATGAACTCGCAACAGATATTCCCTATATTCGCGTAAAAGATCCACGCGTTACGCTCGCACATATGGCAGCAAAATTTTACGCAGGACAACCTAAAACAGTTGTCGCAATCACAGGTACAAGCGGAAAGTCCTCTGTTGCTGATTTCACACGTCAAATCTTTGCAGGATGCGGCCATGAGGCCGCTTGTTTGGGAACACTTGGTGTTACCACATCTCAAGGCATTGAATATGGAGCTTTGACAACGCCTGATGCCATTACACTTCATCAAGCTTTGCAAACGCTTCAACAACAAGGCATTTCGCATCTGGCAATGGAAGCGTCATCACATGGGCTGGATCAACATCGTCTTGATGGTGTGAAATTATCTGTAGGTGCATTTTTGAACTTGGGGCGTGATCATCTTGATTATCATCGCACCACAAGCGCATATTTTGCTGCTAAAATGCGTTTGTTTGACCTTGTATTTCCAGGGCATCCTGCGGTGATCAATCTTGATGGTGATCGTGCATATGATGCAATTAAATATGCACGCGCACGTGGCCTGCACGTTATCACAGTTGGACGGCAAGGAGAGACCGTTCATCTTGTACATTCACGACGCGAAGGCTTTGCACAAAAGCTTCTTGTTGAAGTGTATGGACGACGCTACGATCTTATTTTGCCATTAATTGGTGATTTTCAGACACAAAATGCTCTTATGGCGGCTGGTATTGCGATCGCAGTGGGAGAAAATCCTGATCACATCATGCCAATTTTATCTCACCTTCAGGGTGTGAAAGGAAGACTTGAGCAAGTTGCAAACGTCAATGGTGCAATGGTTGTTGTTGATTATGCACATAAGCCTGAAGCGTTGAGCGCTGTTCTTGACACACTGCGCCCATACACGACAGGGCGGTTGATATGCGTCTTGGGATGCGGTGGTGATCGTGATGCGGGGAAACGCCCAATCATGGGACGTATTGCGGCACAAAAAGCTGATCTGGTGATTATTACAGATGATAACCCACGCACAGAAGATGCGGGCAGTATTCGGATAGACATTCTCAAAGGTATTAAGGGTGCAAAACGCAAAGTTCGCGAAATTGCCAACCGTGAAGAGGCCATCCACGCTGCCATTAAAGAGCTTCAATCAGGTGATGTGCTTGTCGTTGCAGGTAAGGGACATGAAACAGGTCAAATTATCGGTGATATAACCCTGCCATTTTCTGATCATGCCGTTGTTGAAGAGGCGGTTAAACATTATTTCCCAGAGACAAAAGATGCGGCGGCTTAATTAAAAACGGTTGCCACAAGCAACCTATACCTAGCCATAAAGCAAAGAAGTCCAAGGGATAACGTCCACAAAATTCTGTTAAAAACGTTGTCGCTATACCGCGATCATTAACGCTGCAATCGCCCGTTTTTCTGCAATCAGTACATTATACGTACGTACTGCGGCCGCTGTACTCATGAGTTCATAAGCGATGGTTTGATCACGTAAAAAATGACGCAGCGCGATTGGAAGCTGCATCAACGTTTCACCCGTTCCAATTAAAAGCCATTCAAATTCATGCTTGTGCGATAAAATCAGCTCAAAATTCTCAGTTCTTGCGTCTTTTAAAGTGGTTATGGGCGATGCATGCATGCCCGTGGGTAGAATAAGCAACGAGCCGCGATGAGACATATCCGCAAAGCGAAATCCCCCATTTCCATATGCATCAATCAGATAACGCCCTGCAATGAAACCTTGCGGCACAGGATCAGACATATTCTGCAAACCTCAGGCTTTCGATGGCGCTGCAGAGGAGGAAGCCTTCAGTTTTGTTTGATCGTTGGCTTCTGATTTCTCGAATGAGCCAACTTTTAATCCAAGATAAATCAAAATAGGGGCTGCAACAAAAACGGAAGAATAAGCACCCACAATAACGCCAAAAAGCATCGCGGCAGCAAAGCCGCGTATGACTTCCCCACCAAACATATAAAGAGCGAGCGTTGCCAGAAATGTTGTTGCACTTGTCGCTAATGTGCGTGCAAGCGTTGTATTGATTGAAATATCAATCACTTCATGAATGGTGAGTTTTTTATATTTGCGCAACATCTCGCGAATTCGATCAAAAACAACCACGGTGTCATTCATTGAATATCCCACAATTGTCAAAATTGCAGCGATTGATGTGAGGTTAAATTCTATGCGCGTTATGGCAAAAAAGCCAATTGCCAGCACAAGGTCGTGGAGTGTTGCAATAATCGCTCCCACTGCAAACTGCCATTCAAACCGGAACCATAAATACACCATGACAACGAGAACCGAGAGCACAATGCCGAGTGTTCCTGATTGAACAAGCTCGCCAGAAACACGGGGCCCAACAACTTCTACACGGCGAAACTCATAAGCATCGCCGAATGCCGCACGCATTTTCTCTACAACAGCTTGCTGTGCGACATCACCACCATCTTGAAGCGCAATACGCACAGAGACATCGCGCGGTGTACCAAACGCTTGCACTTCAATTTCACCAAACCCAAGTTCATTTCCTTTGCTTCGAATGATCCCAAGGTCAGCTTGTTCAGCTTTAGATTGAAGCTCAATGAGCGTTCCACCTTTAAAATCAATGCCAAAGTTCATCCCAATTTGCGTAAAAAAGAGCACAGCCAAAATCGAAGCGATTGCTGAAAAGGGAAAACTCCAGCGGCGGAACCGCATAAAAGGAAACTTTGTGTTATCAGGAGCAAGACGGAGAAGGCGCATGAAAAACCTATTTATACAAGTATGATCGCATTATTAGTGCAGACTTATCCCTCAATGTTACCCCAACGGAATACGTTGCGGCTTAGCAACTTTATACCATGTGTAGGCCATAAGGCGTGTGAGTGTGAAAGCTGTGAACACAGTGGTGAGAATGCCTACAATGAGCGTAACAGAAAAGCCGCGTACAGGCCCTGTACCCACATAAAATAAGATAACAGCTGCGAGGAACTGTGTGACGTTTGAGTCAACAATAGTGGCGAGAGCACGCTCAAACCCTGCTTCAAGGGACATTAAAGGCGAGCGCCCAAGCTGTTGTTCTTCACGAATACGCTCATAAATCAATACGTTGGAATCAACCGCCATGCCAATTCCAAGCACAACTCCTGCTATCCCCGGAAGGGTAAGTGTTGCCCCAATCCATGACATGATCCCAAAAATAATCAAGACATGTACAATCAATGCAATATTCGCAAAAATGCCAAATATGCCATATGAAACGATCATAAATACGCTGACAATCGCGGTTGCGACATAAGCCGCCATTTTACC
The DNA here is from genome assembly GCA_044356745.1 of Beijerinckiaceae bacterium. Lineage (GTDB taxonomy): Bacteria > Pseudomonadota > Alphaproteobacteria > Rhizobiales > Beijerinckiaceae > JBIKVP01. The sequence continues at coordinate 3,153 of JBIKVP010000093.1, read as the reverse complement.
TGCTTCAATGGAATCTTGCCCTAGACCAGGCCCCACCGTACGCTCTTCAACAATCGTGAGTTTAGCGGGAAGTGCTCCTGCCCTCAGCAAGAGTGCGAGGTTATTGGCCGCTTCTACCGTAAAACGTCCTGAGATTTGCCCTGAACCACCTGTAATTGCTGATTGAATGACAGGCGCAGACACAACCTCATTGTCGAGTACAATGGCTAATCGACGGCCAATACTTTCCGATGTCACTTGTCCGAATTTTTGCGCACCGCGAACATTAAAGCGGAAGTTTACAATCGGCTCATTGGTACGGGAGTCAAATGCCGGTTGCGCATCAACAAGATCATCCCCCTCAACAATGACACGTCGCTCAATCGACACGCGCGCGCCGGCATCGTCACGTGAAGGAAGCTGTTCTACTTCAGCAGGCGCTCCGCCATTATCAGAGACCATACGAAATTGCAGTTTCGCCGTTTTGCCTAAAATTTCTTTCAATCGTTGAGGATCCTGAAGTCCGGGAACCTGTACAAGAATGCGATCAACACCTTGACGCTGAATATTAGGTTCTGTTGTACCAAGCGCATCAACGCGCCGACGCAATACCTCAATGGCTTGCTCTGAAGCGCGTCGTACACGCTCAGTAACACCCGCCTCTGTCAGCGTAACCTGAACAAGACCATCTTCCCCTTCAGTCACTTCATGAGAGCGCTGCCCTCCGCCACCAATTGAAGCCTGATTGCCAACCGGCTCAGCGACTTCGCGTAGTTTTGGAATAAGTTTTTCACGATCCTGCGCGTCAGCTACACGCAACTGAACGCCACGTGGCTGCAAACCAATGCCGCCTTGAGGCACAACCCTCACATCACGCAGCACACGGCGCACATCATCGCGTAAGTTAAGCACTTTAGTGCGCATGAGATCAGCAACATCGACTTCGAGCAGCACATGGCTGCCCCCTTGCAGATCAAGACCTAACGTCACAGCACGTGTTGGAACAAGCGCCTTTGGTATCCATGAGGGAATGGCATTCTCAATGGCGGTGCGTTGTTGCTGCGAGAGAAGATTAGGAGCAGCTAAGAGCATTCCAAACAATGTAGCGATCAGAATCAGGGCTATTTTGGTCGATGAAAAACGGAGCATGAGAAATGAGTTCGCACTTATTTTGTGTTGGTGTTTGCTGGCTCTGATTTTGAGCGCACATCGGATATCGTTGAACGCACGGCGCGCACGCGCACGTTATCTGCAATTTCAATCTCAACTTCTGTATCGTCAATGACTTTTGTAACCTTGCCTACAAATCCGGCAGCCGTCACAACCGTATCACCGCGACGAATTGCCTTGATCATCTCTTGATGTTCACGAACGCGCTTTTGCTGAGGGCGAATAATCAAAAACCACATGATCACGAAAATCAGAATGAATGGCGTAAGCTGAATAAAAATATCAGTGCCTCCAGCCGCAGCCGTTGTGCCTTGTGCCATTGCTGGTGTGATCAACATCGTGTGTGCTCCATCATCAAAACGCGGGATTTGTGCCAGACTCATCCTCTTATCGTGTCGCACTATAAACACCAACACTCATAATGCAATGCGTGGGTAGTGAATTTGATCTGGAGAGTACGAGGAATTACTCTATGATGAGGCGGGCTTGCCGAAATCCGACGCTGATTGATATTGCATCGGCTTGATTGATGTTTTGTTATGTAAGGATGTTGAGATTTATGAAAATTAAAAGCATTACAATCAACGATTTTCGCAGATTCCACTCTCTTTCAATTCCTGACCTTCCACCCGCAAAACTTGTTATCATGGCTGGACCAAATGGCTCGGGAAAATCTTCCCTATTTGATGCTTTTTTAATGTGGAAGCAATTTCATTCAGGCAGTTGGGTGTGGGATCATAATTATCATGGTCGAAATATTTCTCAAAATCACAATCAAATTGAACAAATTCAAATTACATTTGACTGTTCACAGACTCAAAAGTCTTTTTATATACGTTCTGCATACAGAAATGATCCAGATTTTACTTTAAGTAAACTTAGTAAATTACCCGATGCCTCTAAAGAATTAACATTCAAACGCATGATTGAATATGACAATACTGTTGCAAAAAATTATGAAAGATTGTGTTCAGATGCTTTACAAGATATTTTTGAAAATTCGCTCGGAAGTCAAACTATTAGTGAATTCAGAGTGGAGACCATTGGAGAAATCAGATCATCTTTAAACCGAGTTTTCAACGAACTTGATTTAAATACACTTGGCAATCCTTTAACAGAAGGGAAATTTCGTTTTTCAAAGGGCGCTATCAAAAATTTTGATTACAAAATTTTATCGGGTGGTGAAAAAGCTGCATTTGATCTTCTACTTGATATGATTGTTAAAAAAAGATATTTTAATGATACTGTTTTTTGCATTGACGAGCCAGAATTACACATCAATACACGACTACAAGGTGCTTTATTAGAAGAACTTTACAATCTTACTCCTGAAAATTGCCAATTGTGGATTGCAACTCACTCAATTGGAATGATGCGTAAAGCATTAGATTTGTACAAAGAGTATCCAGAAAAAGTCATTTTCTTAGATTTTGAAGATCATAACTTTGACGAGCATGTGACTTTAAATCCAGTTGCACCAACACGCAAGTTCTGGGAGAGCATCCTACATGTTGCGTTAGATGATCTTGCTCATTTAGTTGCCCCAAAACAAATCGTTATTTGTGAGGGAAATCCAAAAACACAAGAACATGATAAAAACCACAGTCATGATGCCCGTTGTTACGACACCATTTTTAGTGATCAATATCCTGATATAAAATTTATTTCTGGAGGTAATTCTAAAGAAGTTAGTGGGGATCGATTACGTTTTGCTAATGCGTTTCCTAGATTGATCAGTGGCTTAAATACTTTGCGCCTTATTGATCGTGATGATCATTCTCCTGAAGATGTTGCTGAATTTAAGGAACAAGGGATTCGCGTCCTCCAAAGAAGGAATATAGAGTCATATCTCTACGATGAAGAGGTTCTTAAAGCGCTTTATGAGAAAGAAAATATACCCCTCACATTTGAAGAGTTGGTGCCTGAAGTATTTTGAAGTTATCGGATAGGCGGTCAACCCATAATCGTGCTTTTTGCGGAAAAGTGGTATTCAGGAAGCCAAGG
>JBIKVP010000030.1:0-22578 GCA_044356745.1 Beijerinckiaceae bacterium | reverse complement strand
GGTGCGGTGGCGTTTCAAAAGCTCCTGACGTTGGTCTGGTTCTAAAAGCGTACCCATACCAAATTGGAATCAAAACAACCTTAATAAAAAGATAACGCCAACTCTTCACTCACGAGGGGTATATAAAGACTTAAACGAATGAGTGTTTGAGATTCTTCACGCTATTGGCGCGGTGAGTTCAAGAGCCTTATCGCGCCATGACCCCATAGCTTATGTCATCATTCTGATTGATTTGGCTATGTTTTTTCTCCTCCAAAAACTTAGAGCCGCACTTGAAAGAGTGCGGTTTTTTTATCTTTCCGTACACGCTTCAGGCGCTGACAAGCGTTTTCAGATCAGCGGTTACACGTTGCATGGCTTCATAGCCTAGTTGAATAGCTTCTTTTGCGCGGTGAAACTCAAATAAGCCAATCTGACTGAGGCGTGGAGAGACCATGACATCGGGGGGGTCCCCGGCAAGACGTGAGCGGGAGATGCGATCTTGCGTAATGTTAAATGCATCAATCATCACCGCAGCAAGTCCGGGTGCGCCATGTTGTTGCCCGATCAAGCCACGCCACAAACTCAATGCACCGCGAATAGGCCCACCATGAACAAGAGCTGCCGCTGCATTGACGGCGGTTTCATGCGGTACATAAGCTTGAATCGTTACACCACGGCTTTTAACATCCATATTGAGTGCAACACACGCAACAATATCTGCACCCATCGCACGCGCAGCCGTAATTGGAATCGGATTAACAAGCGCACCGTCCATTAGCCAGCGCTCACCAACCTGCACGGGCGTGAATACGCCTGGAAGGGCGTAAGAAGCGCGCATTGCTTCAATTAAATCACCCTTTGTGAGCCATACCTCATGACCTGTGCCATATTCTGTGGCAATAGCCGTAAAGCGCATGGGTAATTTTTCAAATGTTGTTGCCGTAAGATGATCATCCAGCAGTTTTTTAAGGCGATCTCCAGAAATTAAACCTGATCCTGCAAGCGAGACATCAAGCAAGCCAAGGACGCGCCGTTTTGTCAGGGAAAGGGCAAACGCTTCAAGTTCAGCAAGCTTTCCTGCGGCAAAGCACCCCCCCACCAAAGCACCAATGGATGTGCCCGCGATGAGATCAGGTGCAAGATCAGCTTCAACAAGTGCTTTGAGTGCACCAATATGTGCCCAGCCCCGCGCCGCGCCTCCGCCCAATGCCAATCCAAAGCGCAAACGGCGTTTAAAAGGCGGAATAGGAGGCGGTTTTGTCATGACTGTCATATGTGATCACAGTTACCTATCATTACAGTGAACGGATCCCAAGCGCGTAAGCAAAGTCTTTAAAAATCCAAAGCACGTGTTAAGATTGTCCCACAACTTGGGTGATATTTCTAGCGGTTTGCGTGTTTTGCTTTGATGTGAAACCATTTTATACGCTCTTGTGCTTAATACCCTTGAAATTTAAATAAATTTTTTAAGACGCACTTAGATTGCACTATGATGCGCAAACACAAATAGCGTCAAAAATTTCTGACAAAAAATTTAAAAAAATGATTTTTAACGTCATTTAGAAACCGTTGCTTAACCTCAATAAGGTTTTAATGAGACTATTCAAAAACAAAGTGTTGTGTATCGGTTGTTGCGCCGCACAAACGAGAAGTAGTGGGTATTGTCATGTCGGTTCGTCGTCCTCTCCTCCATAGCGTTGTCAGATTTGTCGGGGTTGGGTGTCTTGCGGCTTTAAGTGCTGCATGTAGCACAGATTCATCACGCTTTACGGGTTCAGTGACGCCAAGTCCGTTCTCGAATCCATTTGGCGGCACAACAGGTTCAGTGCCTCAGGCAAGCACACAAAACGATGTTATTGCGCCCCAATCTTCGCAAGGGGGATATGCGTCAGTACAAAGCCAGCCTTTGAGTGCGCCTCAAGCTACTCCTTTAAGTGCACCGCAGGTTATTTCAGCCCCATCGGGGGCATCACATTTACCTGCAACACCTTTAAAAAGCGCGTCAATGGGTAAAGCGGGTGCATCGGGATGGAATGCAACCGATGGTGTACCGGTTACACTGGGGCAGGGCGAAACACTGTCAACGTTATCCAATCGCTATGGCGTACCTGTTGCAAGTCTCATGAGTGCGAATGGCCTCACCAGTATCAATCAGGCAAAGCCTGGTCAGCAAATCATCATACCTCTTCATAACACTAGCGGTACTAAAACGGTTGCCACACCTGCGCCAGTAACGCCTCTTCAAACAGCAGCACAGAAAAAAGCACTTGAACAGGCGACGCGTGAACGTATCAGTGCTGAAAAGGCTGCTGCTAAACTTGCACAAGAGCAAGGTGCGCGCGAGCGTCAAGCCGCAGCTCAATCAACACGCAATCAAGTGTCTAATATCGTGACACCAAAAGTGGATCAAAAGCCTGCTCAAGACAAACTGGCACAGGAAAAACTGGCTAAAGAGAAACTTGCTCTGGAAAAAGCTGCTAAAGACAAGCTTTTAGCTGAGAAAAAAGCGGCTGAACAAGTTGCAAAAACAAAACTTGCAGAACAACAAGCACAAAAAAAAGCGGCTCAAGCTGCACCTGAAGCAAAACAACAGGCTGATAAAGCGCAAACGGCAAAAGCTACTGAGAAAGTCTCTGATCCAGAAACAACAGCAAGTATTGCCAAAGAAAGTCACGACTTTCGTTGGCCTGCGCGCGGTCGTGTCATTTCAGGATTTACAGGTAAAGGCGGCAATGAAGGCATCAGCATTGCACTTCCAGAAGGCACGCCTGTGAAGGCAGCTGAGGGTGGTGTTGTGGCTTATTCTGGTAGCGAGCTTAAAGGCTATGGCAATCTTATTCTTGTAAGACATGATAATGGCTTTGTATCAGCTTATGCGAACAATGGTGAGCTTCTTGTGAAGCGTGGTGAGAAAGTTAAGCGAGGACAACTCATTGCTAAATCAGGTCAAACAGGCAACGTGTCATCACCACAACTCCACTTTGAATTACGCAAAGGCGCAACGCCTGTTGATCCCTTACAACATCTTTCAGGAATGTAAGATGTGCTTTTAAAGCCAACTCAGTGTATTGACAGCTTAGCGGTTGCCGCCCGCAGGATCTGCTGGAGTTGAATTATTCGGAAAAAAGCGCCGCGATGGTTGAGAGGCTGTTGGAGCGCTTTGAGGGGATACACCTTGACGCAAAGGCAATCCATCACGTGCACCCTCACCAGCGCCTTGTTGCCCATCACGTTTACGATCAGATTTTTCAGAGGGTGGCTCAAAAAGTGGATTAGCGGGTTCTTTTGGTTCAGCAACAATTTCCGTGCCACCTTTACAATCTGTAAGCCAGACATCATAAATTGGATGCTCGACACCATGAAGTCCCGGACTTGATGCAAACATCCAACCGGTAAAAATGCGCCGATATTCATTTGTCAAAGTGACTTCATCCACTTCGAGAAATGTCGTTGTTTGTGGTGCTTCCGTTGGGGGACGTGACCAGCATACTTTGGGTGTTAGTTGAAGTGCCCCAAACTGCACAGTTTCATTGATGGCAACTTCAAATGAAATGATACGCCCAGTAATTTTATCAAGGCCTGAGAAAACGGCTGTTGGATTACGAATACGATCTGCGAGTGCAGGGGTTGTAAACAAACAAGCAACAAACACGCTTGCACGTGATATTTGCCAAAACATACCAAGCGTGATGTCTCGCGTTGTTTTGCTTTGCTGCACTTTGCCTCGCCACTTCAATGGACGGCCAAGCTCATGATTACTTATTCGCACGGCCTCATCCTTTAATAGCACAGTGCAAATGATCTTCACGCACTATGCAATTTTTCGTTTCATCATCATAAACAAAAATGTTCATATCAAGATTGCAAACACAAATGCACTTTAAATGGGACGTTTTAGCTTGCACTTGTCAATAAAGGTGAGCGCTTTTTCACGCGCACTGTCATTGAAATATCCAGTTGCGCGAAATGCATCAAGTTCCTCATTATTCATCGCATTGACCGTGCCTTTGGCATAGCAACTACATGGCGTATGAACAGCCTCGCGGGTTTTCTCAAGTAAACGTGATTGCGTGACAAGACATGCATCAAAGGCACGTAAAGAAATTTCGTAAGGGGTGAGATTGGCCGCTGAAGGATCAGAGGGTGGAAGACCGTCTTGCGATGCGCCGGCAAGTGCAATCACGGGGGTTAAAGCAAAACATGTAGCGAAAATAAGGGTGCGGAGGGATGATGTCACGTTGAATGTCTCTCAAAAATTATCACGCGTTAGGACTGCGTGATTCTGACGCTTTTTTCAACGAAATATCCATGATTGTGCAGAGTTATACGCAGCAACAATGCGTAAAACGCGTTTTTTAACCTTTTAGATTTTAGAGACTTCATCAGAAAGGTCTTGCGCACGCTCTTTGGCAGCCTTGACTGCTTTGACCATCATGTGAAGCAGACCTGTTTCCCCCACCATTTGCTCTAAAGCCGCGGCTGTTGTCCCTCCGGGCGATGTCACACTACGGCGCAGGCGTGCCGCAGATATATCCGAACGACGTAACAGCTCTCCAGCCCCTGACACTGTTTCACGTGCTAAGCGCTCGGCAAGCTGAGAGGGCAGACCAGCATCAATGGCTGCGAGCGTGAGGCATTCTGTGAGGTAAAAAATGTAAGCAGGGCCAGAGCCTGATACAGCTGTGACGGCGTCCATCAAATTTTCATCTTTGAGCCATTCCACTTTGCCACAGGCTTTGAGCAAACCTTCAACGATTTCTTTCTGAGCGGTTTTCATAAGACGATTGCCAATTGCAACTGTCATACTGCGTCGAATAGCAGCTGGTAAATTCGGCATGGCTCTAACAATTGCCCGTGAGCCGGGCAGACGAAATTTGATTGTTTCAAGCTCTATACCCGCCATAATGGACACAACGAGTGAATTCTCATGCATGACACGCACAACATGCGGCGTAATTTGATCAAACACCTGCGGTTTTACTGCGAGAATCACAACATCTGCGAGAGGGTGGGTATTATCAAAGGCAATATTGACTCTCATGCCCCGCGCGTGAAATCCACTTTCGACTTCACGCGGCAAATTAGGATCATGAATGACGACATCATGCGGATTAAGCCCTGCCTCAAGCCAACTTTCAAGCATTGCGCCACCCATGTTGCCGGCTCCAAAAAGAGCAAGCGACTGTGGCATCTTAAAAGTTGGTTTGACAGATACTTGGGCGGCAGGTGGCATGTGATATCCTTTCCAACCTGCCTCATGTGATCAAAAGATCAGGCTTCTCCTTCGGTCACGAAAAGGGCGCCCTCAAGCGCTTCTTTGGGTGATTTACCCGCCCATAGCACAAATTGGAACGCCTGATAATAGCGATCAGAAGCTTCCACAGCCACTTTCATCAAAACATCATATTGTGCAGGATTAGGCTCTGCCCCTCCCGCTAAAAGCAGGGAGTGACGAAACATTACCACATTCTCATGGCTAACCAGATCAAAATGGCCAACCCATAACTGTTCATTGATTTGTGCGACGAGTTGCAACATCTCCAGCCGCCGATGATCGCCCACTTTTAAATCAAATGAACACGCTGCGTGGAGCGCTTCAACATCTTCAATCCATGTAAATGACAGCTGATATGTTGCCCAGCGTCCTTGTATTGATACGGATAGTTCGTTGTCTTCGGCTCTTAAAAAAGACCAGTGACGGTTGGATGCTAGCCGCTCAAGTACATCAATCGGATGCTCAGAACGTTCAACGAGGGTATCAGGATAGTGCATTAGAACCATTTATCCGAGCGTCTTGTATAAAAGCAAAGCGCTCTGAAACAGAAAAAGGAACGCGTCAGAATCAACAATCGCGTCGTGGCTTTTTAAAGACCACAACATCAACACATGAACCTGACAAGGAAAACGACCGTACGATTATACGCGCCACGGGATACAATAAACGCGGTGCTGCAAGCTCTTTACTGAATTCTGGGGATAAACCCCTCACCAGCAAAGCTCTTGTTCCACAACATACATATCTTATTCAAAGATTCGTCATCAAATCGCAATGCACAATTGTATTTGTCCACAGCGCGAAACTGTTGATAACGCCCGACTATGTTGTGGAAGACTCACGCAGAATCATAAGAGCTTTGTGAGCGAATCATCTTTTTGAGCCAGAATTATCCCTGCTGCTGACGTGATGTCTGTGCCTCACTCATATCGCCCATTTGTTCTTCCGTAAGATTGTCATCGGATATTTCATTATCGGGTATTTTTGATGATAGGCGCCGTTCTAAAACGGCAACACGCGCATTCAAGCGCTCATTTTGTTCACGCAACGTGGCTGCCATGGCCTTGACGACTTCAAACTCATCGCGTGTCACAAGATCCATGTCAAGTAAGAGGCGCTCTAGTTGAGATTTAGCGAGCGTTTGTGCTTCGCGCTGTACCCCTTGCGCGACGCTCATCGCATCGGTGACAAAGCGTGCCATTTCATCCATCAAGCGATTTGGTTCAGTCATGTGGCACCTTTTAAAATCTGTTGCATCTCCATTATAGAAGCGAATAGGGAATAGCCAAGAGTGAATACAAATTTATATCCACTTTGTGGCGTACGCACTATTCGCTTACTCTTCTTTGGATCTGTTCGTATAATCGAATCAGTTCAAAAATTTAAAAAAACAGGTTTATCAAGCCTATGCCTTTTCCCGACATTGATCCCATTATTTTCAGTATTGGCTCGTTTGCGCTGCGTTGGTATGCGCTTGCTTATATCGTCGGGTTGCTTGGTGGCTGGTGGTATGCCCGTTGGCTGTGTTCACGCGATGCATTCTGGAGCGCGACGCAAACACGTCCGACAGCTTTGCAGATTGATGATCTGATCTTGTGGGTGGCTTTGGGTGTCGTACTCGGTGGGCGTACAGGGTATGTGTTGTTTTACAATTTCAGTTATTATCTCGCGCATCCCGTTGAGATCTTTGCGGTGTGGAAAGGCGGTATGTCGTTTCATGGAGGTCTGGCAGGGGCAGCGCTTGCCGTGGTTCTTTTCGCGCGTCGTATCAATGTCAATCCACTCAATTTGCTTGATGTCGTGGCCGTTGTGGCGCCATTGGGGCTTGGATTGGGACGCGTTGCCAATTTTATTAACAGTGAACTGTGGGGACGAATCGCGGTCGATGTGCCTTGGGCGGTAGTTTTCCCCAATGGTGGTGATCTACCGCGTCATCCAAGCCAACTTTATGAAGCACTGAGCGAGGGGTTGTTTCTCCTGATCGTTATGATTGTTTTTGTACGCATCATTGGTTTCAAGCGCCCAGGTATGCTTACGGGTATCTTTGCGCTTGGCTATGCGCTTGCGCGCACTGTATGCGAATTTTTTCGTGAGCCTGATCCGCAACTCGGGTTTTTACTGGGCACGAATGTCCTGACAATGGGTATGATATTGAGTGTTCCACTCGCTCTTGGTGGGCTTTATCTGATGATGCGGGGCTTACGTCAGGAGCCTTCATGAGCGAGACAGTCACCCTTCCTCAAATGACACCACTGGCGCGTGAATTACGTCATATCATTGCCGTTGAGGGTGCGATTCCCTTTGAGCGGTACATGGCACTTTGTCTAGGGCATCCGCGCTATGGATATTATATGACGCGTGATCCGTTTGGTCAGGCCGGTGATTTTACCACCGCACCAGAAATCAGCCAAATGTTTGGCGAATTAATTGGCTTATGGGTTGCCGATGTTTGGCAGAAGATGGACTCGCCCCCGATGTTTCATCTGATTGAATTAGGGCCGGGGCGAGGCACGTTGATGAAAGATGTGCTGCGCGCGCTTAAAGTCATCAAAGCATGTCGTCAAGCTGCAAATATTCATCTGGTTGAGACGAGCCCTGTCTTGCAACGTTTACAGGTTGAAGCACTTAAAGAACACCCTGCATCATGGCACACGTCGATTGAAACGCTGCCGGAAGGACCAAAAATCATTCTCGCCAATGAGTTTTTTGATGCTCTGCCCCTCAGGCAATATGTACGCGTCGATGGTCATTGGCATGAGCGCACAGTTGATATTGATACATTTGGTGCGCTTGTTTTTACGCACGCCGCAACGTCAGAGCCACGCCTTGAAAAGGATGCAGAGGAGGGCGCTATTCTTGAAATTGCTCCGGAGGCTGTTTCAATAGCTGCAACCTTATCAGCGCGCCTTGCAGCCGAGCGCGGTGCTATGCTGATCTTGGATTATGGTTATACCAGCGCTGACATCGGGGATACGGTTCAGGCACTTAAAGCACATCAGATGATTGATACATTGGCAACACCAGGTGAAGCTGACATTACGGCGCATGTTAATTTCCCTGTCCTTAAGGTCGCTGCTGAACGCACTGGCTGTGCTGTTCATGGTGCGATGGCGCAAGGTGATTTTCTTGAAGCGCTTGGCCTAAACGTCAGGGCAGCTATGCTTAAAATGCACGCGACACAAGGTCAATCTCGCGCTATTGATGATGCTGTTTTACGTTATCTGGATCGTAGTTTAACTGGTATGGGTATGTTGTTTAAAGTGATGGCAATTTCAGATGCTTCACTTGATACTCTATTAGGTTTTACTAATTGAGTATAGTGACATATTAACGCCTTATTTACCTTACTTAAAGATGATCAGAGCAAATAAGTAACTGATTTGTGATATGATATTTCCTTCGATGCAATCTCAACAAGCGTTTTACCGCGCACCTATACGGAAATTAGACGTGTCGCACAACGATCCAGGTTATTTGCAAGCTCCTGCAATGCTCGCTCTTAAAGGGTTTCGCCATGCGTTTTTTACACGTCAAGGCGGTACATCACGTGGATTGTATAGCAGCTTGAATGGTGGGCTTGGCTCTAAAGACCATCCTGATCATGTGGCCGAAAATCGTAAGCGTATGGTAGAGATTATGGGCGTGCGTCCAGATCTCATGCTCAGCCTTTATCAAGTTCATTCGCCACACGTGATTACACTCACTGACCTTCACGCAGTATGGACATTGGAAGATCGCCCACAAGCGGATGCGATGGTCACAAATCTCAAGGGCATTGCGCTTGCTGTTGCCTCTGCCGATTGTGGCCCTGTTTTATTTGCTGATCCTCATGCGAATGTGATTGGTGCGGCTCATGCGGGCTCTAAGGGGGCTTTGGGCGGTGTGCTGGAAGCGACGCTTGAGGCGATGGAAGCACTTGGTGCGCAGCGCACACGCATCACGGTTGCCCTTGGGCCTACGATCAGCCGAAATGCCTATGAGGTTGGCGAGGATTTTATGGCGCCATTTTTAGCCGCCGATCCGTTCAATCGCGACTTTTTTGCAGAACGAGGTCCGCGCCAGACGCTGCATTTTGATCTGCCAAGCTTTATACGTCATCGCCTGAACGATGCAGGTGTCACGCGAGTCGTTGATTTGGGTAAATGTACATACAGCGATGATACCCGCTTTTACAGTTATCGTCGCTCAGTACATCGTCACGAAGTTGATTATGGCCGCTTGATTTCTGCGATAGCGATTGAAGCGCCCATCAAGCCGCTGCCAGAATTACCTCAGAGACTTCAGGTTTCGCCTTGGCGTTTTTGATAGAGAGCTTCAACCCACTTAGCCATGCGTAAATAGCGATAGAATGCAAAGTTCATTGCGGTCATAAAGCCGTAAATACCCCTTAAAAAATGACGGCGCAAAATATACGCCTTAAAAAATGCTGAGGGAAATTCAGCGATTAAGCGCAGAATTGAAGGCTTTTGTCCGCGCGCAATCAAATCAGCGACTTGTGCATCGGTATAGGCGTTGAGTTTTTTCATTTGATCGCCAAGGGAGCGTACGGAATAGTGATGGATCGTTCCTTTTAAACGTCCAATCCGCGCACCTTTCATCATTTCAACACGGTCATGCACAGGGGATGTGACATAGCGCCCTTTATCAAAACGATATAGCCGGACAGGTTTAAGCGTATAGGCAAAGCGATGCGGTGCTGCTTCGCCAGGAAACATTTCCGCAATCCTTATTTCATAGGCATCATAAAGAGGTGTGCGCTCATGAAATATTTGCCTGATTTCTAAAACAAGATCTGCAGGAAGCACTTCATCCGCATCAAGATTAAGCAGCCACGGATTGCGGCATTGCTCTTCAGCAAAGCGTTTTTGCAAACCGTATCCCTGCCATGCATGCTCAATGACCCGCGCACCGTGAGCATGAGCAACATCTTGTGTGCCATCGGTAGAGCCAGAATCCACCACAATGATGTCGTCGCTTAACCCATCAAGTGCTTTGAGCACTTTGCCAAGACGATCTGCTTCATTGAGCGTAATAATAAAAACCGAAAGCGGCAGGCTCATAGCAAACTCATATTAAACTTCAGATATGTTATGACGCCGTTGAATCGTCTGAAGGTGCATCACCTGATCCCTCGAAAGCAGGCTCAAGTGGTGTGGCAGGAGGACGCTTTGTGGTTTTGCGCTTTGGTGTCACCTCACTTTTTCCCGATGCGGATGCTTTATCTTTGCGCAGTCTAGCTGCAACATCTTTCTCCTGCTTTGGTGCGACAGGGCCTTCTGGAAATTCAAAGTCAAGACTTGCGAGACCAGCTTCATCGGTTTTGACCACGACACGGACGGCGCCGCCTGTTTTAAGGCGTCCGAACAGCACTTCATCAGCGAGAGGTGTTTTAATCGTACTTTGAATGAGCCGCGCCATAGGACGTGCACCCATTGCTTCATCATAACCATTATCGCATAACCATACCCGCGCTTCATCGCTGAGTTCAATCGTGACATTGCGATCGGCGAGTTGAGCCTCAAGTTGCAATACGAATTTATCGACAACACGTGAAACAACCTCTTTGGGAAGTTGAGAGAAGGAAATCACAGCATCTAAACGGTTACGGAATTCAGGCGCAAACAAGCGATTAATGGCTTCTTGATCATCCCCCTCACGCTTTGTACGCGTGAAACCGAATGCGGGTTTGGCAAGATCTGCTGCACCGGCGTTTGTGGTCATGATCAAAATGACATTACGGAAATCGACCTGCTTGCCGTTGTGATCAGTAAGTTTGCCGTGATCCATCACTTGAAGCAGAATATTGAATAAATCAGGATGTGCTTTTTCAATTTCATCAAGCAAGAGAACAGCATATGGATGTTGATCGACACCGTCAGTGAGCAAACCGCCCTGATCAAAACCCACGTAGCCGGGAGGTGCGCCGATCAAGCGGCTAATAGTATGCCGCTCCATGTATTCTGACATATCAAAACGTAAGAGCTCGACGCCAAGCACACCTGCAAGTTGCTTGGCAACTTCTGTTTTTCCGACCCCTGTGGGGCCTGCAAACATGTAACAGCCAATGGGTTTCTCTGCATCGCGCAACCCTGCTCGCGCGAGCTTTATCGCTGAAGAGAGCTGTTGAATGGCATTATCTTGTCCATACACAACACGCTGCAAGGTGGTGACAAGATTTTGCAAAACCTCGGCATCATCTTTTGAGACAGTTTTTGGCGGAATACGTGCCATGACCGCAATTGTTGTCTCAATTTCTTTGAGACCAATCGTTTTTTTGCGCTTGTTTTCAGGCACAAGCATTTGCGATGCGCCCGTTTCATCAATCACATCAATCGCTTTATCGGGAAGCTTGCGATCATGGATATAGCGCGCTGAAAGCTCCACCGCTGCTTTAATTGCCTCTTGTGTGTAACGTAGTTTATGAAATTCCTCAAAATAAGGTTTGAGACCTTTGAGAATTTCAATTGCATCTGGGATTGTAGGTTCTTGAACATCAATTTTCTGAAAACGACGCACCAATGCACGATCCTTTTCAAAATATTGGCGATATTCTTTGTATGTTGTTGAACCAATACAGCGCACTGAACCTGACGCCAACGCAGGCTTTAAAAGGTTTGAGGCATCCATCGCACCGCCTGATGTCGCACCTGCACCGATAACGGTATGAATTTCGTCAATGAACATAATCGCTTTAGGGTGCTGCTCAATTTCTTTGACGACCTGTTTCAAGCGCTCTTCAAAATCGCCGCGATAGCGTGTTCCTGCAAGTAATGTTCCCATATCAATTGCAAACACAGTAGCATCAATGAGCACTTCAGGCACTTGACCCATCTCGATTTTGAGTGCCAATCCTTCAGCAATCGCGGTTTTACCTACACCGGGATCACCAACCAATAGAGGATTGTTTTTTTGGCGACGACAAAGCACTTGGATCGTGCGTTGCACTTCCTGCTCGCGCCCAATAAGTGGATCAATCCGGCCATCTTTGGCTTTTTTATTGAGGTTGACGCAATAAGCTTCAAGCGCATCAGGCTTCTTCTTGGCCGCTTCTGGCTCAGGTGCGGCTTTTGCTTCGGGCGTTTCAGGCTCTTCATCTGCGCCACGTGGTGGCTTAATTACGCTCATGTCTGCACGTTTTGCAATGCCATGAGAAATGTAATTGACGGCATCATAGCGCGTCATATCCTGCTCTTGCAGGAAGTATGCGGCATGGCTTTCACGCTCAGCAAAGATCGCAACAAGCACATTTGCACCTGTGACCTCTTCCCGACCTGAAGATTGCACATGAATCACGGCACGTTGAATCACGCGCTGGAAGCCAGCGGTGGGCTTGGAATCCTCGCGTCCATCACTGACAAGGTTTGTCAGTTCCGCATCAATGTATTCGTTGAGACTTTTTTTCAGAATATCCACATCGACATTACATGCCCGCATCACGGCTGATGCATCCTGATCATCGGTCAGCGCCAGCAAGAGATGCTCAAGCGTTGCGTATTCATGATGATGCTCGTTTGCGAACGCTAAAGCCCGATGCAAGGCTTGCTCAAGACTGCGGGAGAATGTCGGCAACGGCGCCTCCTAGGGTCTGGCTGATGATGTAGAGCATGACTCAAACAAATCTTAGCGCAAGGAAATTAAAGTTTAATACGATGTTTATTGAATCACATGATTGAGGCGAAAGACAGACGTAATTTAGAGTACGTGGTTTTATCACGCTAATTTTTCTCCATAACGCATTGTAAAGGGTGTTGATGCTTGCGCGCGAAATCCATGACTTGTGTTACTTTTGTTTCAGCAATTTCAAAGGTATAGATGCCGCATTCCCCAACACCGTGCTGATGTACCAGAAGCATGATGCGGGTGGCATCATCACGATTTTTATTAAAAAACCGCTCAAGAACGGCGACGACAAATTCCATGGGGGTATAATCATCATTGAGGAGCAGCACGCGATACATGTTTGGGCGCTTCGTGCGTGTACGCGGCTTCGTGAGGATCACTGTGCCGTTACCGCCTCCACCCCCTTGGTCGTTGCCGTCCTGATCTGCTGCTTTTATCATCATCGCTTTGTTATCAATATATTCAATCATTGTGCGCGTGGCACACTTAAAGTGTTCACCGCGTCATCATGTTAATTTAGGTCTTCTCTATGGCTTATGCTAGAGGCTGTTTATGGATTTATAAATTGCTGAATAAAAGTAGGGTGAAAGACAAGGTTGTAATATGAGCCATGCCATATCAAGCCCATGTGTTGGTGTATGCATCACTGACCCTGTTACAGGTTACTGTACGGGGTGTTTGCGTACACTTGAGGAAATAGGATCTTGGCTTGCTTTAAGTGAAGATGACAGACGTGCGATTATAGCCATTTTACCTCAGCGTTTAAAAAACACACACCTTACTCCAAAATTAAACTGACAATAAAACGCAAGGCGACAAGAATTAAAAATGTACCGAATGCTTTTTCTAATGTCCGTCGTGCAAAACCATGGGCAAGTTTTACACCAATGGGTGCAAGCCAAGCACTCATAGGAATTAGCAGTATCACACCAATGAATGATACAAATCCAACAGATAATGGCGGTAATTGCGCCATATGTGGCCATCCCGCAAACATATAACCCACCATCCCTGGCGCTGAAATCAAGATGCCAAGACCCGATGACGTCGCCACTGCTTGATGAATGGAGCGGCCATAAAGTGTCATGATCATGGATCCAAACACACCACCGCCAATTCCCATCAGCGCTGACAAAAAGCCAATAATCAGGCCATAAAGGCGCAAGATACCTTTTTGAGGCAATTCGTCAGCAATGCGCCAGTGATCTTTGCCAGCGATGAGTTTAAGGCCATTGAGTGTGGCGATAACGGCGAAAACACCTTTTAGAAGCGCTGAGCTGGCCAGTGCAGCAATCGCTGAACCACACAGCACGCCAATAATGACCGGTGCTGCCCATGTTTTAAGCAATGCAACATCAACTGCGCCTTTGGCAAAGTGCCCGCGATACGACCTGATCGACGTTGCCATAATCACTGTGAGCGATGTGCCAATCGCAAGGTGCATTCTGATGTCAGTGGGGACATTGATAAAGGTGAAGACCTGATAAAGCACGGGAACCATGACCGCGCCGCCACCGACGCCAAACATGCCTGCTAAAATCCCCGTGACAGCGCCTGCACTCAATAAAGCGAGCGCGAGGATCAACAGGTCATTGAGCGGTAAATCAATCAGCATGTCGCATCCATTGTTGTTTCAATGAGCGTGAGCGCTTGCATGAATGTTGCAGCATTTGCCTCTGGTTTAATGCATTCAGTGGCTAAGTATCGCCGAAATGGACGTGCGCCTCGGCGTCCGGAAAAAAAGCCATGTAAATGGCGTGTAATGCCATGTAACCGGCCACCGCGTTTCAGATGTGCCTCAATGAACGGTGTAAGTGTTGCTAAAGCATCGCGCGCATCTTGATAGGAATCGGGCGCATTGAACAGAGTTGAATCTACGCACATCAATATTTCAGGATGATGATAAGCAGATCGTCCAATCATGACACCGTCAAGCGTATTGAGATGGCTTTGAGCGCTCTCAAGATCATTGAGCCCACCATTGAGAATAATCGGAATGTGAGGATAAGTCGCCTTCAAACGATGAACAATAGCATAATCAAGGGGTGGAATATCACGGTTATCTTTTGGGCTTAAACCTTTCAGCCACGCTTTTCGTGCGTGAACAATTAATGCATCAGCACCCGCTGCAATGACCAGATCGGCGAGTGTAAAAAGCGCAATATCAGGATCTTGATCATCGACACCGATGCGGCATTTAACGGTGATGGGTAGCGCAATCGTATCTTTAAGCGCTTTAACACATTCGGCGACAAGAGCAGGTTCCTGCATCAGGCATGCGCCAAAACGTCCGCTTTGCACGCGATCAGAGGGACAGCCGATATTGAGATTAATCTCATCATAGCCCCACTCTTGTGCAATTTTTGACGCTTGAACCAGTGTGTCAGGTTCAGAGCCACCCAATTGTAATGCAAGCGGATGTTCACTTTGATCAAAACCAAGCAAACGCTCTCGATCCCCGAAAATCACGGCATTCGGTGTAAGCATCTCGGTGTAAAGACGGGCATGGCGTGACAATAAACGATGGATGTACCGACAATTTTTATCTGTCCAGTCCATCATGGGGGCAATGCAAAAGCGCCATGGAGAGAAAAAAGGTTTTGATATATGATCAGGAGGTAGGGCGCTCATCGAAGTGCAACCGTTTGCGGCATTGCTTTAAACCACGCGATGCTTGCGCCAATAGCGGCTAGCCACCAACCCTGCCACAAGCCATGCCCAACATGTGCTATGAGAAAAATACTGATTGTTAAGGCATAAACGGATGCAAAATCTGAGGGATTATTGACACTTTTAGCAAGGGGGCGAACCACCCCTGTCATTATCGCTACAAGCAGTGCGATGACACCCATGATGCCAAGCTCCACCCAGATTTGTAAAATCATCTGATGCGGATGCCCAACTCCAAGCATTAAACGATTCGAGGCATCGACCTTTTGAGCGTCAGGTTGCTGTGCCATGATTGCGCTTGTAGCAAATCCTTGACCAAAGATCGGATTGATGCGTGTAAGAGCTCCAAAACTCACCCATATTTCCACCCGATCACGTGAATGGCCTTGTTCTAACACGGTATGTACTTTATCGGGCAGTAAACGCAGCGCCATATCACCCACAACAGGGGCGAGGGCGAATGCACTTAACATACCCCACAAAAATATTGTCAAAGCCATCCTCGGTGATAGACGTGCTAAGCCCCACGCAACGAGACTGCCATAAAAAGTGAGAACCGCCGTGCTTGATTCTGCTTTAAACAATGCACACACCAACACAAACGTGATCGCCAGCATCATAATGATGCGTTGTGTGGGTGGAATGTAGCGCGACAAACCATACATGAGAGGCCAATAAAGCAATACAAGCACGAGTA
Organism: Beijerinckiaceae bacterium; assembly: GCA_044356745.1. GTDB lineage: Bacteria > Pseudomonadota > Alphaproteobacteria > Rhizobiales > Beijerinckiaceae > JBIKVP01. The sequence goes on along the minus strand of JBIKVP010000030.1, from coordinate 6,334 downwards.
GTGGGCGATTAAAAATATAGCTGTTCCAGCGCACTCCGAGTGTTTGGCGCACACCAAGCCCTGTATAAAGCTCCAGCATAATGACAAGACATGCAACCATCATACTCGCCCACAGCGCCGTCATGATGTGTGATGTGATGCGTGGGCGAAACAAAACAATCACGATAGCGCTTGCGAGAACCGCTGATATCGCTTCGCCTAAAGCATGAAAATAAGCACGCCATACAGTAAAAGCGAGAAGTGCAATAAGTCCAACGCTTGCGCAGCCAAAGCGCCATGGCTGGGCTTCAAACGCATAACGCATTCGCTCAAAAAACTTGAGCACGTGGAGACGGCTGTAAAGGCGTGCATAAGGGTGCACAAACAACGCGCCAACACAACATAATGCGACAAGCGTCATAACGAGCTGACTAGAGCGATGTGCAATCACCATGACAAAAGGCATAGCAATCATTAAAGCGATTGCAGCCTTGTTTAAGCGTGCATGTGCCGATAGATGAGAGGATGCAAGTGAAACATTCACAGTGCACATTCCTTGTTGTAGGCACGTTTAAAGTGATGCTTTAAAGTGTATGGCCGCGCTTTTTCATCTCATCACGCACTTGAGTCCAGACGACCTCTGACGCACGTTGTGACCAAGCTTGCATCTCATTAAAGAGCTGATCTAGCACGACAGGCTGGCTCTCAACATATTTTTTCCCAGCTGGAGATTTAAAAAATACGGAGACATCTTTCAGTTCGCCCACGCTCATTGTGCGTGCATAAATGCTGGCAGCGCGATCAACCATATCTGTGCGCTGGGAATCAAACGTCTCTTTCATGCCATCCAGCACTTCATCAAGATCTTTTTTGATCTCAGGGCGTGTGACCAGTGACTGACGCACTTGCTCAGCAAACTGAGGAATAATCGCATCAAAAGAACGCGAAATACCTGATGTGAGCACAATCTCGCGTCCTAAAGACATTTGCTCATTGGTTGGTGCGTTGGCAGGTGTTTGTGCCTGAACAGTGCCGAGTTGTGCATTAAACGCAATAAGCGACGCAAGTATGAGAACAATTTTACGCATCATCATGATTCACCTTTGATCCTGTCATTATCACTTCATATCAATTTATATTATCACTTTATCTTGCGTGCTCGTGTCAGAGTTCGCCCCGTTCCACAAGCCCTTTTTGCGTGGCGATAATGGCTATACGCGCTAAACCGAGAAACAAGCCATGCTCAACAACACCTGGTATTGCTTGAAGGCTCACCGCTAAACGCTCAGGATCAGAAATTGTGCCAAGCGCCAGATCAATGATGTGATTGCCGTTATCAGTGATGAATGGATTCCCGTTTGATGTTGAGCGTATTGTCATGGCGCCTGAATAACCTAAAAAATCAAGCTGTGAGCGAATCGCTTGATTTGTGGCTGTCAAACCAAAGGGTACAACTTCAACAGGAAGCGCAAAACGCCCTAACTGTGCGACATCTTTACTTTCATCCGCAATGATTAGCAGATGCTTTGAAGCATAAGCGACAATTTTTTCACGCAAGAGTGCGCCGCCCCCACCTTTAATCAAGCGTTTTTGACCGTCAATTTCATCAGTGCCGTCAATGGTGAGATCAAGTATGGGATGAGCATCAAGCGTTGACAGGGGGATACCTAATGTCCGCGCCTGTTCATACGTCGCCTGAGACGTTGGTACGCAAATGACCTCAAGACCCTCTTTAACTTTTTCACCAAGTGCACTGACAAAATGCGCTGCTGTTGATCCTGTTCCTAAACCAAGACGCATTCCCGCGCTGACATATTTTAGCGCTGCTTGCGCCGCTTGACGTTTGAGATCATCGTTTGAAAGCGTGTGCTGCGTTAATGACATCGTGTTGTAAGCCTTTTCATTCCTATCACACTCTTTAATCGCGAAAATGTGGCGCGTCGATTCTCTTTTTTGCATCATTTTGAAACGTGTGTCGGCCTTTGTGTCTGTCGTACACGCGCCATGTTGAGACAAAATCTTGTTTAACTTTTCTCAAGCGCTTTACGTGAGCTAATGTTAAGTCTGGCTTAAGCTTTTCAAAGTATAAACATTAAAGATGAAATTGCTCCAGAATAACATTTTGGAATAGCATTTTGATCGGGAGTGGCTCCTAGTCACTCTGTTTGACGCCTCCCTGTTATAACTTTAAAACCGCCTCAAACACACGTTTTGAAGCGGTTTTTTTATAAAAAAGAGCGCTGTTTAAGTACTTGCGCGCTGTATGTCATGTGTGTGTACACAAAAATCGCCCTTTAAATGCATTATTCAGATTTTATGTCACACTGCATCCGAACACATTCACAGCATACGCGTTAACCTTAACCAAAAGTAACCTGCCCATTCTTTTAAAAAGGCGCTAGTCTTGCACACTGTCAGAGTACGAAACGTTTAGGATGCGTACTTGAGGAGTTGTGTGATGAGTGAAGTGTTAAACGATGTGTTTGCGGAAGATGTGGAAGCGGTTTCATTCGCATCAAAATTTGTGAATTCGGGCGCATTTACCACCCTTTTTCGCGAAGGTATGGGTCTTGTTGAAGAGGCGGCAAGTTATCTTGATGGGGCAGGGCGAGAAGAATCACGTTCATTGCCGCGTCTTGGAGCCTTGGCTTATGCCACAGAAAGTATGCGCCTCACGACCCGTTTAATGCAGTTGGCTTCTTGGCTTCTTGTGCAGCGTGCTGTTGCAGAAGGTGAAATCACGTCTGAGCAAGCGTTAAATGAGCGCAACCGTGTACGTTTTTCAACGCAAGAAAGCGCTAATAGCCCTGAAACAATCGCACTACTGCCTGAAACACTGAAAGAGTTGATTGCACATTCATTGCGACTTCAGGAGCGCGTGCGCCATCTTGATAATCTCATTCAGGCACGTACTGTTGTTGAAACACCGCTTATCAAAAATCCGATTGCGAGCCAGATGGATTTGTTGAGAACCGCATTTCAGCGTTAATTCAACAGATTGCACATCTATTTCATAAAGTCATATTGACACCCGCGTTGTGCGGGTGTTTTTGTGCGCAATAATGAACGCGGAAAGACAATTTTAGTCTGATATTAGCTGGGCATTTTTAAACATCAAGTCATCAGGCTGCTTATGAGTGAATATGTTTATGACTTTTAGATTTGTCTGCATCCACGATACCTATAATTTAATTGCATTTAAATTTAATTGTTCATGCTATTTTGCACTGAAAAAGTTATAAAATGTTTGTTTTTAATTCCTAAAAATGATTAATGCGCTTGACAAAAACGCTCTAAGTTATTAATGATAGCAGCCGTATAACCAAAGTTGCACAATAAAATAAAAAAAGCCTTTTAAAAGGCTCATAAAAAGTTATGAGGAGAGAATAAATGTCCGGCTCAGCAGGTGTAGCGAAGGATAAGATTGATCAACGTCGCGGTGTTAGTCCGGATGATGACAATGACAAGCAAACAAGGGCTGCTGCTACCAATTTTAAGGCGGCAGCAAAGCCTGCTGAGACAGCTGCTCCCAGACCTGCAACCGCTCAACCAGTGGCAGCGCGTACTGGCTCACCCGAGGCAGCAAGGGCTGAGTTAGCGACGGGAACTGTTGATCGCATCCCTATAGATACTGCTGGCGGTGAGCGTTTAAACACCCCTCTTGCTGGTGCGCTTCGGAGTGTTGGTGATGGCGTAAAAAGGTTTGGAGCATTTATGTATGGCGCTGCCGAATCCACTGCTGATTTTGGATTTCGTACTGTAGCCGCTTATGCATCAACCCCTCCGGCGGGCGATCCCTTGGCGCAAGCTGCGTTGGGTGGGTTGTTTCCAGAAACGGCTGAATTTAATCGTCGAGCCTACGGAGAGCTTGCAAGCAATAGCCAACAAGCCATAACGCAAGGGCTTAAAGCGGCTGAAGCTACAGTAATCAGAGATGATCCTAAACTTAAGATGATGAAAGACTTTGGATATGGTACCGCTGTTGCCGTTGATTTTACCGAGCTTGGTGTACGTGGTTTGACCTTCGCTGCTAACAATGGACCAAAACTTGCATCCCTAGCGACGAAAAATTTAGATAATCTTACCAATGCAATGAAAAGTATTCCCTCGCAAGCGGATAATTTACTACTGGGCGTCCTCAAAGCTGACAATGCGGTCACAAGGTTTGGTGATAAGGCACTGGATGGGCTTATCACAAACTTTGACAACAGGACTGGTGGTCGCCCAGTCGGTCGTCAGCTTGCTTTTGAAACCGTGCCTGTTTCTGGCGGGAATGTTGGTGATGAGGCGGCTAGAAGAGCCGTCGATGTAGGACGTGATGTGTTGTTCTTCCAACCGGGTCTGATTGTAGACAGAGGCAAGAAGGTATTACAAGGAGCGAGCACAGTCGGTAAAAAAATAATGGGAGACGTAGAGGGGCTTAATAGAGATATAAAAACCTCCCGTCTTGGAACACCTAAAGAACAGGTTGCAGGCGCTCAAAAACTTAAAGATGAGATGATTGCACTGCAAGGAAAGAATGGAGGGTTTTTATCTCCACTTCCTAAAGGTCAAACACCTGATGATGCGGTTGGTTTAATTCGTCAAAGAAACCAACAGTTGCGCGATGATTTTGCCGCAAGTAGTCATGGGCAAGATGCTAGAGTCGGTGTTGAATATCAAACAGCTCTTGCAAAACATGAAACTGCCGCGATCAAGATTGTGGAAGACTTCAATTTAGACATAAATCCATATTCTGCCACGGTTCACGACCCCGTGACTGGGCGCAAGCAAAATATGGATGTTGTTAAAGTAGGTGAAGAGGGTAAAATATTTGTTGATCAAAGTTGGTTTATATCTGAGTTATCTAAAGGAGCAGCCAGCGGCGACCCGTTAGCTTTCAAAATTAAATCTTCGTTTTCAAATACGGGTTCTGTTGAAATACCAGATTATCATTTTAAAATGGTTGTACCAACAGATCGTTTTCCTGAAGGAACGAACCCAGGTACACTATCTATTAATTTTAAACGAATTGTATCAGGAGTTAATGATCCACACGGTGAGTTTTTCTTTCAACCTTTTAAAACTGACCCTAATGTGCCTCTTGAAAAACATTTACAAGCGCGTTGGTGGGCTGCTGGCATTGATCTTGCGAACGAATTTGGTGTTGTGCCTGAAGAGGTCAGCAGGTTTCAATATGGTAGCCATTTAATGGAAACAGTTGCAACACCCCGCACATATGCTCCTCAAATTGAGCGTGGGGGGCGTACAAGTAACGTGCATGCCCGTACAGGATCTGGGAAGATTCCCTATTTTGATGACATGGGGCGTTTTGTGCCGAATCGTGCTAACGCTGCACAGTTTACGGGCGCTCAGATTCGATCAATCCCTGCTGTTACGGCGGCTGATAGCTCTTTCCTAGATAAAATGATGAGCGTCGCTGAAGCAAAATTTAAGTCGCAAATATCCATTGCTAGTGCTATTGTGACTGGTGGCAGTGTAAGTGTTGCAGCATCCAGTTTCGCCGCCAGTAGGGTTGCAGAAAATCAGCGTGCTAATGAAAGAATTGAAGATGACCGCATTGCATCACGCAAGCGGAAGGAAGATGAATATTTGAGTATTAGCGAACCAGCATATAATGATGCTACAAGCGGTTTAGCAGAGCAGCGCGATTTATACACAGAACGATACAAACAAACAGGTAGCAAGGCTGATCTTGATAAAGCTCTCGCTTTTGCAAATGAAGTGCAAGTGAACACACAACTGGCAGGGCGCTTCTTTGAAGCAGGTATAGCTGGACCGCGTCTTCAACAGCAAATCATGCGTGAGGCCATTTATGCACTTCCTTATGAGGACAGATTAAAGATGGCAAAAGGTACTTTAGCGGATACTCAAAACCCAGATGGCAGTGCGTCTGTAGCAAGTGGAATACGTGCGTGGCTCACAAGTAATAACGATACACGTGTACCAGATGGATTGGTATTGGGTGCAGCTCGAGAAGATTGGTATCTTTCTGATATTGAAATTAAAGAATTAGAGAAAGAATTCGGGCCTGAATGGCGTACTGTACCTAAAGCATATTTTGAGTCTCCTCGTGGCCGGCCAAGTTGGGTTACAGATGACTATCATGCTGCTACTGCAAAAATTGCTGAGATCAACGCATTAAGAGATCAATAACATAAGTTAAGTTTTTAAAATAATAGGGCTTCAAAGCTTAACTTGAAGCCCTAATTTTGAATTTCACTAACTTCATATACCCCTCACATTTGAAGAGTTGGTGTCTGAAGTATTTTGAAGTTATCGGATAGGCGGTCAACCCATAATCGTGCTTTTTGCGGAAAAGTGGTATTCAGGAAGCCAAGGATGGCCTTCACGA
>JBIKVP010000029.1:0-22705 GCA_044356745.1 Beijerinckiaceae bacterium | reverse complement strand
CCACTTTTCCGCAAAAAGCACGATTATGGGTTGACCGCCTATCCGATAACTTCAAAATACTTCAGACACCAACTCTTCAAATGTGAGGGGTATAGATAATGAGCAAAATAGTAATTTCAAATCGTTGAAAAAATTTTATTGTAATGAATCAAGCGTCTTTTAAGGCTTCCCGTTCCCTTTTGAGATTGCGCGGTAACGACACGGCGCAGTTTCTAAATGGCCTTGTCACCAATTCGATGCTTGACATGCGCGAGGAGGAAGCGCGTTTTGCCGCGCTTTTAACGCCTCAGGGTAAAATTATTGCTGATTTTTTTGTTGTCAAAACCGCTTTACTTGAAGGTGACGCTTACTTTTTAGATGTGCCACAGGCGCTTGCAAATGATTTATTGCGCAAACTGACGCTGTATCGTTTGCGGGCGAAAGTTACCATTGACGATGTTTCAGAGCAATTTGGCATCATCTCATATCAGGGCGATCATCAGCCAAACATTAAAGAGACAATAGCGTTTCGTGATCCGCGTCATGAAGGGATGGGGTGGCGCGTGATTGCACCGCGTGAAGCGTTTGCAGGAATCGCGGCAACTGATCTGAGCGTCTATGATGCACTGCGCATCGCACATTGTGTGCCAGAGGGGGGGCGCGACTTCGCTTATGGCGATGCTTTTCCTCATGAGGTGAACATGGATTTACTCAATGGGCTTAATTTTAAAAAGGGCTGTTATGTAGGGCAAGAGGTGGTATCGCGAATGCACCATCGCGGCACATCCCGAACACGCATTGTGCGCGTGATGTTTGAGGCTGGTGTTTGCTTCCCTGAAGGCACAGATATTATGGGTGGTGACAAGCGCGTAGGCACATTAGGCACATGCCTTAACGGTGAGGCGCTGGCTCAAGTGCGCCTTGATCGTGCTCAAGATGCAGTGGAGGGCCCGGTCAACCTCACAGCGGGTGGTAATGTATTGCGCCTAAATTGACAACAACGCCTTCGTTGCGGCCGTCACATCCTCTTGACGCATCAGGCTTTCACCCACAAGCAACGTGTGAACATTGGCGCGTTTGAGGCGCATCACGTCTTCAGGGGTGAAGATTCCGCTTTCACCCACGATCAGCACACCAGCGGGGATGAGCGGTGCGAGTTCTTCTGTCACACTGAGCGATACATCAAAGGTGCGCAAGTTACGATTGTTGATGCCAATCATGGAGCCATTGAGTTTGAGCGCGCGCTCTAGCTCAAAGCGATCATGCACTTCAATCAGCGCATCCATGCCCCATTTTTGCGCGACGCTTAGAAGATCACGGGCGGCTTCATCGTCGACACTCGCCATGATGATCAAGATGCAATCAGCGTCCCACGCCCGCGCCTCAACCACCTGATAAGGCTCAAATAAAAAATCTTTACGCAACACAGGTAGCGAACAGGCATGGCGTGCCTGTCGCAAATACTCTGGCAAGCCTTGAAAGGAGGGCGTGTCCGTCAACACCGATAAACAGGCCGCGCCGCCCAATTCATAGGCTTGCGCAAGGGCAGGGGGATCAAAATCAGCACGGATCAAGCCTTTTGAGGGACTGGCCTTTTTAATTTCAGCAATGAGTGCTGTATGTCCAGCCGCCACTTTTTCTCGAAGCGCTCGCTCAAAACCCCTAGGAGCTGATTGCTCCTTGGCTTGCAATTCAAGATCATGAAGAGAGACACGCGCTTTGGCTTTGGCAATCTCATCGCGTTTATAAGTTTCTATTTTTTTGAGAATATCAGCCATAACAATAGTTTACGCCCCTTTGTTAGAAATAATAATGAGCTTGTCCAATGTCGCTTTCGCATGCCCTTCATCAATAGCATGTTGTGCAAGATGAACGCCATGAGCCAGATCATCGGCGTGATCCGCAATTACGAGTGCTGCGGCTGCGTTATACACCGCAATATCGCGATAAGGTGTTTTCGCGCCGTTGAGCACATCGCGCAACGCTTGTGCATTCTGAGCGGGTGATCCTCCCTTAAGCTGATCAAGCGAGACGCGCGGTAAGCCGACCTCTTCAGGCGTAAGCGTGAATGTGCGTATTCCATCAGCCTCAAGCGCCACAACATGGGTTTCGCCCGTGGTGGACATTTCATCAAGCCCACCCGCACCATGCACTGCCCAGACGCGCGTACTCCCTAAGGCCGCAAGTACTTTAACCAAGGGTTCAAGCCATGCCCGATCATACACACCCAAAAGCTGACGCTTAACACCCGCAGGATTGGATAACGGGCCGATGAGATTAAAAATGGTGCGAATACCCAGTTCTTTGCGCACTTCGCCTACAAAGCGCATCGATGCATGATGGGCAGGGGCGAACATGAAGCCTACACCCGCATCCGTAATGCATCGGCTGATATGTTCAGGTGATCCACCCAATTTAACGCCTAATTCAGATAAGACATCTGCAGCCCCAGATTGAGAAGACGCCGCACGATTGCCATGTTTAGCGACAGGCACACCGCACGCCGCCACAATTAAGCTTGCAAGCGTTGAAACATTATATGAACCAGAATGATCTCCGCCCGTGCCAACAATATCAATGGCATCTGCATGGCCTTCCACACGGATCATGCGATCACGCAAGCAGCGCACCGCGCCAATGAGTTCCTCAACCGTTTCACCGCGCACCCTAAGCGCCATGAGAAACGCGGCTTGCTGCACTGGCGTGACAGATCCAGCAAGGAGTTGCTCGAATGCGGTCTCGGCTTGCGCTGCACTGAGTGGCTCACCGGTGGCTAGCTGACTAATCAGAGCTTTCATCGCATCCATCATCGGGGCATCCTCACTGACTGGGCTTGTGCTGTCTTAATGGTTTAAGTGAGAGATGAAAAGACTTTCAAGAAAAGGTTTTATGGCGCACACAGCGTGATTCATATTCATAAAATTTACAAATTAAGGATGTGCCATTTTTTAAGATTATTAAAAATCATTAAAAATGTTATACAATATGAATTTAATCATTCGTTTGGCTAATACTAACAGATGATATTTTTCCGCTTTGAGTATTTGAAAATTTATGGCTTAATATAGCTATGGTTAATTCAAGAAAAGGAATTTTATAAAAGCTCTTTTACTTCACAATGTGTTTTTAAATCAACAGTCGATGTTATTAAAATAACACAAATCGTGTTTTTTACATTAATGTTTTGATATAATTTTAAAACATGTTTTTTGTGTGCGTAGAAACACTTGATGCATGCATCACAAAGTACAGTCACGAAAGGATCATACAATGGCGTGTAGTGGATGTGGTGGTGTTGGTGGTGCAGAAGAAGGCGTTGAAGCAGCTGGCGGAGCGGACATGCAGGCCGTGATTGAGGCTTTTATGAAAGCGCTTTCTGGTGCTGGTGATATGGGTGGTTCGGCTTCAGGTGGCGGTGGTTCGGTTCAACCTGTTGAGTTTTCTTGAATTTAATGCGCGATATGCGTTTGCGCACCGATGTTATTTTATACTTGTCATACTGATGAATAGATTTTTTTACTCTCCTCATAATAAACTTACAGGCCTTTTTCAGGCCTGTTTTTTTATGATCTGTGGAGAATTATGCGTTATAGCTAATCTCAAAATGCTCAGGAAAGGGTGTACCCTTGCGATCAATGGGGCTGATGATTTTAAGATCGTCTTTGAGAATAACCTGCCGCACAATTTCAGGAATCATCGCCATCGCGGGATATTTACCGAGGCACTCATGATGTCCCCAACCGAGGTGAAACATATCATCGAGTGAGCGGGTGGGATCAAAACTGTTCGGCTCTGGAAAGCGTGTATCATCAAACATCGCTGATTGCACGAGCGGCAGAACAACATCCCCCGCTTCAAGCGTTGTCTCATAGCCTTTTCCACGTCCGAGAACATGCGTTTTAGCAGTTAGACGAAACATATAAGGTGATATGGGTTGAAAGCGCAAAGCTTCCCACACATAGCCATCAAAGCGTGAAAGATTATCCTCGCGTGCGGCAATACGCGCATCATTCAAAATTTTAGGACGACGCAACAACTCATCAATCACCTGTGCGGCGGCTTGTGAAGTGGTTTCCACTGCGCCGATTAACAGTCCGCCGACATTGATGATAAAGCGGGCAGGGGTAAAGCCCACATCATCGGCGAATTTTGTTTTCATGATGCGGGTCAGAACATCTTGAGGGGCCGTGCCAGCCGCAATCTCTTGCGCCCGTTTTTGTGCCAGCGTGACAAGATAGCCCTTCATTTCATTGAGGGCATTTTGTGCTTTGGCATGAATGTCATCGGCATCATCATTAAAATTAAACGGTTGGTTGTGAAATGCGTCACGTTGATTCCAGTATGACCATTCAAATAATTTGCCCTTTGGTGCACCGCGAAAACCAAAATATTCTTCCACCAAGGCAATGGCAGCCATACGGGTGACGTTTTCAATTAATTCAATGCGTCCCCCCGCTGTATCAAGGGCTGCTTTCACTTTACCCGCAATCAGCGCCCTGATTTGCGGAAGATCATCGCGGTTGAGCATTGCGCGCATGATGCTTTTATCGCGAAAATGTGCGGGCACATCATCTTGCGCCAGCATAAAGTCACCCATTTTCGGCTTGTATAGTCCCACAGTGTAGGTGTCAGGCAGTCGCAGCACCTCGATGATATCTTCAAAACGAGAGACCAGTACACCCAGCGGTGTGCGCAAGATCGGGCGCGACTCGCGAAGTTCTTGAGCAAAAGCACGGGGCTTTTCATCGAGCCATTTACGCACCCATTTTTTGCGTTGAGCGCTTGTGCCTTCATCGTATTTTGCGAGCAGTGACATGAGAAATCCTTAGGATTAGGTTATTTATACTATGATCGCGAACCTCCACCGTCATGCCCGCACATAGGTTGCCTTTGGCAACCGTTCTTGTCTACAGAACGCTCATGCTTTGCATGAGCTATAGCGGGTATCCACGTCTTTGGAAGCATAACGCTTTTTAGGGTGTGGCTAAGGCATGGATGGCAAGAACAAGTCTTGCCATGACGGACGGGTTCATTTCCTCATTCAATCTTGTACCCCGCAGGTGCGAAGCGTAACGGGTCTTTGAGATATTCAATCACAGCTAAGCGATCTTCATGAGACAGTCCATTTTTAGGAAACACGTGACCACCATTGCCGTTGTTTTTGAGTGTGGTATCGAATTTGAATAACCCTGCTTTTTCTGTTGAAATCATGCCAAGTTTTTCAGTGTCGAGTTCACGTCCACCAACCCAAAACACTTTTGAGCGCTCCGCAGGTGGTGAAAGCAGTTCATACACATTGGGGACAGATCCGTTATGAAGAAATGGCCCTGTCGCCCATGTGCCGAGGAGGGGGCCAGCTTTTAAATCTGTTAATGAGGGAGGTTCATAAGGTTGTAACTTTTCAAACAGGCGTTCGCCCTCTTTGGGTTTGAAGCGATAACCGTTGACGGCAACCTTTTCATCTTTTGACATGGGGAGCATGAGTGTCGCGCGCTTTGTGACTGCACCAACCACGCCTTTGAAGAACTCAGCCCCATTCACCACAGCGCGATGATCAAAGAGAATGTGCTCTAATTCCCCAGTGCTCACCGAGCGCGAGACAAAACTTTGCATGTATGTGGGATCGGTGCCGACTTTACGGAAATCAATACGCCCCACTTTAATGAAAGTTTTTCCTGCAATGTTTTCATCAGCTTGCGTCATGCGGAAAGGCGGCATGTTATGACATCCTGCGCACTCCGCTTTGAAAATATCGCGCCCACGGGTGGCTTTAGGCATATCAATTGAACCAAAGCGCGCCTCATCCCAGCGCGGACTTTTAAGATCATGAAGCCAATCTTCAATTGCAATCAGATTGTTGATAAGTGTTGTGGATGTGAAGAGACGATCAAGTAAACTTGTGAGATTAGATGAGCCAAAAACACCAAGCACTTGGCCGATGTTGCGTGCAAAAGGGTTAGATGCCACAGGATTCCACTGCACCCAATCAAGTTTGGGGGCATACCACAGGTGCGGATAACTCACAGGTGCATCAACAGCACGTAGATTATCCGGGAGTCGCAGATCCTTGACTGCAAGTGCATTGATGATTTGATTAAGAGCGTCAACGCGCGAAAATCCCGAGGGGACTTCTGGATGACGGATCACTGCATCGCCGCTTAAGCGTGCTTCAAAAGCAGTAAAAGCCTCTTTAAGGGCTTCACGCTTACTTTCAGAGATAGATTGACCAAGAACGCGTGCTTCGAAGCGTTGATAACGCTCTTCGCTACGCAATGTTGTGCGTACAGCTTTAGCGACATGATTGTAAAAAGTATCAAAATCTAGCGTTGCCGAGCCGCCGTCAATACGAATACGCTGTCCCTTAATTTCAACTTCACCCGTATGACACGCAGCGCACGTCAGACCGATATGCTGCCCTTCATTACGCACTTCCACAGGATCAATTGCAAAGCCGATGGGAAGATTATAGGGATTAAGATCAGCGTTTGCCACTTCATGATAAATAAAACCATAACGGCTTAAATTAGAACGATCTGAGAAAAGCGTATCACCTTCGAGCGTTTCAAGCGCAAGAAACCAGTCTTTTGGCATCATGCGTGAGCCTTGCGGCGTAAAATAAAAAAGTTGGCGCATGTGCTCATCCCACCCTTGATCAAGAAAGAGCGGACTATTTTGCGATAGGGTAGGGGATGCAGGTGACGGTTGCGCTTGAGACGGGGTAGAAACGATACTTATTCCTAAAGCAGTCATACACACCGTTGCGACAGCTAACGATTTAGCGGCTAGGCATGTATCAGACTTTAAGCGCCTTATAATACAAGGCCAAACGCTTCGACGTTTTTGAACGTTATGAAATGCGCGATAGAATATATACATTGAACCCCCTTTTTATTTTTGCCAGACAAACATATTTTCACATTCGACAAAAGGATAAATCGCGCATGAAAGGATGTCTTTTCACAAGTCAGTTAAGATGAGTGATAAGGCGAGCTTAAAATGTGCGCTAGAGCACAAAACTCTATCCACGTCTGGCTGGTGTTTCAGGTGTTACATCAGCAGGTGCTTCTTCCGTGCCATCTGTTTTGGGAGTTTTAAGACCTTTGAGTAAACCTTCAGGGTCTTGGGGCAGCATAGCAAGAAGCGTATCACCAGCACTTGTGAGAACAGGCTTCATTTTCGCGGTTTTTGCCCAATCAGGCTGCATTTTCTCTGGAACAAGCCAGTTGAAGAAAATCGCTGCAATCACACAGATTAAAAGACCACGAGCGCCGCCAAATAAAAAACCTAAAGACCGATCAAGGGGGCCGATGCGTGAGTCGAGCACAAAGTCAGACAAACGCACTGTAATAAATGATACGATCACAAGCGTCACAAGGAATATGGCAGCGATTGCGACACCCACAGCAATATTGTGATTTTCAATATGAACTTTAACAAAGGGAACAAGCTGTGGATGTAAAAGAAGGGCAGCAATAGCTGCAGCGCCCCATGAGGCTATTGCAAGCACTTCACGCGTAAAGCCCCTTACAGCCGCTAAAAAAGCTGAGAGCAGCACAATGGCAAGCACAACAAGATCATAAAGCGATACTGGTAAAGACGACATTGGGGGTCTGGCCTTTTCTCACAACTAAAATAGAATCAAAGATAAATAAACCATTTCAAATGCCAGCGTCACCCCTTGACGTGTATTTGCACACATCTGAATACACTTTATGCGGTGCGGTGAAGCTTTTTAGGGGCTTGCGATGCGATTTTAGCCACCAGTTCACTGACATGCATCATGGTGTTGACCGCTAAGACCGTGCTGTCTTTTTTATCGTGCTTATCTTGTGAAACACTCTTCTCGGTACGCTGTATAGATGGGCAGATCGCTTGTGCGAAGCCAAGCTTGGCCGCTTCTTTGAGTCGCGATGCTCCCTGTGACACGCTCCTTATTGCCCCCGATAGCCCTAGTTCACCAAAATAAACCGCATCAGAAGGTAAAGACGCCCCTGTCAAAGATGAGATAAGTGCGGCTGCCGCTGCCAGATCCGCCGCGGGCTCCGTGATTTTAAGGCCACCCGCAACATTAAGATAAATATCATGCATTCCTAGCTTCACGCCACCATGAGCTTCTAACACTGCAATAATCATTGCGAGACGGTTTGAGTCCCAACCGACGACAGCGCGTCGCGGCGTACCCAAAGATGTCGGCGCAACAAGCGCTTGAATTTCTACCAATAGTGGACGCGTGCCTTCCATCCCTGCAAAAACAGCTGTCCCCGGTGCAGCTGCTTCACGATCCGCGAGAAAAAGTGCAGATGGGTTAGGAACTTGGGCAAGGCCTTGACCCGTCATTTCAAATACACCGATTTCATCGGTGGGGCCAAAGCGATTTTTTGATGCGCGCAAAATACGAAAATGATGTGCACTATCTCCTTCAAACGCCATGACGGCATCGACCATATGCTCAACAACACGTGGCCCTGCAATTTGACCATCTTTCGTGACGTGTCCAACCAGAATGACAGCAGCACCGCTTGTTTTTGCATGACGAATGAGGGCTTGAGCACTGCCGCGCACCTGCGTCACGGTTCCTGGCGCGCTTTCAACGGTATCTGTCCACATCGTTTGGATTGAGTCGATGATGACTAAGCTAACGGGTTTTCCTTCTTTCAGTGTGGCAATAATGTCTTCAACATGGGTTTGTGCGGCAAGCTCAACAGGTGCTTGTGCCAGCCCTAGGCGTTCAGCGCGAAGACGCACTTGCCCCACAGCTTCTTCACCCGAAATATAAATAATGCGATGACCTACCAGAGCCATTTTAGCACACGCCTGCATAAGCAGGGTTGATTTACCGATTCCCGGATCACCCCCAAGAAGAATAACAGAGCCATGAACAAATCCGCCCCCTGTAACGCGATCCAATTCATCAATCGTTGATGGAATGCGCGGTGCATCTTGTGCTGAACCTTTCAGGCTTTCCAATACAAAAACACGCCCTTTACCTTTACGTGATTGGGTCGAAGCGGGGCCATGTCCAACACCCGTTTCCTCAAGCGTTAACGTATTCCACGCGCCGCAGGCTTCACACTTGCCTTGCCAGCGAGAATAAACCGCACCGCATGATTGACAGGTGTAAGAAGGGGAATTCTTGGCCATAACTTTTGCTTCACTTTTTAAATCGGTTGATTTGAATATGATGCCACACCGTTGGAATGTGTCCTAGCATCTGAGAAATATTATGCATTTTTTTAACATGATTGTTCTGCAGAAAATGGCAGCATGTTCCATGAGAATATATTCTTTTAGCTCGTAAATATCCTAAGCATATTTTTAACTATAAGTGAGAGCAATTTAAATTAAAACATTCATTTAAGAAAACAGAAATTGTTTATGGATGAATAATGATTTTCGAAATGGATGAAAAGCAGCAGAAGAGCTTTAGTTTTTTGGATTGTCATATGAAAAAATCGAAATCATTTTTACACGATAAAGACGGGGCAGGAGCGATGATCTTCGCCCTTTCGATTATTCCCTTGTTTGGCATAGTCGGTGTTGCAGTTGATTACTCTCGCGCTGGAGAGTTGAAAACGCGTATGACAGCCGCTGCCGATGCGGGGGCACTTGCGGCAGCGCGACAAAAGAATGCCACTCCTGCGGAGCGCAAAAAGATAGCACAAGATGTTTTTACGGCAAACATGAAAGGCTACAGCCTTGATAGTCTTGTCTTAAATATTACAGAAGTTGAAAAAGGCATACGGGTTGAAGCGAGTGTAAAGCAACCTAACAAAATTATGACTGTTTCTGGCTTTCCAGTAACGAAAGTTAACGCACTTTCTGAGGCAAAAAATACCGTTTATAATACTGAAATTGCCCTCTCACTTGATGTGACGGGTTCAATGCGAAACGATATGGCGCAGCTTAAAGCTGCTGCTCGAGAATTTATTGATCTTGTCGTGACCGATGTACCCAATGATGATGTTAAAGTGTCCATCGTCCCATTCAGCGCCTCAGTAAATGTCGGCCCAACAAATATTCCTCAATATATGATGGATACAAATGCAGACTCAAAATATCATGCAAGCATTCTTGAAAATGAGGGTGTCGCAAGTATAGACGGCTGTAATAATAATCCGGGGGGGACAGGAGGGGGGACAGGTCAGCCGCCACTGCCTCCTGAACCACCAAAGCCTCCTAAACCACCAAATAAGCCGCGCGGAACAGATAAAACAGAAAATAATTACAGTCTGAAAAGACATTTTGCTTCTATTTCTTCAGAGCTCTTTGGGATCAAATCAGCGCAAGCAGATGTTACACCAGACACCCGCGCACCCTTAATTAACGGTGTTATGTATAGTCCAGGTGCACCTTATGCCCCACCAGGTTTGAGCGTTTTTAGACCAAATGGTTTTCCAATGCCTCAGCCATGCAATATGAATAACCCTGCTAAGATAAGTCATTTTGACTTATTCAATAGAATATCAGGTGTGCGTTGGCGTGGATGTGTAGAAGCGCGTCCTGAGCCTTATGATGTGACAGATGCAGAGCCAACAAACTCCGATGCAAATAGTCTTTTTGTACCTTATTTTTGGCCTGACGAGTCGGGGAATGCCGGTTCAACAACTGAATTTAACAGCTATCTCCCTGATAGAGGCAGCTTACCAGTAGGGTGGGAGCTTGAAAGTGATGGCTCATTTTACAATATTTTCAAATACGATAGCGTCACAACTCCATCAATCACAGAAATCGGCCCATTAACGCGCGGTCCCAATGCAGCTTGTCCAGATGAACTTGTTAGATTGACGAGCAATAAATCTAAATTGCTAGCTAAAATCGATTCTCTTAGCCACTGGATTGGTGGCGGAACAATCGTTTCAGAAGGACTGATGTGGGGTTGGAGAACACTTTCACCCAAAGCGCCATTTGCAGATGGCAGTCAAATAAAAACAACTAAAAAATTCATTATCTTGATGTCAGATGGTGCGAATACGATTGAAGAAAGCTCAATGCTTGGCGGTGAAACGGTTTCTGATTACAGCGCTTATGGTTACATTAAAAAGGGGCGTTTTGGTTCTGAATTATTTGCAGATGTTGAAGAATATCTTGATAAACGACAGGAGCTCGCATGTAAAAATGCAAAAGCAGCGGGTATCCAAGTTTATTCAATTCTGTTTCGTGAGGTTAGTGAATTTGCAATTAAAGGCATGAGAGATTGTGCAAGCAGCCCGAAGCAGTTTCGCATGGCGAAAAACGGGTCTGAACTTAGACAAGTTTTTCAAGAAATCGCTGCGGAAATCATGCGGCTACGATTGACGCGCTAATTTTGATAATCACTGGGCAATTTCGTAGCATTATGTTCGACGTAAAGAACTATTCCCTTTCGATGTGAACACCCTTATATACGTCTCAGCGTGTTAATAATGCTGTTCATTGAATGGCGAGGATGTTCCCATGGATGCGGTCGTAAATGCTTCTTCAAATCAAAAATGGTCACCTGTAAGCTGGCGCAGTAAGCCGATTCAGCAAGTGCCTGATTATCAAGATACTCAGGCACTCAAAGACATTGAGCAGCAGCTTGGAGGCTTTCCGCCTCTAGTGTTTGCTGGTGAAGCACGTAAACTAACAAAAGCGCTGGCAAAAGTTCAAAAAGGCGAGGCTTTTTTGCTTCAGGGCGGCGATTGCGCTGAAAGTTTTGCCGAGCATTCCGCTGATAATATACGTGATTTCTTTCGCGTTTTTCTTCAAATGGCTGTTGTTTTGACGTTTGCAGGGGCGGTGCCGATTGTCAAAGTGGGTCGCGTTGCGGGACAATTTGCCAAGCCACGCTCATCACCGAATGAAAAAATCGGAGATAAAGAGTTACCAAGTTACCGCGGTGATATTATAAACGGCATTGATTTTACGGATGAAGCGCGTGTGCCAAATCCGCGTCGCCTACTTATGGCTTATCGTCAATCTGCAGCAACACTTAATCTTATCCGCGCCTTTGCGACAGGTGGTTATGCTAATCTTGAAAACGCGCATCGTTGGATGCTCGGTTTTATCAAAGATAGTCCCCAAGCATCACGTTATGAGGATGTGGCACAGCGCATCACAGAGACTTTAAACTTTATGCGTGCCATTGGCATTGATCCTGAAACGCATCCTGAGATGCGCGTAACTGATTTTTATACGAGTCATGAAGCGTTGTTGCTCGGTTATGAAGAGGCCTTAACACGTGTTGATTCAACAACAGGTGATTGGTACGCGACGTCAGGGCACATGCTTTGGATTGGTGATCGCACACGTCAGCCGGATCATGCACATGTGGAATATTTTCGCGGTATTCGTAATCCTATTGGCTTGAAGTGTGGACCTTCGCTCTCTCCCGATGGTTTGATCACATTGCTTGATCTCCTTAATCCGCGTAACGAAGCAGGGCGCATGACGTTGATCTGTCGTTTTGGAGCCGAGAAAGTGGGTGATCACCTTCCAGCACTCATTCGTGCGGTTCAAAAAGAAGGGCGCAATGTCATTTGGTCATGTGATCCGATGCACGGCAATACGATCAAGGCCGCATCTGGCTATAAAACCCGCCCATTTGATCTTATTATGACAGAAATCAAACATTTCTTCGAAGTGCATCAATCTGAAGGAACTTATGCAGGCGGCGTTCATTTAGAGATGACAGGTAAGAATGTCACGGAATGCACTGGAGGCGCGCGTGACATTTCTGACGCTGATCTTGCTAAACTTTATGATACGCATTGTGATCCGCGCCTAAACGCTGAACAGGCGATTGAACTTGCGTTTCTTATCGCGGAGCTTCTTAAAAAGGATCGTCAAGCAAAATATGTAGAACCTATTTTTGCAGGAGAATAACTCAAAACAGTGATGATTTGAATTGCCCCAAAACGGCCATGATTGATTCAGATTGTGTACAGTATTATAATATTATAAGGCGTTGTTGGCTTTTCAGAATTATTCGCTTTACCTTTTTGAATAGGACAAGAAAATGGGAACAAAACTGGGTTTATTAAAAAAGACAACGGTCGCTGCACTTGGCGGTCTTGCTATCGTAATTGTTTCAGCATCTGTTTATTCTGACGCTGAAGCGCGCGGACGTCATAGAGGTAATGGTGGAGCAGTTGCAGCTGGAATCGTTGGAGGTTTAGCCGCAGGAGCACTTTTGGGTGCAGCTGCTTCCCGTCCCGCTTATGCCGAACCTTATGGATATTATCCAGGTAAACCAGTTTACGTTGCTGAGCCTGTTTATGAGGAGGTTCCAGTAACCTGCCGTTGGCGTAAACGCAAAGTTTGGATAGATGATTATACTTATCAAGTTCAGCGGGTTCAAATTTGCGATTAATATCGCTCTTGGTTTATTCGTTTTTCGTTGTAATATTTAAGCGCCTTATACAAGGCGCTTTTTTGTTAGTTAGAAAACTGATTACAACTTACTCACCCACCACTTGTCGGATAATTAGGGCTTTCACGTGTAATAGTCACGTTATGGACATGGCTTTCGCGTAAACCTGCCGACGTGATTTGTACAAATTGTGCTTTCTCGCGAAAGTCCTTGAGGGTTCGGCCACCAACATACCCCATTGCTGCGCGCAAACCTCCAGCGAGTTGATGAAGCACACCTGAGACAGGGCCTTTATAAGCAACCTGCCCTTCAATCCCTTCAGGAACAAGCTTCAATGAGTCCTTGATGTCTTGCTGGAAATAACGATCCGCCGATCCGCGTGCCATTGCACTCACCGAGCCCATACCGCGATAAGATTTATAAGAGCGCCCTTGATACAAAAACACCTCGCCCGGAGTTTCATCAGTACCTGCAAGTAACGATCCGACCATAACGCATGAAGCACCTGCAGCTAAAGCTTTGGCAAGATCACCCGAATATTTGATGCCGCCATCAGCAATAACGGGAATATGCTGTTGTGATGCAACAGCCACCGTATCAAGAATAGCAGTCAGTTGCGGCACGCCAACACCTGCAACAATGCGCGTTGTGCAGATTGACCCTGGGCCAATTCCTACCTTCACACCATCTGCACCCGCGTCAATTAAAGCTCGCGCTGCTTCTGATGTTGCAATGTTACCGGCAATAATTTGAATGTGGCCATACTGCTTTTTAAAACGGCGCACACCTTCAATCACCTTTTCTGAATGACCGTGTGCCGTATCAACAACAAGCACATCAACACCTGCTTCAATCAAACGCTCACCACGGGAATAACCCTCTTCACCCGTCGTTGTTGCGGCTGCAACGCGTAATCGCCCCTGCGCATCTTTAGCAGCATTTGGGTGCGCAACTTGTTTTTCCATATCTTTAACAGTGATCAACCCGATGCAGCGACCTTCTGTATCAATGACGAGCAATTTTTCAATGCGGTGTTGGTGAAGTAAACGCTTTGCTTCATCTTGCGTTACCCCTTCACGCACTGTGATCAAACGCTCTTTTGTCATCAATTCTGAGATAGGCTGACGTGGATTATCAGCGAAGCGCACATCACGGTTAGTCAAAATACCAACAAGCTTTCCTTTAAGCCCACTTGCTGCGCGCTCTACCACTGGAATACCAGAAATGCCATGACGTTTCATGACATCAAGGGCATCGGCCAATGTTTCATCAGGATGAATGGTGAGTGGGTTCACAACCATACCCGATTCAAAGCGTTTAACGGCACGTACTTCATCCACCTGTACATCAACATCAAGGTTGCGGTGAATAACGCCCATCCCACCATTCTGCGCCATGGCGATCGCCATTTTGGCTTCAGTGACGGTATCCATCGCGGAGGCGATAATAGGCATATTGAGAGCAATATCACGGGTGACGAAGGTGCGAATATCAACTTGAGAAGGCATCACTTCGGAATGACCGGGCTGCAAAAGTACATCATCGAATGTCAAGCCAAGGCGAAAAGGGGAAGCGTTGATATATTGCGCGTTTAAATTTGAAGACATGAAAACCTCTTCCATCCCAAAAAGAGGAATTAAAAGAGATCACAACAAAACACAAGGGCAAGCGGCCTGCTTGTGATCATTCATTTCTTTAAAACACATGAATGGCTCCTAACCCTGTCCACCGAAAATAAACGAATGTCTCATATGCTTCATTTGCCTGTTAAAAACGGGGTTTTTCTAAAGGAGTTATTTCATGTTAAGAAGAGCGTTTATTGCTTCATGCTTTGTTATGATGACGACAGTGCCGGTTCTTGCAAATGAATATGGTAGCCGCGATGAAGCCGTCGCCATGGTGAAATCTGTACAAGCGACTTTTGCTAAAGAAGGTGCAGAGGCCACATTTGCAAAAGTTACAGACAAAAAATTCGTTGATCGTGACTTATATCCATTCATTTATAAATTTGATGGAACCAATGTTGCACACGGTGCAAATGCCGCATTAGTTGGTAAAAATCTTATCGAATTAAAAGATCAGAACGGCAAATTCCTTATTAAAGAGCTCATCGCTGTTGCCCAAGGGCCAAAATCCGGTTGGGTTGACTATATGTGGCCTAACCCTGTGACAAAGAAAATTGAGCCAAAATCAAGTTACGTTGAAAGAATGGGTGACTATATGCTTGGTGTAGGTGTTTACAGACAGTAATAATTTTTAGGTGCGAAATATAAAAAATACATATAAACTAGAGGAAAAAATGTTTTACATTAATGACGTATCTATTAAAATAAAATCATTTATCGCACCTATTATATTAATTGGATGTCTCATATTAGTGAGCTACCAAAGTTTCAATGTTATATCTCAAACAACACAGGGTGTTGAGAAATTGACATCCTCAGTCTTGCGAAAACGCAATCAGGTTGAGACACTACTTGCACATGTTGCTGATACCCAAATTGCTTTGTTTCGTTATCTTTCTTGGCTCAACAGTGGCGTAGAAGGTGATCTGCTGCGCAAAGTTGAAGGCGAGATGAAAAATCATGAGAAAATGGTCAACGATGCGGTGGCTAAGATCAACGAACTAGATGATCTTGATGCTCATCACAAAGATCAAATAAAATCTGTTAATGAGAAAATGCTGCGTTATGGCAACGTTGTCGACAGCACAATAGAAATGGGAAAAATTCAGGCTAGTATGGCTGTTATGATGATCGGTGAAGCTGAAGCGCTTATCGCTGATGTCCGCGCGCAGATTGATAAAATAACAGCTGAAACAATCAATGAAACCGATGTTTTTGCAAATCAAGTTTCACAAACCGCGCAAAAGAATCGTCAGATTATTATGTATGGTGTTTTAGCAGTTTTAATGTTTACTTTTCCGCTCATCATTTATTTAACAATGTCTGTTTATCGCCCTATCGAAGCACTGACGCGATGCATGAAAAGATTATGTTCTGGTGAGCTTGATGTCACCATTAACGGTCAGGAACGAAAAGACGAGATTGGTCGGATGTCACAATCTGTTGCCATTTTTCGTGATAATATGCGTCAGATAAAACACCTTGAGCAGGAACGTACGCAACAAGAAGACAAAAATAGACAAAGCAGGAGCTACGAACTCCATACGCTTGCATCGTCTTTAGATGAGTCTGTTAAAATGATTGCTCACAAGTTGCAGGATTCAGCAACAAGAATGGCAGACAACTCTTTCGTATTAACCCAAACAACTTCCCATACCCGTCAAGAGGTGGATGAAACGACTGAGGCCGTTAAATTAGCGTCAGAGGGCGTGCAAGTCGTTGCGTCTGCATCTGAGCAAATGGCCGTTACAATTGGTGAAATGGCAGAAAAAGTGACTAAAACAAGTAATATTGTGGGTGATACGACACAACAAACACAATCGGCGGTATCTGCTGTCGATGAACTGGCTAATGCTGTGCAACAAATTTCATCTATAGTGGGTCTCATTCAAGGCATTGCGCAACAAACAAATCTTCTCGCACTCAACGCAACGATTGAAGCGGCGCGTGCTGGTGAGAGTGGGCGCGGGTTTAGTGTTGTAGCAGCTGAGGTGAAAAATCTTTCAAATCAAACTGAAAAAGCGACTGTTGAAATTTCTCAACGTATATCTGAAATGCAAGCAATTTATTCTAAGGTCTTTAAAACCATCACAGATGTGACGGAGTCAATTAATCTTGTGCAAAGCATGTCATTGCAAATGGCCTCCGCAATTGAAGAACAATCAGCAGCGACGAATGAGATTGCTAACGGTGCCGTTCGTGCAAACCAAGGGGTCGCACACGTCAAAGATAAAATGGAGCGCTTACTGCATTCTGCGATTGAGACAGGACAAGTTGCGGAATTCGTTCAAAACGAGTCTGGGAATATCTTATCAGAAACATCAAATGTAAATCAAAGAGTAGATGATTTCTTGAAAGATGTAAGGGCTATGGCTTGACCTTAGTCCTCCATGATTGGTGTTATAACGCGTTATAACACTTACTTGCCAATACGCGCTGTGCCTTTATCTCCGTTGTCCTGCGTCCAAGCAAGGCGATCATCGGTTATTTTTCGCAATGTAAAGCACATAGGCTTGCCATCATACCATGTCTGCCACTTTTGGCAGAGTTGATTTGAGCTGATCCACCAACGTCCCTTGTCTGTAGGTCGCACCCACTTACCAATGCCCAGTGCTTCGCCTGAACCATCAACTTGGCCGTCCGTGCGATAGTAAAGTGGGAATTCGCCGCCTAGAGGTGTGGCAAGATAAATGCGCTTGCCCACTACTTTTTCACGTATTTGGGATGCTGACAACAACTCTTCAGAGCTCGCCAGTGCTTTTGTTGCAAATGCATCCATGCTTGTCGCAACTGCAACGGCAAGAGCAACATGGCGCATGCTTAAACCTACTTTTGTCATGAGACACTCCCTAAAAATCAATGAGACGGTTATCAAGCAGCGATGACCTAGAAGAACTTTATATACGAGAAATAAAAACGATTGGTTCAAAGCCTACATTGATTTTATTAACGATGAGGGTGGTTGATCGGGATTAACGCGCTCTAACATCAGATTATCAATCAAACGTGTTTGTCCAAGACGTGCAGCCGCAAGAAGGACTAAAGGTTCTTGAGTGTTGTGTGTTGGGGCAAGTGTTTGGGTATGACGTGCTTCAAGATAATCAAGGTCAAAACCAATATTCTGCAGTTCGCGTTTGCCGCCGCTTAATGCCTGTTGAACAGACATTCCCCGTTTAATCATACAAGCCGTATTATAGAGCACATCAAAAAGTAGGGGGGCTTGATTGCGTTCCGTCATTGATAAATATTGATTGCGCGATGAGAGTGCTAAGCCATTTGGCATACGCGCGGTCTCGGATGCTATGATCTGCACGGGAATATCAAGATCAGCAACTAATCGCTTTATCACGAGAAGTTGCTGATAATCTTTTTCACCAAAAACCCCATAATTGGGGAGTGATTGCAAGAGAAGTTTAGAGACAACAGTTGCAACGCCTTGGAAATGTGTGGGGCGAAAAGCGTCTTCAAGATTGGCGAGAGCAGGGCCTTTCATATTCACTGACGTTGCAAAGCCTTGCGGATACATTTCAATCAGATCAGGCGCATAAAGCACGTCGACCCCAGCATTGGCGAGCATATCACGATCTTGTTCTAAGGAGCGCGGATAGCGGCTGAAATCTTCATGAGGGCCAAACTGCATAGGATTGACAAAAATTGAGACAATGACCTTTTGAGCTTGCTTACGTGCAGTATTGATAAGTGAGATATGCCCTTTGTGAAGTGCACCCATCGTTGGAACAAGTGCAACCGTCTGATTGACATTACGCCATTGCGCAACCGTCTCGCGCAACATGCGCGCTCCACGAATAAACTGTATGGTGTTCATAACAAGCCTACCTAACTATCTTAT
Organism: Beijerinckiaceae bacterium; assembly: GCA_044356745.1. Lineage (GTDB taxonomy): Bacteria > Pseudomonadota > Alphaproteobacteria > Rhizobiales > Beijerinckiaceae > JBIKVP01. The sequence continues at coordinate 3,921 of JBIKVP010000029.1, read as the reverse complement.
AGCGGCACTTTTACGCAGTGTTATGGCAATCACAAGCAAATCAGCCTATGTTTTAAAGATTATAATAAAAAAATGATTCAACTGTCGATGAGGTCACATGTTCTGGTATGGTTTAGCGATTGTTGCGGTTATATGGGCAGCTATGGTGTTTTTACGCGGCGCGCACCCAAAGACACTTGTAATTTGGTCAACACGCCTTTCGATGATATTTTTGGGTGTCCTTGCACTCATTTTCCTGTGGCGATCAAATTTTCCATTAATGATTGGTTCACTTGCGATGATAGTGCTTGTCCGTCAGCTAGCGCAAAGTGATCCTTCGCGTCTCATTACGCCAAGACGTAAAGGCACGTCGCGCTTCATATCCCGCTATGTCGTTCTTGAAATAGTGCATAAAAGTGGTGCGTTTTCTGGAACAATCGTCGATCCACAACACCAATCTCATGATATAACACAAGTCAACGATACAGATTTAGCTCAGTGGTGTGGTTTTTACACAGAGCAAGATAGTGCATCAATGCATCTAGCCGAGGCGTATCTGGATCGCTGCTTTCCCCGATGGCGCGAAAACTTGAAGACGCACACGGACGCGGGGACGCGCACGGAATCTGAAACGGGCGCGATGAGCGAACAAGAGGCCTACGATATCTTGGGTCTTACGCCGGAGGCTGGTGAGACTGACGTTCGACGCGTGCACCGTTTGCTGATGAAGAAACTCCATCCCGATCAAGGTGGATCGACATGGATCGCTAGCCGTATCAATCAAGCCCGCGACATCATTATCAAGATTATTGTGACGAAACATACTCAACACTCCAAACACAACTAAACGCATACAGACGCAATAGATAAACTATTTACAATCGTTAAGACGCAGGATATTTAACCCTCAACTTATTTTGAACATTTTGGACTTATCCCCTTGTAGCAAAACAGGAAAATCCATTTCTTTTAAGAGACTTACAGGCAGCCTGTGCTTCATTAGGTTCATCAAAACCACTGAAACGCGCACGATAAAGCGTTGTGCCATCTTTATTTACTTTTTCTGTGAATCCTTCTGCCTGTTTAAGTACAGAACGACCCTGCTCACGTGCACGTGATAAAATTGCCCGCGCTTTTTCTTCTTCATCCGTGGCTCCAAGCTGTATCAACCAGTTTGAGCGTGATGATGATGTGCGCGTTTGAGTCGATTCTGCTTTAGGAGCAGGCTTTTCAACAGCGCGGATAAGACTTGATGTTGTTGCTACATCAACATCAGCTTTGTGAGCCAGTGCAATACGGGTAGGGTGAGGTTGGGGGGCTTGCGCAGTTGGCATTGGGGGGAGGGGGCCTGAAAGAGCTGACGTTTTCACAACGGCTTGCGCTCCTGTAACCCAGCGAAATGGTGATGGCGTTGACGTTGATGCAGGTAAAGGTGCCGCATTGGCTGCTGAAACAATTGAAGCAGCTGATGCAACAGATGCCACTTGAACAGGGCGCGGTGCAGGCTCACGTGGCGACGTATCATCACTAAGCGCGGTCTCACGTGGTTCTGGCAGGGGTTGCGGGCGACTGGCCAATGGCGCAAGACGTGCAAGGCTTGCACTTGCTAAAGGTGAACTGTTCGCCGGAGTTGTATCCATTGCGTTGTCTGAATTACGTGTTGGTATAGCCGAAATTACGGCCGGACGTGTACGCTCTAATGATGCTCTAGCAACGACTGGTGCAATTGTTCTTGCTCCTGCGTAAGCACGCGGCATTTGCTCTTCAATCAATGAAGCCATTGCGCGATCACGAGATGCCCCTGAGCGACCACCTAATACAACCCCAATCACATGACGATTTTCATCACGCGCTGATGTGAGTAAATTAAAACCAGACATGCGTGTAAATCCAGTTTTAATACCGTCTACACCTTCAATGCGTCCAAGCAGTTTGTTATGATTGCGATATGTTGAACCTGCGTAGTGAAAAGAACGCGTTCCGAAATAGTGATAATAAAGCGGAAAATGTTCTTGTAAGGCACGACCTAATGTAATGAGATCACGTGCAGTGGTCACTTGACGCAAATCAGGCAAACCGGATGCATTACGAAATGTTGTACGCGTCATACCCAATGAGCGGGCTTTGCGTGTCATTTGTTCGCTAAAAGCTTCCTCTGTACCACTAATATTTTCTGCCACAACAACGGCGACATCGTTTGCCGATTTTGTTATAAGTGCTTTGATAGCATCTTCAACTACAATGTTATCACCAGCACTAAAGCCTATTTTTGATGGGGCTTGACGTGCTGCATTTGCTGAAACGCGAAGCGGTGTTTGAAGCGAAAATCGACCTTTTTCGATCTGTTCAAATAACATATAAAGCGTCATTACTTTTGTAATTGATGCAGGGTGGCGCAATGCATCTTCATTAACAGCGTGTAATGTGCGACCTGTTTTTGCATCAATGACCATTGCTGCGTGAGGTGGAGCATAGCCACCACCGCGTCGCTTGCGCGCTTCGGCAGGGGTTGTTGTGACAAGTACCGCTGCAACCACAAAGCCTGTTACGCCTAAAGCGATGAAACTTCCTGCTCCAAAATTATTTTTCACAATTTGACGCAAACGCGACACACTCAACACTGACGCCATGGTACGCTCCTTTGACCAACGCTATCCATCGCGCCACACAAGCCTCCTTCAGAGACTTTTTACCACGTGGCACGGACGCAACACCCTACAAAACTAATCAATTGAGGTTACGGAGCCGTTAATCAGTCAAGAACAAAAAGCGAATATACTTATTTTTTCAATATGTTGCGTTTTATTTTTCGCTTTTGATACATCTCGGAGATATTAAAGGAGGGCGGACGGGTTTGTTTACTTTTCATAAAAGAAGACATGTGCCCTTGCTCTTTTTTTTGCATGTTGTTACGCAGCACTAAATGTCACTCTCGCTTAAAGTGCTTTAAAACAATTATAATCAGGTGATACAATGCAAAAGTTCGATATACTTACTGGTGTCGCAGCCCCTATGGAAACGATCAATGTCGATACAGATATGATCATTCCTAAACAGTATCTGAAAACCATCAAGCGCACTGGACTTGGTTCAGGATTATTTGCCGAAATGCGATATTTAGATAATGGCGCGGAGAACCCCGATTTTGTGCTTAATAAGCCTGCATATCGCCATGCACAGATACTGGTTGCAGGGGATAATTTTGGCTGCGGTTCAAGCCGAGAGCATGCACCTTGGGCTTTGCTTGATTTTGGTATTCGTTGTGTCATTTCAACAAGCTTTGCTGATATTTTTTATAACAATTGTTTTAAAAATGGTATTTTGCCGATTGTCGTTTCATCAGAAAATCTTGAGAAATTACTTGATGATGCGCGACGAGGCTCCAATGCTACATTAACAGTTGATCTGCTGAGCCAAACCATTAAAGGGCCAGATGGCGGCACAATCACGTTCGAGATTGATCCCTTTCGTAAGCATTGTTTACTGAACGGGCTTGATGATATTGGCCTCACACTTGAAAAAGCTGAAGCGATTAATAGCTTCGAGGAGAAAAATGCAGAGCAGCGCCCGTGGGCTTGATCGATTACCAAAACTTGTTGGAGTTGATAAGATCAGACCAAATATTAAGTAAGGTGTAATTGATGCGTTTGAGCGAAAACGATATGTTCAAACTGTGTAAAGTTATACAATTAAATGGTGGGCGGCGATGGCGTAAAGATATTTAATAAAATCAAATATTTCAGTCTAATGTGCGGGTTTTGAGCTCCATTTGATTTTATTGCGTTATTTTCAGCACGCCCCGCACCTCTTTTTATATTTATACCCCTCGTGAGTGAAGAGTTGGCGTTATCTTTTTATTAAGGTTGTTTTGATTCCAATTTGGTATGGGTACGCTTTTAGAACCGGATCAACGGCAGGAGCTTTTGAAACGCCACCGCACCG
>JBIKVP010000092.1:0-6993 GCA_044356745.1 Beijerinckiaceae bacterium | reverse complement strand
CCCTGCCCGCCCTGTCTTGTTTATTGGCGAAGCAGAACCATCAGTCGATATTGTGTCAGTCGCTTTGACATATCGTTGGGATGCTCCCGCCCCACAACGTCAAGCGCCTCTCATTGCGAAGTATTGATTGATCTAACATTTGACCATCTATTGGCTTTAATGTTTTAAGCAAAAACTATAATCACATCGACATCCAACGATTAAAACTAATCAGCGATGTTGATGTTAGCAGTAGCTCTCTGTGAATGATTGATTATTTTTATGCTTAAAAAGCGGCCTCTTTATCCAAAAAGAAACGAGGCGTATGCTTTAAGTTGGTCATATTTGATCTCTTAAGTGCTGAGCTTTGCAATGATCTTGAATAACACCCCTGTGCGTGACCCTGCCCTACCTGATGCGCAAGGGCTCTATGATCCGCGTCATGAAAAAGATGCCTGTGGTGTGGGGCTGATAGCGCGGCTTGATAATAATGCTACTCACGACATCGTGCGCCAAGGTTTGCAGATTTTAGCCAATCTTGATCATCGCGGCGCTGTGGGCGCTGATCCGTTAATGGGTGATGGTTGCGGTATTCTTCTTCAAATTCCCGATGCTTTTTTACGCGAAGAGTGCGCACAACAAGGCTTCACGCTCCCTCAAAAAGGCGCCTACGGCGTAGGGCATTTGTTTATGCCTCAAGATCAATCAGCCCGCGAGATGATTGAAACAATTTTTGCGGACGTGATTCTTGAAGAAGGGCTAACGCTTCTGGGATGGCGTGATGTACCTGTCGATAATACGGGTTTGGGAGAGCGGGTTATCGCAACAGAACCCGTTCATCGGCAGATCTTCGTCGGTCATGGCAAAGCGTTTCTTGATCCAGAAACGTTTGAACGCAAGCTATTCATCATACGTAAGGTTGTTTCAAATCGCGTCTATGGCAAAGGAATTGAGACGGGTCATGATGCTTTGATGAGCTATTATCCCGTCTGCCTGTCATCACGCACATTGGTTTATAAAGGGCTGGTGCTCGTGCATCAGCTTGGAAGCTATTACACGGATTTAAGCGATTCACGCCTCACAAGCGCACTCGCGCTCGTGCATCAGCGTTTTGCCACGAATACGTTTCCCAGTTGGCGCTTAGCGCATCCTTATCGCATGGTGGCACATAACGGTGAGATCAATACTTTACGCGGGAATGTCAACTGGATGGCGGCACGTCAGGCAAGTGTGGACTCCGAGCTTTTTGGCAATGATATTTCTAAACTCTGGCCAATTTCATATGAAGGGCAATCAGATACAGCCTGTTTTGACAATGCACTCGAATTTCTCGTGCAAGGTGGTTATTCCCTTCCTCATGCGGTGATGATGCTTATTCCAGAGGCATGGGCAGGTAATCCTTTTATGTCACTTGAGCGCAAAGCGTTTTATGAATATCACGCTGCCCTCATGGAGCCATGGGATGGGCCAGCCGCAATGGCGTTTACCGATGGACAATTGATTGGCGCAACGCTTGACCGCAACGGCCTGCGTCCAGCGCGTTATCTCGTCACAAATGACGGTATCGTGATTATGGCCTCAGAAGCAGGTGTGCTACCCATTCCTGACGAAAACATTATCCATAAGGGACGCTTACAACCCGGACGCATGTTACTCATGGATTTAAGTCAGGGGCGTATTATTCCTGATAACGAAATCAAGGCGGAGCTTGCCAACGCGCATCCTTATCAGGAATGGCTTAAACGCACACAAATCGTTCTTGAAGACCTTAGTCCTGTGCAGGCACGTGATAGTCGCACAGATGTGTCATTGCTGGATCGTCAACAGGCATTTGGTTACACGCAAGAAGATGTCAAACTTCTCATGGCGCCTATGGCAGTGACGGGGCAAGAAGCCGTTGGCTCAATGGGGACTGATACACCGCTTGCAGTGCTCTCACGTCAACCCAAATTACTCTATCATTATTTTAAACAGAATTTTGCGCAGGTCACAAACCCGCCGATTGATCCGATCCGTGAAGAATTGGTGATGAGTCTGGTGTCATTCATCGGCCCACGACCAAATATTCTTGATTTAGAGGGCACATCACGCCGCAAGCGCTTGGAAGTACGTCAGCCTATCCTTACGAATGTTGATTTGGAAAAAATCCGATCAATCGGCCAGTTTGAAGATCGCTTTGATACTAAAACGCTTGATGTCACGTATCCCGTTGAGCAAGGCTCGCAAGGTTTAGAAGGTGCGTTAGAGCGGTTATGCGAACGGGCGATTGCGAGTGTTCATGGCGGTTATACCATCATTATTTTATCGGATCGTCTCACTGGCCCTGATCGCATCCCTATTCCCATGCTACTTGCTACGGCCGCTGTGCACCACGCGCTGATCCGCAAAGGATTACGCACATCTGTTGGCTTGGTTGTGGAGTCAGGTGAACCACGTGAAGTGCATCATTTCTGCTGTTTGGCAGGTTTTGGTGCGGAAGCGATTAATCCATATCTGGCGTTTGATACTTTGCTGGCAATGCAGGCTAAAGGTGATTTCCCCGCAGAGGTGAGTGCTCAAGAAGTCGTGCATCGTTATATCAAGTCTATAGGTAAGGGCTTGCTCAAAGTCATGGCCAAAATGGGCATTTCAACGTATCAATCCTATTGTGGTGCGCAGATTTTTGATTGCATTGGCTTAAGTAGCGCGCTTGTCGCACGTTATTTCTTCGGCACATCAAGCGCAATTGAAGGCGTTGGCCTCTCTGAAATAGCTGATGATGCCGTTATGCGTCACGCTCTTGCGTTTGGAAGCTCACCTGAACTCATGCAGATGTTGGCTGTGGGGGGAGATTATCTCTATCGTGAACGGGGCGAAGCGCATAGCTGGACACCCGATGCCGTGGCGCATCTTCAACACGCAGTACGACTCAATTCACGTGAAAAGTATCAAACATTCTCAGCCATGATCAATGATCAAGCCACACGCACGCTTACGCTTCGTGGATTATGGGACTTGATCAATGCGCCAGACAATTGCCGTGTTCCCGTTTCGCTTGATGAAGTGGAACCTGCTGCTAACATTGTGCGGCGTTTTGCGACGGGAGCAATGTCATATGGCTCACTCTCTAAAGAAGCGCATGAAACTATGGCACTTGCTGCCAATAGCGTTGGTGCAAAATCCAACACTGGTGAAGGCGGGGAAGAGGCGCATCGCTTTAAACCTTTTCCCAATGGTCAATCAGCGCGTTCAAGTATCAAGCAAATTGCTTCAGGACGCTTTGGTGTCACGACTGAATATCTTGTCAATGCGGATGTATTGCAAATCAAAATGGCGCAAGGCGCAAAGCCTGGTGAGGGTGGACAGCTTCCAGGTCATAAGGTTGATGCACGCATCGCCCGTGTGCGGCACTCAACACCCGGGGTCGGGCTGATTTCACCGCCTCCCCATCATGATATTTATTCAATTGAAGATTTGGCTCAGCTTATTTTCGATCTCAAAAACGTCAATCCACAAGCTGCGATTTCCGTAAAACTAGTGTCTGAAGCAGGCGTCGGAACGGTTGCAGCAGGTGTTGCCAAAGCACGCGCAGATCATATTACGATTTCAGGTTATGAGGGGGGCACAGGCGCGTCACCTCTCACTTCCATCAAACATGCAGGCTCACCGTGGGAATTAGGATTATCTGAAACACATCAAACGCTCGTGCTCAATGGTTTAAGATCACGTATTGCGCTTCAAGTTGATGGTGGCTTGCGCACAGGGCTTGATGTGATTTTTGGCGCACTTCTTGGGGCGGATGAATTTGCCTTTGCCACTGCGCCATTGATTGCAGCGGGCTGCGTAATGATGCGTAAATGTCACCTCAACACTTGCCCCGTTGGCATTGCAACACAAGACCCCGTATTGCGCAAACGCTTCAAGGGACAACCTGAGCACGTCATCAACTATCTGTTTTTTGTGGCGGCAGAGGTGCGAGAGATTATGGCCACTCTCGGCTTTAAAAATTTCAATGAACTTATTGGCCGCACTGATCTTATTCATGTACGTGAGAATGCTAATCCACGTATGCGTGGACTGGATTTTTCGCGCGTCCTTCACCAATCGAATAGAACATCTCCTGAAGCGCAATATCACACGCAAAGCCAACAGCATCCGGTCACGGATGTGCTTGATCGTATCATGATTGATGAGGCTGAATCAGCCCTTGATCATCAGATACCTGTCAAACTTGTCCATAAAATACGCAATACAAATCGCACTGTTGGCGCTATGTTGTCGGGGGAGATTGCCCGTCGTTATGGACACAAAGGATTGCCTGATGAGATGATTACGGTCGTTTTAGAAGGTACAGCAGGGCAATCATTTGGTGCATTTGCAGCGGCTGGCCTCACGCTTCATTTAACAGGTGAAGCCAATGATTATGTTGGCAAAGGATTATCGGGAGGGAAGATTATTGTCAGACCGCCTGTGCGCGAGGATAAAGAAAAAAAAGAAGACGTGGATGGTCGTATCAAGCACGCCCATGACAAAGAGCATGACGTGAGAAAACAACCTGCACATGATGCAATCATTGCAGGTAATACAGTGCTTTACGGCGCGGTTGCGGGTGAGTGCTATATTGCAGGTCAGGCAGGCGAGCGTTTTGCGGTTCGTAATTCTGGTGCTTTAGCGGTTGTAGAAGGCGTTGGTGATCACGGCTGCGAATATATGACGGGGGGTGTCATTGTTGTTTTGGGGCGCACAGGGCGTAACTTTGCCGCAGGAATGTCAGGCGGAATCGCTTATGTACTGGATGAGGAAGGTACATTTTCAAGTTTATGCAACCTTTCAATGGTGGATTTAGAACCTGTTGAAGAAGAGGATAATCTTCTTGAAAAACTACATCATCATGGTGGTGACCTTGAAACGAAAGGACGCATAAACATATTGAACGATATTTTAGGCCATGATGAAGAGCGCCTGCTCCATATGATACGTGCACATGCCAAATATACCGACTCTAAACGCGCCACCCATATTCTGGATCACTGGCAGGAATATCGCACGAAATTTGTGAAAGTGATGCCGCTCGATTATCGTAAAGCACTTCAAGATATGCGTAACCCCAAAATCTTTGCCGCTGAATAATAAGGGTCAAAATCAAAATAACAAAGTCGTGACTTGTAAAAAACAAGTTCTAGCCAAGCGACTTAAAATCAATTAAATCTTGAATCACTTAATGCAGGTGGTGGTTTATGACCCGTTCTTTATTAACGTATTCGTACGTTTCTCGTTTTTATATTCTGGCAACATTACTTATTTTTAGTGCTGTTTTATCAGCCTGTTCAGAAGAACAAAAAGCCGAAAAAAAGGATGAGGGTCGCCCTGTATTAGTTCAGGCAGCGCGCACCTCCCCCCGTGTTGCTGAGCGAACGTTCGTTGCCACCATACGGCCACGTATTGAAACGGACTTAAGTTTTCGTGTTGGCGGCAAAGTTGCACAACGTCTTATTCAAGTGGGAGATGTTATCAAAGCGGGACAACTGCTTGCCACTCTTGATGAAACAGATTTACGGCTGCAACGTGAACAGGCTGAAGCGGAAGTTCGTGCGGCCACAGCTTCTGTTATTCAAGCTGATGCTGATCTTAAACGGATTACAACCCTGCGCGCTGAGGGCTGGTCAGCCGCAGCTAACCTTGATCGCCAACGTGCCATTTCAGAGGAGGCGCAGGGGCGTTTATCGCGTGCACAACGCACATTATCACTTGCTACCAATGCACTTTCTTACGCTTCCCTTTCGTCAGACGTTGGTGGTGTCGTGACTTTAGCCGCAATTGAACCGGGGCAAGTGGTGAATTCCGGACAAACAGCGATTCGTGTTGCGCAGCTTGATGAAAAAGAAGCGGTGATTGCGGTTCCTGAAACACTCGTGGAGTGGGTAAAATCAGGGGAAGCACGCGTGTCGCTCTGGTCAGCGCCTGATCGTCAGTATGAAGCTCTTTTAAGAGAGATGTCACCCGCTGCCGACATGGTAACACGTACCTATCAAGCGCGGTTTTCGCTTAAAAATGCGGGTGATGAAGTTAAGATTGGCATGACCGCAACCGTTACACTTGCAGAACCTGCTCGCGCTCATATTTTCCGCGTGCCACTTTCGGCCCTTTTTAATCAAGGTGGTGGATCAGCCGTATGGGTTGTTGATGCGCAAGGCGGTCTAACACTTAAACCGGTGAGCGTAACGGCTTATGAATCACGTGAGGTTCTTATCAGCGATGGTTTGATTGATGGTGATCAAGTTGTGGTTATGGGCGTGCACAAACTGGATCAGAGTCAAAAAGTGCGTCCCATTCAAAAGCTGGATTTTTAAGGTGTGAGCAATGACGACAAGTAGTCCCACATCTTTTAATCTTTCGGCATGGGCGGTGCGTCATCAGGCGCTTGTGCTATTTCTTATTTTGATAACGCTTGTATCAGGTGCATTCGCCTTCGTGAAACTGGGGCGCGGCGAAGATCCAAACTTTACCATTAAAGTTGCCATTGTCAGTGCTCTCTGGCCTGGTTCAACAGCGATTGAGATGCAGGATCAAGTCTCTGATCGCATTGAGAAAAAATTACAAGAGCTTCCTTACTTCCACAAAGTACAAACCTACACCAAACCAGGTTTTGCTGCGATGATGGTGGAGTTTAAAGATTACACTCCTGCCAAACAGATGCCTGAGCTGTTTTACCAACTACGAAAAAAACTCAGCGATATTCGTGGTGATTTACCGCGAGATCTTATTGGTCCCATGGTCAATGATGAATATGGTGATGTCGATTCAATTCTTTACATGCTGACAGGCGACGGGGCTGATTATGCGCGCATGAAAGATGTCGCAGAGGCTTTGCGTCAACATTTATTGCGCGTACCCAATGTTGTAAAAGTCAATATACCCCTCGTGAGTGAAGAGTTGGCGTTATCTTTTTATTAAGGTTGTTTTGATTCCAATTTGGTATGGGTACGCTTTTAGAACCGGATCAACGGCAGGAGCTTTTGAAACGCCACCGCACCG
>JBIKVP010000091.1:0-7030 GCA_044356745.1 Beijerinckiaceae bacterium | reverse complement strand
CCGTTGATCCGGTTCTAAAAGCGTACCCATACCAAATTGGAATCAAAACAACCTTAATAAAAAGATAACGCCAACTCTTCACTCACGAGGGGTATAGCACAATGGTTCTTAAAGGCGTGGATACCCGCAACATGACGGTTGAGGTTCAATCTTTCGATAGCTTCAACTGATCCACACCTTCTTGCCAAAACACCGCAACCTAAGCGCTTACGTCTTCTTCTTCGCCCTCACCGTCATCACTGATACGCTCGACAGAAACGACTTTTTCGTCATCAGCGGTATTAAAGACGATGACCCCTTGCGTCGCACGTCCTGCAATGCGGATGCCCTCAACAGGAACGCGAATAAGCTGTCCGCCATCTGTCACAAGCATAATCTGATCCGAGTGATCGACGGGGAAAGACGCAATCAATGGGCCGTTACGCTCGGTTGTCGCCATCGCCACAATACCCTTGCCGCCGCGCCCAGTGACACGATACTCATAAGCAATCGTGCGCTTGCCATAACCATTTTCGGAGATGGTCAGAATCACCTGCTCATGCGCTGAAAGCTGCGCATAGCGTTCTTGTGAAATATCAACGGCTTCAGTTATGTCTTCACCATCAGCAATGACCTCTTCGCCACTTTCGCCCTCAACGGCACGGCGCTTGCGCAAGTAAGCTGCACGCTCTTCAGCCGATGCATCAACGTGACGCAAAATCGCCATTGAAATAATCCGATCCCCCTCGCTCAGATTAATGCCGCGAACACCTGTTGAGTCGCGTCCCTTAAAGACACGCACATCTGTTGTGGCAAACCGAATACATTGGCCGAGCGCGGTTGTGAGGAAAACATCATCCTCTTCGGTGCAAATCTGAACATCAACGATGGTATCGCCCTCATCAAGCTTCATCGCGATTTTTCCGCCGCGATTGACCTGAACAAAGTCCGACAGCTTATTGCGTCGCACGTTGCCTGAAGCGGTTGCGAACATCACATCCAGCTTATCCCAACTTTGCTCATCTTCAGGAAGCGGCATGATGGTGGTAATGCGCTCCCCTTGATCAAGCGGAAGCATATTGACGAGCGCTTTGCCGCGTGCATTAGGAGCCGAAAGCGGCAAACGCCACACTTTTTCTTTGTAAGCTTGCCCCATGGAGGAGAAAAACAGTACAGGCGTATGCGTGTTAGCCACAAACAGCCGCGCGACAAAATCTTCATCGCGCGTTGACATCCCTGAACGCCCTTTACCGCCGCGACGCTGCGCGCGATACATTGAAAGCGGTACGCGCTTGATATAACCCGCGTGCGAAACAGTGACGACCATATCCTCTTTAGCGATGAGATCTTCATCTTCAAGATCAGCATCCCATTCGAGAATTTGCGTTTTACGCGGTGTCGCAAACTCAGCTTTAATATGCGTGAGTTCAGCAACGATCATGCCTTGCATCCGCTCACGCGAGCGCAAAATATCAAGATAATCGGTGATTTCACCCGCAAGTTTATTGAGTTCGTCCCCAATTTCATCGCGTCCAAGAGCGGTTAAACGTTGCAGACGCAATTCAAGAATAGCACGCGCCTGCACTTCAGAGAGACGGTATGTGCCATCATCATTCACACGGTGACGCGGATCATCCACCAGTGCAATCAGAGGCGCGATGTCATGGGCTGGCCAGTCACGCCCCATGAGCGATTCACGTGCTGTTTGTGGATCGGGCGCCGTGCGAATGAGGCGGATCACCTCATCAATATTGGCGACGGCAATCGCTAAACCACACAATACATGCGCACGATCTCGCGCTTTATTGAGCAAAAATTTTGTGCGACGGGCAATAACCTCTTCGCGAAACTCCACAAACGCGACAATAAAATCACGTAAGTTGAGCACTTCAGGACGCCCACCATTGAGCGCCACCATATTCGCGCCAAAACTGGTCTGAAGTTGTGTAAAGCGATAAAGCTGGTTGAGAACCACATCCGCCACCGCATCGCGCTTAAGTTCAATGACGATGCGCATACCGTCACGATCTGATTCATCGCGCAGATCAGAAATGCCCTCTACCTTTTTCTCGCGGACAAGATCAGCGATTTTCTCAATGAGCGTCGCTTTGTTGACCTGATAGGGAATTTCCGTAAAAATAATGGCTTCGCGATCTTTACGGATCGTTTCAATACGTGAAACGGCGCGCATGATAATTGAGCCACGCCCGAGATGATACGCAGCACGCGCACCCGCACGACCCATGATTGACGCACCCGTTGGAAAGTCTGGCGCAGGAACAATCTCGATGAGATCATCAATCGAAATCTCAGGGTTCGCAATATAAGCGATACACGCATCAATCACCTCACCCAAATTGTGAGGCGGAATGTTTGTTGCCATCCCAACTGCAATACCGCCCCCACCATTAACAAGCAGGTTAGGGTAGCGCGCGGGCAGAACCTTTGGCTCAGATTCAGAGTTATCGTAGTTATCCTGAAAATCGACGGTATCTTTGTCGATGTCTTCAATGAGCGCCATCGCAGATTTTGCCATACGCACTTCGGTATAACGCATTGCGGCAGGCGGATCACCATCAACCGAACCAAAATTACCCTGTCCATCTACAAGCATAAGACGCATTGAGAATTCTTGCGCCATGCGCACGAGCGCATCATAAACCGATTGATCACCGTGAGGGTGATATTTACCGATCACATCCCCTACGACACGCGCTGATTTACGATAGGCTTTATCGGGGGTGTAACCGCTCTCATACATCGCATAAAGAATGCGCCGATGCACAGGCTTGAGACCATCACGCACATCAGGCAATGCACGGCTCACGATCACGCTCATCGCATAATCAAGATAAGAGCGCTTCATTTCATCGATGATGGAAATCGGTTTCGTATCACCCATAAATGGCATGTTGGGGGGGGTCGAATCAGTCGTCACAATGCGCCTCACTTCTTTGACGTTTGTTTAGCTGATTTGAAAAAAAAATGAAATGCTTGCCAAGATTCGGTAGTGGGACAGTTTGACATTTATGCCTTTGAAACTTGAGCGTCATGCGCGGGCTTGACCCGACGGGTTCGGCCATGACGGAAACTTTACCAAAAGCTAAATTTTAAAATGTCTCACTACTCAAGTTTCTTGCCACAATTAAAGCACGTGTCTCAAGCCGTTAAACTTCGCACATCTTTCGCAATGGCATCAAGCACTGCATTGACGAGTTTGGGTTCATCATCGGTGTAAAAGGCTTTTGCCACATCCACATATTCACTGATCACAACTTTAGCAGGAACATCGGTGCGATATTTTAATTCGAATGTTCCTGCACGCAATATGGCGCGCACCACCGCTTCAACGCGCTTAAGCGGCCATCCTTTAATCAATGTTTGATCCACTGTTTGATCAATAAAATGCTGATGCTCAACAACACCTGTCACGAGCGCTTGAAAGAAGTTTGATTCAGCAGGAAGCGCTGGTAACCCCTCAACCTCTTGCCCAAGCCAGAATGCTTCGAACTCAGGGATCACTTCAAGCAATCCTTTACCCGCTGTTTCCATGGCATAAAGCGCTTGCACGGCGCATACCCGTGCCCCAGAGCGTTTATTGACATGTTTTGGCTGTTCGGGAAGTTTAATGTTACTCATGATGCGTCACTCTCAGCTTGAAGATCACTTTTGGCTTGAAAGTCACGCTTGAATGCAAGCACCGTGAGCGCTGCAATCACCGCACCGCGCCCTTTATCTAGTGCACGTACTTGAGCCTGCTCCATGTTTTCAACAGTGAGAATAGCATTTCCCAATGGCATTCCAAGCGCAATAGACAAATCCATGAGGGCGCGCGCGCTTTCAGTGGCAACTATATCATAGTGTCCCGTTTCACCCCGGATCACACAGCCAAGCGCAACCACTGCATCAAAAGGTGTGCCGGCGTTTTCAGATTCGTGTAGCGCAATCATCATCATTGGTGCAATTTCAAGCGCACCGGGCACAGTGAGCACACTATTTTCGAGACCCAACTCATCAAGCGCGCCTCGTGCTCCTTGAAGCAGCATATCATTGATGGAATTGTAAAATCGCCCTTCAACAATCAGTACGCGTGCTCCGCGAATACAGGCGTGCTGTGCATCGCTCAAACTTGCGACATAATGATCTGCGATATGATGATCGGATTGTGTGGTAACCATGCTTAACTCATTTGCAGCGTTTTATGAAATAGACATTCGCATCTTGGAATTGTCATTTAAAACACATAGACTAATCCTATATTTTCGTTTGAGGCTGTGATGGCGTATAATCACATTTGACGCAAGCGTTCTGAATCAAGTGTTTTCAATAACGTCTTCTGACTATTCTCTAGATCAAGGCTATTGTCATGCCCGTTAAGGCTTCTTCGCCTTCACCAAAAGCCCCTCAAAAAAAACGTGGATTGCCTTCCCGTGAAGAGATCGCCAAGTTCTTGAGTGAGGCGACAGGGAAAGTGAGCAAGCGCGAGATTGCCCGTGCTTTTGGCATTACAGGCGATGAAGCGCGCATCGCTTTAAAAAGCACTTTGCGTGCGATGGAAGAAAGCGGCGAGATCGCCCGTCGCCGTAAATCCATGAGCAAAACAGGACGTTTACCCCCCGTCGTTGTGGCGGACATCATCACCCGTGATTCGGATGGGGAGCTTATTGCTGAACCGGCTGACTGGGATGATACACATCAATCAAAGCCACCACGCATTCTGGTCATGGTTTCCAGCCGAGAGAAGGGCAAATCAGCTGCGATCGGTTTAGGGGATCGGGTTTTGATGCGGTTGTCCATGCTTGACGATAAAGCAGAGGGCTGTGCTTACGCGGGTCGCGTTATCAAACTTCTCCCCAAAGCCAAGTTGCAAACCATGGGGATCTACCGCGCTCTGCCCGATGGTTCTGGCCGACTGGTTCCTGTTGAGAAAAAGGGACGCCCCAAAGAACTCAGCATTCTTGAAAAAGACAATCTGGGGGCTCAAGATGGTGATCTCATCAGTGTAACGTTGCAAAAATCAGGAGTACACGGCACACTTAAAGCCGTTGTCAAAGAGCGCTTGGGCAACATTAAAACAGAACGTGCAGCCTCCCTCATCGCCATTCATGTGCATGATATTCCGCATATATTTCCGTCCGCTGTGATAAAAGAAGCGGATGAGGCCGCCCCACTTTCGCTTAAAGGGCGAGAGGATTGGCGCGCCAAGCCCTTCATCACGATTGATCCAAGTGATGCCAAAGATCATGATGATGCGGTTTATGCACATTCTGACGATGATCCTGCCAATGAAGACGGGTTTGTGGTGTATGTCGCGATTGCTGATGTGGCCGCTTACGTTCATCCCAATTCGGCACTGGATCGCGAAGCGCTTAAACGCGGCAATTCCGTTTATTTTCCTGATCGTGTTGTGCCGATGTTGCCTGAGCGCATTTCGAATGATCTATGCTCGCTTAAACCGGATGTTGATCGACCCTCTTTGGCGGTGCGTATGGTCATTGATCGCACGGGGCGTAAAATCGCGCATACGTTTCACCGCGTCATGATTAAATCGGTGGCTAAACTCAGTTATGAACAGGCGCAGGCCGCTTTCAATGGCTTTGCCGATAATGACGCAAAGCCACTCTATGACACTGTTCTTGTACCGCTTCTGGATGCTTACACCTGCGCAACACAAGCGCGTGAAGCGCGTGAGCCGCTGTTTCTTGATCTGCCAGAACGCAAAATCATTCTCAATCCACAAGGTGAGGTTGATCGCGTGCTCGTGCCAGAACGTTTAGAGGCTCATAAACTGATTGAAGAGTTTATGATTATGGCCAACGTGGCCGCAGCCGAAACACTCGAAGCCAAGGCCAGCCCCCTGCTCTATCGCGTCCATGATGAGCCTTCGGTTGAAAAAATGCGCAATCTGGGCGAGGTTTTAGCTTCAATCGGTTTGAAGCTACCTAAAGCAGGTGCGCTTAAAGCCGCACTCTTTAATCGCATTTTACGCGCGGTTGAAGGTGGAGAGCATCAAGCATTTGTCAATGAGATTGTCCTGCGCTCTCAAGCGCAAGCTGAATATGCTGCTGAAAATTATGGCCATTTTGGCCTCAACTTAAGGCGTTATGCGCACTTTACTTCTCCCATTCGCCGCTATGCCGATGTGATTGTGCACCGCGCTTTGATTAGTGCCCTTGGTTTGGGTCATGATGGATTGTCTAAAGATGTGACCTCAACCCATCTAAAAGAGGTTGGTGAGCAGATTTCAAAAGCTGAGCGACGCGCAATGGCTGCGGAACGCGACACCATTGATCGCCTCATTGCCCATCACCTTGTTGAACATATTGGATCAACCTTTGCAGGACGCATTGCTGGTGTGACCCGTTCAGGATTATTTGTAAAACTTGATGATACGGGAGCAGACGGTTTTGTGCCAGTCTCATCATTGAGCAATGATTATTACGCGTTTGATGAAGGGCGTCATGCACTTGTTGGCTCACGCACCGGCATAACACACCGCCTTGGAGATCGCGTTGAGGTGAAACTGATTGATGCTGCACCTGTTGCAGGCGCACTCACCTTTGAGCTTTTGAGTGAAGGCAAGCGCAGTAAAATCACATCTAAAAATCAAATCGGCAAAAAGAAAAAGCGAATCTTTAAGCCGTAATACCTTGTAAAATAATAGAACGTTACAACAATAGAATATTGATGAAAGAGCAGTACTAAACAGGATTAGGCAATAATTTTTTGCCAATAAAAAGCATAGAGCCTGTCACTGCTTTAGCTCCATTCTCAATGACTTCGAGTAACTTATTTTCTTCTTTCGGATATGTTATTTTTTGTGAATTATCCTCTTGAGACTTGTCTTTCTCATGATTGATCTCTTCTGAAGCTTGTTCAATTTGTTCAATTAAAGATTTTGAGGATCCTAATAAATATCTAGCACCTGCTGCAAAATCATTATGTGCTTTATACCCCTCGTGAGTGAAGAGTTGGCGTTATCTTTTTATTAAGGTTGTTTTGATTCCAATTTGGTATGGGTACGCTTTTAGAACCAGACCAACGTCAGGAG
>JBIKVP010000028.1:0-23396 GCA_044356745.1 Beijerinckiaceae bacterium | reverse complement strand
TCGTGAAGGCCATCCTTGGCTTCCTGAATACCACTTTTCCGCAAAAAGCACGATTATGGGTTGACCGCCTATCCGATAACTTCAAAATACTTCAGACACCAACTCTTCAAATGTGAGGGGTATAGGTAACAGTTCCCTTTCGTGCGCCCCGTGCGATAGTCTGAATGGAAGCATAATCGACATCCTCAAGTACAGGCAGCTTATCGAATCCGATTTCTTTTCTACGATCATTCAACCATCCGCCTACCGCCTGTTCAACGATATAGCGCGTGATGTATGGTGGTGTATAAAAAACACCCTCTATCTTGCGCTTGCTTTTCTTCCTATCAAAATTGGTTTCCTCACCACTAATGCTGGCCTTTATTTCTTCAAGGTCGGTGATGGATTGCTCAAAAATATGACCAAGAATATTAACGCTAACGTCACTTTCAAAATCATAGTCACCAATGGTTTTGAAGCCTTCGCATAGAGCATCACTAACTTTCAAATTGTTCAGTGTGTCATTTTGTGCGAACAGGCCGCCATTATAACCAGGAATTTTAAGGGGTGGATTTCCTTTATCAATGGAATGAAACAACCCCTTGAAGTTATCCCAAGCAGGTTGAGGATTCCATTTCCCGCGATCTTCATAGCAGCTTTTAAGCGTATTATTGGGTAGCAAGCCTCGATCCTCGGCAAATGCCACGAATAGGATGCGATCCAGTATTGTTTGTGTGTGCTGTACAATATCAAGCACTGGCACTGACGGATTATCCTTCGTCAGCGTATTAATCATCTGTGAACGTAGCGTTTTGTAATCCAGATAGAGCTTGTCTGTGATTTCCTTATCTTTATTTTCGCTTTCCTTGAGTAATGCGGATACACGCTCTCCAAGCAAGTTTTCAGCAGAAAGCAACAGTATGAATCTTGCATAATGAGTTGGATCAGTAAGATGAGATAGATCAAACCTTTCATAGTCCTTGCGGCCATAGCCTACAGCATACAGGCGAATTTCACGGTAATTTGATACCAACACCCATTTTGCGCCTTTGGCATCCATCGCATATTCCCATGCTTGCTGGACGGGCGATTTATTGCGCCCGGGCATAATAGCATCAAGATCACGGGTTTTTGCACCTTTTAGCTCGAATGGTGCGACGATTTTCAAGTTGTCCGCACTAAAATGTCCAAGTGCTACATCCACGTTGCCAGAGCCTACAGGCTGATTTTTAGCCAACGTCCACGAGCTACCAGCACTGCTGCCAGTATATCCTAACACATCAATCAGAATACGCTGAATGAACTCACCATCGTGTGACGTTTCACGGTTGAAAGCGCCCTTTGCCAGACTTTCTGCCCAGTTACTTAGTATCTCTGAATGTGTAGCGGAAATAGTAGTTGTTGTTTTAATATGCTTTTCAATAATACGCGGGTGGAATAACGTCATAGTGAACCAACTTTTTCAAATAAATAGTCATTACATTCTACGTTGTATAATCACACATCCCGCAACATGCGTCGTAAAATTTTGCCGACAGGTGTTTTAGGCAGTTCATCCTTAAACACGATTGTTTTTGGAATTTTGTAACTGGTGATGTGCTGCTTGCAGTGCGCTTTGATATCTGCTTCAGTGAGTGCGGGATTACGCGAGACGACAAAAGCTTTCACAGCTTCGCCCGTAATATCATCGGGCACACCAATCACTGCCGATTCAACGACATCAGGGTGTTTTGCCAAGCAATCTTCCACTTCATTTGGAAACACCTTAAAGCCAGAGACAACCACCATATCTTTTTTGCGATCGACAATTTTGAAATAGCCTTCTGCATCCATGGTGGCGATATCGCCGGTCAAGAGCCAATCACGATGCATGATTTGTGCTGTTTCATCAGGGCGCTGCCAATAGCCCATCATTACTTGAGGGCCTCGCACGGCAAGCTCGCCCGCTTCCCCCACCGCAACGGGTTGTCCCTGATCATTGACGCACATCGCCTCAGTTGATGATAAGGGAATGCCAATGTAATCGCGCTTAGGGCGATCAAACGGGTTAAATGTCACCACGGGAGACGCTTCAGTCAAACCATAACCTTCAATCACGGGCGTTTGCGTCACTTTGCCCCAGCGCTCAGCCACAGCACCATGCAGCGCCATACCACCCGCCACAGAAGCTTTGAGCGTTTTAGGCGGGTTTTGCGCGAACCAATCCTCATTGAGAAGTGCGTTAAAGAGCGTGTTCACCCCTGTGATGAATGTAACGGGGTGTTTCTCAAGCGCTTTGCGTAAATTTGATATGGGGCGAGGACTAGGAATCAGCACATTATGCCCTCCCATCCACCAGAAGCCGAGAAAATTCACGGTGAACGCAAAGATATGATAAAGCGGCAACGCGGTCAGAATTGTTTCATGCCCCTTTTGCCCCTTCTCACCAATCATCGCCATAGCCTGAAGCATATTCATCAACAGATTGCCGTGTGAGAGCATCGCGCCTTTACTCACCCCCGTTGTGCCGCCCGTATATTGCAGACACGCCAGATCATTAAGCGTGAGATGCGATGTATAAGCTTTGAGTTGTATCGCCCCCTTCTCTAACAGATCTTGTCCTTTTGCTAAAGCATTTGCAAACGTGTCATGCGGCAAAGAAATGGGCGAGACAGTTTTATCTTTATAGCGCTGCACCAAACCAACAAGGGTGCGTTGTAGAAACGGCATAAACTCGGCAATCCGCGTGATGATGACATGGGGCACGGGATAATGTGTAAACGCTTCTGGCAGTTTATTTGCAAAAAGATCAATAATTACAAGGGCTTTAGGCGTGGCATCGGCAAATTGCTTGCCCATTTCTTCAGCCGTATAAAGCGGATTGACATTCACAAGCACACATCCCGCTTTGAAAATACCAAATGCGGCAATCGGAAACGGCAAAGAATTCGGCATCTGCACCGCGACACGATCACCTGGCTGAAGGCCAATGACCTCTCGTAGATAAATGGCAAACGCGTCTGAGGCTTTATCAATGTCAGTATAGGTGAGCGATCCCTCCATGCCATTTGGAAGCACAACGCTAAACGCTTTTTTATCGGCATAGGTTTGAGCGATATCAGTGACCATCTGGCCGATATGTTTGTAGGGGCACGCACCAAGATCAGCGGCAACTCCTTTATCATAAAAAGGTGTCCATGGCCGTGATGTGTAAGCCGTTTCAAAAGATGACGTATCAGACATTGTGGCCTCCCATGATGATGGCACCTGTATGCGCGCCATACTATTTTTATGTCATCAAGTGTATGCCAGTTGCGCAAAACGTCGAGTACGAATATTGCAGGATAGCAAAAAAAGCGTGAGTAAGACCGTTTAACCTGTGAGAAAAAATCATGATCCGTCATTCTATTGTTGAAGCGATTGGCAACACCCCGTTGATCAAACTCAAAAAGGCATCAGAACTCACAGGTTGCACCATTTTAGGCAAAGCTGAGTTTATGAATCCCGGGCAATCCGTGAAGGATCGTGCTGCGCTTGCGATTATCCAAGATGCTGTCAAACGCGGTGAATTACGCCAAGGCGGTATTATTGTTGAAGGCACTGCGGGCAACACAGGCATTGGCCTTGCGATGGTTGCCAATGCGCTCGGCTTTAAAACCGTCATTGTGATCCCTGAAACGCAGTCACAGGAAAAAAAGGACATGCTGCGTCTATTGGGTGCGGAGCTGGTAGAGGTTCCCGCTGTACCTTACTCAAATCCCAATAACTACGTCAAAGTGTCTGGACGCCTTGCGCAGCAGCTTGCCCGCGAGCATCCACAAGGCGCAATCTGGGCAAACCAGTTTGATAATCCTATTAATCGCCAAGCACATATTGATACAACTGCACCTGAAATATGGGAACAGACACAAGGCAAAGTCGATGGTTTTATCTGCGCAGTGGGTACTGGTGGCACATTAGCAGGTGTTGGCATGGCACTTAAAGAGCGCAAGGCCAATATCCAAATTGGCCTTGCTGATCCCATGGGAGCGGCTTTGTATGAATGGGCGAAAACAGGCGAACTCAAATCCTCTGGATCATCCATCACCGAAGGCATCGGACAAGGACGCATCACAAAAAATATTGAAGGAATGCCGCTAGATCACGCTTATCAAATTCCTGATGAAGAGGCGATTCCGCTCGTGTTTGATCTTTTAGAGGATGAAGGCTTTTGTCTTGGCGGCTCATCGGGAATTAACATTGCCGGCGCAATACGCCTCGCACAAGAGATGGGAAAAGGTCACACAATCGTGACAATCCTTTGTGATTACGGCACGCGCTATCAATCAAAGCTTTTTAATCCTACATTCTTGCGTCAAAAGGGTTTGCCGGTTCCTAAGTGGCTTGAGCGCAAAAGCGCAATTCAAATTCCATTGCAGTAAAAGCTGATGCATTTGACCTTTCATGAAATGTCAGTCACAGACAGTTTATGAATGACCTTCAACCCATTATCAACGTAGCACCATCCAACACATATCGTGAAGGCATGAGCCGTGTTGTCGGTGCAGTGCATATCGTCACAACAGGCGGACAAGCAGGGGACGCTGGCTTTACAGCAACAGCCGTCACATCGGTGTCAGATAAGCCGCCAACGGTGCTTGTATGTATGAGCGCTGATAGTCGCTCACTCCCTGTGCTTCAAAAAAACGGCACATTTTGCATTAACACGCTTTGCGCAAGCGATGAACAGCTCGCAAATATCTTTGCAGGGCGTACAGGTGTTTATGGTGTAGCGCGATTTGAACATGGTTCATGGCATCGCGATATGAATCAAAATCCAGTTTTGAAAGAGCCGCTTGTTGCCTTTTCTTGCCGCGTCACATTAATTCAACCAGCCGCAACCCATGTTGTGATCTTTGGTGAAGTCGTTGAAATGATGCTAGCTGAAAGACAAGACAAACTGTTAAAAGCGCTTGCTTATCAAAACCGTCATTACATCACGATTTAGATCGTTACGCCGAACCTCTGCCCCCAAAGCCCTAAATTCACAATTCGCCAAATTGCAAAATCAATTTTTATTCTACCATCAAGCATTGCACCGGTGAGTGCGCGAGTTTGTGCAACATCGAAAAGTTCGGGATACATGGCGAGTGTGCGTTCAACACCGTCCTTCATTAACCCGCGTAAAGGGCCACGAAACCACCGCTCTTCAGGGGTTGCAAACCCAAGTTTGTCGCGCCGCTCGCGCACATCTTCTGGTAAAATTCCGCTCATTGCACGGCGAAGAACGCGTTTTGTATCTCCACCAACTATTTTATGATCATTGCCAAGCCCTAAGCAAAATTCAACGAGTGGATGATCTAAAAACGGCACGCGCGCTTCAATACCATGCGCCATCGAATTGCGATCTTCCCAATGGAGCAACATTTGAAGATTAGATGCATGAGTCATCGTCATACAAAGTGACGATAAATCCGTAACATCAGGGAGATTAAGCGTTTGTGTTGCGAGTTTAAATGCACCTAAAGGATTCCCGCGCTGAGCAATAAGGGGCGTATTAAGCCAATCATAGGCTTTAGCGGGAGCCATGTGACGTAAAATCATACGTTGAAGCGTCAAGGGCATTTGAGCGCCAACCAAACGCTGAAGCTGCTCTGTGATGGATATATTATGATAATGCCTGCGCTCAAACATTGTGCGTAAAAGCTGTATCCACCGCCCCTGCCGCATAAGCATCGCGATGTAATAGGGAAAGCCGCTATGATACCCAGCCAGTTGCTCGTCTGCCCCTTGACCATCAAGCATAACCTTGATGCCAGCATCTTTTGCGCCCTCAAAAACACACCACTGTGCAAAGATTGATGAGGATCCAAAAGGTTCATCTTGATGCCACGTAATATCAGAGGCCTTTTGAAACACGTCTTCAGCTTTGGGATAAATGAAATTGGAATGTGTCTGCGCATGTTGAATCACTGAATCCATATAAGGCTTTTCATCGACCTCTTTTTCCGCGTAACATGCTGACACTGTGCGCACCTTCGCGCCCTGCCCCTCATCATTGAGCATCTGTGCCATAAGACAAACGATTGAGGATGAATCAAGACCGCCCGACAGGCAGGATCCAATAGGCACATCTGAGCGCAAATGAAGCTTGACGGAATCGCTCAAAAGTTGCCGGAATGTATCGGCTGCATCACTTTCACTCACGTTGATTGGAGAAATGTGCGTGTCATACCATCTTTGAATTGTAAGAGTGTAAGGTGTGCCAACCGCAACCTCAAGCCACTCTCCCCCCCTGAGTTGATACACCCCTTCGAACATCGTTTCATCGGTGTGGTTTGAGATACCAGAGGCCAGAAAATCATGCACACGCGCAACATTCATACGCCCTGTGACACTTGGTAAACCCAAAAGCTGTTTGATTTCAGAGGCAATCGCCATGCCTTGCAGCGCGCGAGTAAAATAAAGCGGCTTGATGCCAAAACGATCGCGTGCAGCAAAAAGGATTTTATTTTTTTCGTCCCAAACGGCAAATGCAAACATTCCGCGCAGGCGATGAAGCATATCCTTACCCCAAACGACATAACAGCGCAGCAACACTTCCGTATCACAATGCGTTTTGAAAATTTCGCCCTTAGCCTCTAATTCGCGCTTGAGAGCTTCAAAATTATAAATCTCGCCATTAAACGTGATGTGATAACGCCCTGTCGGGTCGCTCATAGGTTGATGACCCGCTTCCGACACATCAATAATCGACAAACGCCGATGCCCCAGTGCCACGTCGCCAAAAGGTGCGCGAAACTCCTGCCATCCCTCGCCATCTGGCCCACGATGCGCAATCACGCTGATCCGTTGCCGATCACAGGGAAAACCGATTGAGGCAAAAATTCCACACATTAAACTTTTAAATCTCCGTTTGTGAGAACTTAATGCTGTAACTGTGTTTCATTGCAAGATGATTTTCACATCGCAAAAACAAAATCAGCATTTTATAATAATGGCTACAGCGTCTATCCCCATAAAACCGTGCTGAAATTGTAGATTCTCTTGATTGACATCAGCGAAAACGTCTAGTGTCACAGCCTAAGATGAGATTATCAAAAAGCGTATTCAAGGGGATTGACGTGTATAAAGATAAGAAAATTGCCGTTGTTGTGCCATGTTACAATGAGGAAACGCAAATCGGCAAAGTCGTTGAAACGATGCCTGATTTTATTGATGCGATTGTGATTGTCGATGATGTGAGCAAAGACCGCACGGTTGAAGTGGTGAAAGCCCTTAAAGAAAAATATCCGCAAATTGTATTGCTGGAGCATCCTGAAAATCAGGGCGTGGGTGGCGCGATTGCGACAGGATATAAATGGGCAAGAGACAATGATATTGATGCCGCTGTTGTCATGGCGGGTGATGCGCAAATGGATCCGAACGATCTGCCCGTCCTACTTGATCCTGTTGTGAGTGGTGAAGTGGATTATAGCAAAGGAAACCGTTTGATATGGCGCGGCTCTTATCGCATTATTCCCAAGCGTCGTTTTTTCGGTAATTCTATCTTGTCATTTTTGACAAAAATTGCGTCAGGATATTGGCATGTTGCAGATTCACAGACAGGTTATACCGTTGTTAATCGCGAGGTGCTGAAAACGATTGATTGGGATAGCATGTACCGTCGTTATGGGCAGCCCAACGATCTTCTTGTCAAACTCAACATTGAAGATTTTCGCGTGCGTGATGTGCCCGTTCGCCCTGTCTATGGCGTGGGAGAAGTGAGCGGCATTAAAATTCGCCGTGTCATTTTCACGATTTCAAATGTGCTCGTTCGTGGCTTTCTTAAGCGCTTGTGGGAGAAATATATCGTCCGTGATTTTCATCCGCTCGTGCTATTTTATTTCCTCGGCGTTCTCATGTTTATGCTGTTTTTTGGCCTGTTAATCCGCGTGATTACAATGTGGATCATCGATGGCTTCGCCCCTCCCATGTCATCAATGGCGACACTGTTTGCGTTTTCAACGGCACTCCAGTCCATATTTTTTGCGATGTGGTTTGATATGGAAGCCAATAAGCATTTGCGCTGATGAATGTTTAAAAAGCGGCAAGAAACACTTAAGTATTTAATGCGGCGGATTGTTCTAACATTTATCACATGTTGTCTCGCTTATGGTTTAGTTTTGAGCGCGATTGATTTTTATGGTCGCTGGTTTGATGCAAATATGTCTTCATATTCAAAATTAGAAAACAATAATAAGATACTGATAGGTATTGTTTTTTATGATGATAATGAAGAGCAGCGCTACGAGCGACTTCTTCGTAGCGTTGCGCTCTTTCAAAAGGGACATGTTGCGCATCTCATCATGGTTGGCGGATGGCGTCCGGAGCGAAACGGTTATCATGGAGCGCAAAACATGGTCAGCAAAGCGCATCAAATGGGTGTACCGCTTGAACAGCTTCATGCGGATCAAGGCTCGAATGATACCATTTCAAACCTCGAACAAGGGATGCAAATCGCTGGAGTTCTTAAAGCGGATCACATTGTCTTTATTTCGGATCGCTTGCATCTAGCACGCATCGCGCTTTTAACGCGAAAAACATGTCACATCATGTCCTGTTCGTTTTCATCATCACCTCTGGTGTTGTCGCCTATCGCTTACTTAGCGCGCCTTCATCATGAATTAACGGCATATGCCTCGCTCTTGCTTCCGCGTAAAGTCGTTGAAATGTGGCTCTCATGGCGCCGCCAAGCTTTGATGCATCATAACGATGAGAGCGCAGCATGACGGGTCATCTCCGCACCACATCAAGCCTAACAACAGGCGTCATCTGGAATATGGCAGCGCTTGCATTTCTAGCTCTGGCAGGTATTGCGCTTAATCTGGCCATTGGCCGACTTTATGGCCCTGAAACACTTGGCGTATTCAATGTTGCGTTTGCGGTTTATATTTTCCTGTCACAGATTGCAACTTTTGGGCTTCAATTTTCGGCTCTTCATGCTGTGCCAAAAGTGAAAACACATGATAATAATGAACTTGGTGCGATTATTTACAGCGGCCTTATGATGTGTGGCGTGATTGCAACAATTATTGCGCTAATAAGCGCGTTTGCTACACCGCTGATTGCGAAACTTTTTCCACGTATTCCTGATCTAGCAACGAGTTGGCTTATCCTTGCCCCAGGCTTAATCCCTTTTGCGCTCAATAAATATTTGCTCGGTGTTATCAATGGCTTGCAGCACATGCGTGCGTTCGCAGTTTTTCAGGCATTACGCTTTGTGTTTATTCTACTTGCTCTTGCTGGCATGGTCTTGATCGGCGTATCCGGTGCTTATTTAACAGCGCTTTTGAGCATTGCTGAAGGGTTTCTCCTGTTAGGATTGCTGAGTTATGTTTTGCGCACCGTCAAACGTCCCCAATCTTTTATCATTCGTGATCATATCAAAACACATCTGCGCTTTGGCTCGCGCGTGTTTCCAGCAGGGATGGTGGTTGAACTCAATACCCGCGTCGATGTGCTGATGCTTGGAGCGCTCGCCAATGATCGCGCAGTGGGAATTTATACGATTGCGGCGTTGATCTATGAAGCAGCGCTTCAAGGCGTTGTCGTGTTGCGTAACAACATCAGCCCCGCGCTTGCACGCGATATTCATGATAAGCGCTTTGATCACATTCTGCATTTCAGCCGACGTTTGGGAGTGGCTGTAACACTCCTTGCCGCGATTGGAGCGACTGTTGCGGTTGTCCTTTTTCCGATCATGTCCGAATTGTTTTTTAAAGATA
The DNA here is from genome assembly GCA_044356745.1 of Beijerinckiaceae bacterium. Lineage (GTDB taxonomy): Bacteria > Pseudomonadota > Alphaproteobacteria > Rhizobiales > Beijerinckiaceae > JBIKVP01. The sequence goes on along the minus strand of JBIKVP010000028.1, from coordinate 13,692 downwards.
ACGGCTTTCAAGAAGCGCGTGCCCCGTTATTCTGGCTCATGATGGCGCTACCGTTTGCGGCAGCCCCCTTGTGTTACAGCCTTATTCTCTCACAGGCGGGACGTCCTGGGTGGCAAAGCATTGCTATGAGCATGATGCTCATCACCAATATCGCACTCAATGCTGTGCTGATTCCGCTTTATGGACTTGTCGGAGCAGGGATAGCGATGGGGCTATCCGCCGTCATCGGTGGTGTGATTGTTGTTATTCTTGCGCGTATCGTTCTCGGTGTCAGATTGTTTTTTTAGGATAGTTCAATGCGATTTTTGGCTCAATTGCTCTTCTGCAAGATGATGTTAATTGTGAGTATTATCATCATTGCACCATCCTCAGCCCATGCCTCTGAACCATGGACACCCATGCCTTTCACCCATTTCAACGGCGTGAAACAGGTGCTTGTTTCCGACAATGGTTCTGAGTATGCACTTGATTTTTCTGAGCGTCGTATCGCACTGCCTCAAGGGATGATCCCGCAAGCGGTGTTGCCTCACGAAGGATCAGGGTGGCTTATTTTAGGTCGACAGGCGATTAGCGGATTCTGGAATGCCGTGACTGTGTCCGCAACAGGTGATGTGAAAACGCTCACACCTCCTGAGCATGTGAACACACAGTTTTATTTGCTTCATGGGTTTAATGCGCTCTCACAACCCTTTGCTGTGATTTATGATGTTGTCGAGACGATGCCCTCAGGCCGCTCAGGAAAAACCGTGCGCGATGGCGTTGATCTCTATCGCCTTAGCGTCAAAGATCAGGCACTCAACTTTGAGCGCATCATTGATAAATCGCCCCTTGGTGGTTTGGATAATACAATCCGTGATGTCGCGGAAACGGGAGCGCATGTTGTGTGTGGTCATCGCTTATGTTGGCGCGTGCGTTCTGATGTGAGTAAAATCGGCGACGTCAACATTGAGGTTGTTCAACCTGCATCATGGGCGGATGCGGTGATTGTTGATGTGAAAAATATCAATGGTCAGGGCATGGCTTTGATACGCCTTGATTATGATGATCGTTTTCGTGCGCCGCCCAAAGCTGATGAAACCATTTTCCGTCTTTGCACGATTGAAGCGCAAAGTGTCTGCACACCCCTTGCCACAAGCGATATTCCGCTCACATGGCGTGATCAAAAGACAATCACAACCGTGCAATCATGTGAGGATCTCTCCCGCACCCTCACCCATGATCTGGCAACACAAGCCAATGGTGGCCTTGCTTATATTGGCATGAATAACTTTGAAGGACGCATTCCGTGGTCGCAAGTGTATGTGCTTGATGGTCTGCTCGATATTGCTGAAGGCAAGGCTTTAAAAGGCGCAGCGTTTAATGCAATTCGAGAACAGGCGCGTACACGCATTCGCCTGGAGCTGAGCCACTGGGACGCGCTCGCCGATACTGTTACGCCGTGGTTCTGGTCAAAACGTTATTCGGTAGAGAGACAACCGATTGTCTCACTCGTCCACATGGGGCGGATGACACGCATCGCCGCCCGTGCTCAAAAACTGGGTTTGTTGTCAGCAGAATCCAGCGCCGTCAAAGCGTTATCGCAAGAAGTGATTACGCCCGATAAAGTCATGGAACGTGAAGTCAACTGGCGCATGACAATCCGCAAAGGAATCACGTTCTGGATGGATGGCGGCAATGTGCCGTGGAATTATCAAAGCAGCTGGATTGAAGGCGTGGCTTCGCTCAACCAAACTCTTGTGGCTGAAACCGTGCGACAATCAGCCATCACCATGACGCTTGATTTTATCAAGCAGGAATTAGAAGAGACACGTCCCAAACTCTGGAAATATTGTCGCGGTGGGTGTCAGGAGGGGTGGAAAGAAAGCGATGGTGTATCGACCAATACGCCCAACTGGGAGGGTAACAAAACCCGCACCGACACCGCTCACATCAGCTATCGCACGATGGATGCCCGTGCTGTTTTAGAGTTGCGCCGCGCTTTGTCTCTCCCCGCGCTCGATTGGATTCCCAGCTATTTCAAGAGCCTTGTTGAAGAAGGCTGGCTCTCCCCTTGGCTGATTGCATCCCTGCAAGAAAGCGGACAAACACCCACATTGCACACTGGGTTAATCGCCCTTTCTGCCCGTGCCCCCCTAGCGTATGAATCACCTAATCAGGTCTGGGCGCTAGATGAATTGGCTAAAGTAAAGGGATGTGGGGGATAGGCGATTTTCTATTTTATAATTCGTCTTTTGAACCCCGACCTTTATTGCCAGAGCTAATTCACAGGGGGCAAAGGCTTGGATACCCGCAACAAGTGCGGACATGACGGTCGAGGATTAGGCGCACCAACAACTGTGTGCGTCATGGCAAGCCTTGTGCTTGCCATCCACGTCTTTCTTTAGAATCATCAACAGGTTTAAGGCGTTTATACTTGGCATTACAATATGCTAAGACTTGAGTAGCAAAAAGCTTTTACTGATTAGAAAATCCGCTCTAATCCACGTAAAGCTTCGGCATCCGATCAACAACGCGGATCGCCTCATCAAAATCGACATTAATCAGTTGCATATAATCACGGATAGCACCCCAACGCGGCGCATTCACGTCATCAAGTGTCGCAAGAGCATTTTCACGTGTCAACATACCCTCACGGATTTGATTTGAACGAAACGTATCAAATTCTGTGAAACCCGCCACCGTATGATAAATGTAGTTATACCACGGTGCAGTGCCATCCCCGATGCGCCAAGTTGATGGGGTGTCAGGAGCTGTTTCCCAGCCATATTCATTGATCAACGTATCGTTGATCGTTTGCTCATCCCACGGCAGATAATCGAACATAAACAGGTGATCTTGCTCAATGCCGTAATAAGAAAATGCCGCAAAAAGCGTGTCCGGAATTGAGCGATTGAGATAGCGCGGGTTCGCTAAAAAGCGGCGACCATAGCCCCAGATCAGATCAAGCTTGGATTTCAAACGTAGTGATGAAGGTTTGTTGCGCATCTCGGTATCGGTTGGCGCAATGCCCAAAAAGCCCGTTTTAAAATCCGTTTTTTCTAAGCGGTTCGTGCAAAACACGGATAATTTGAGTTTGGTCGCATTGATTGTTTCGCTTGCATACCAGAAGAACTGTTTATCACCCGCCATAAAGAGCGGGATCAAGCCTAGATCAGGCTTTTTGAGCCATGCTTCAACATTCGCGCGAATATTGGCACGCTTCTTTTTAATGTCGGCAGAAATCCAGATGTGTTCAATACCAAGCTTGCCGCACATGCGCGCCTGATTACGACGCGCCAGATCGGTCACCATGCCCCAGTCATAGCTAAAACACAGCGGTGTCATGTTGTATTTTGTTTTCAGCAGATGCAAACCGTAAGAGCTATCGCGCCCACCTGAGAAAGCCACAACACAATCAGGATTGCCGTCTTTAGCGCGATATTTATCAAGCTCACGCTCTAGATCATCATGCGGACGACGCACCCACGGTGTGTAAGTGTGGCAATAGTTACACACGCCTTGTGGATCATAGGCGATAAAAGGCATCGTTTCAGGTAAAAGGCAACGCGAACAGCGCCGCATCCCTTTCATAGCCTCAAGATAACGCGCAGACTTCTCCTCAATGCGCCTCTGCGTCCCCAACATAGGTTCAATCGCAGGTGCGCTCAACACGTGATCATCATCTTGCGTCAAAGCAAATACGCTCATTTCAAGAGAGACAAGTGAGATAAACGCACCCTGACCCGCTTTAATGTGGGCGATCACGCCATTTTCAAAACCAGCAAGCGCTTGCGAGCCTTTCATCAACGCTTCACAAATCGCACGTTCAGACGCAAAGAACAGACCATGCCCTTCTTTTGAGCGACACACATAAAGCGATCCTGTGTTTGTCGCGAGCGTCAGCGTATCCCCATCGCGCAAAAATAAAGCGATTGATGTTTCGCCATATATGTCAGCAAAAACGTTGCGTACAGCTTCTTTGAGTGAAGCCCCTTCGCCGCGATATTTGCCTATCAAAGCGGGGATGACATCCGTATCCACATCAGCACGGGGGGCGAGGCCTTTGTCTTTTTCACGCGCCCAGAGATCATCCACATTCACAACGATACCATTATGCACCAGCACCATGTCATCACGATGCACGGGCTGATTATTGGCATCGATGCCTTGCAAACCGTTTGTAACAAGCCGTGAATGACCAATTGTAGCAAGTGCATGTGTGGATGTATCAAGCGTAAACCAGCGCTCAGTCTGCTGTAGAATACGTGCATAATCTTTCGTTGCCATCATCGCGCTTGCTGAGACAGAATCTTTATGCACTAGCAATTCATCATGGGTTGCAATAGCAAGACCCGCAGCTTCTTTGCCGCGTGTTTCCGACATTTCAAACAGACGCGAGATGCCACGCGACCATTGAGATGATGTCATCGGGTGCTGTCTGGTAATCACCAGACCAAAAATTCCACACATGTGCCGCCCTAAAAAATCAATATATGATGAGAAATAAATCGCTTCATCAAAAGCTCAAACAGACTTAGGAGCTAGCGGAAAGCAAGCGTGAATGTCAACAGCAGTGCTATGATGCTTTTTGAGCTGCTAGGCTGTCATAAGCACATCAGTTATCCACAATTTATACGCGTGAATTGAAACCTCTTACTTATGATGAGTTCAAGGCATGGTACGTTCAATAAGTTGCCGTTAAATCACAAATATATGGGTAGCAATGATCTCGACATAATATTTGATTAAAAGATGTTTTCGCTAAAAATTTTTAAATTTATACCGTTTTCTAGGTCTGTTTGATGATGCATTTTTTGACAACGCTTGCAAAACTTGGTTTGAGCCTTGCACTGTCGCGTATTCTTTCAATCGGTAGTTTATTGATTTTTTCAATGCTGTCGGGGCCTGAACCATTTGCGGCTTTTGGTCTTTACATGGGTATTGTCACAATCTTATGGGTGATTGTTTCAGGATGTTATGAACAAGCCATCTTGGTTGCTCCAAGTACGCGAGAGGCGCATCTTTTAGCAAGACTCAGCGTGATGATTGCGACTGTTGTGTGCGGTATTATTTTGATTGCGGGTGTAATTGCCATTGTAACCCGCTTGCCTTTACCGGCAGCTTTAAGCCAGTTTCCAGTCGTGATAATGATATTACCATTTGCACTCGCTTTGCGTTTTGCACATCGTTTAGTGCTTTTATTTGCCACGCGCCAAGGGCATTTTACGCCTCTTGCACATGGCAATTGGATACAGGCAGGCGTACAAGCGACGCTTTTACTCGGTCTTGTGATGGGAGGAATCTCACCCTTAACAAGCCTTGTTGTGGCAGATATGGCAGGATTGTTTGCAGCAACTGTTTTTATGATACACACCAGCTGCAATTGGCGCGCATTCTGGCATAATCCTTTTTCTCTTCAAGAGCTTAAACAAGCTGCGCAAACGTGGCACGTCATGCCTTTATGGCGTTTGCCGATGAGTTTGATTTCGGTCATTGCACTGAATATTCCCACGATCATGGTGTCTTTAATGTATCCTGCCACGATTGCAGGGCAGCTTGTCTTTGCCTTGCGAATTTTAGAGACTCCCTCAAATATTGTAACAGGAGCCGTCTCACCGATGCTTCAAAGGCATATGGCGATTACAGATAATCCGCGACAATTTGCGATACGTGCTGTCGCCTTGCTAAGTTTGTTTGCGGTCATTGCATTTGGTATTCTTGGTATTCTCGCTTGGATCGCCCAACCGTGGTTTAATGAGACGCGTTGGGCTTTGAGTGTTGAGTCCGTGCCTTGGCTAGCGCTTTATTTTGCAGGGCTGACAATCAGTGCGCCGCTTGTTGGCACCGTGATTGGTTTACATGTTGAAAAACGCGCCGCCATTTTTCAAGGCATCTTTTTACTCGTCACACTTCTTGCAAGCACATTAATGATTGTCCAATTCTCATGGCAAATTGTTTTGGCTGCATATGGCTTTGCAATGCTCACACGCGCATGTTTATTCTCAGGACTTTTAATTGAAGCGAATGTGGAAAAGAATAAAAATTATCAGGGTGTTTGAGAAGCAGGCGGTGCGGATTGAGGTTCAAGCCGCTCAAGTGTTGCATCTTTTAAGATGAGTGTTTGCGCCCCACCCGTCATCACAAACTCGAATTGACCCGCGCCTTTCGGAAGCGAGAACTCAAACTCATTTTTTTCTGTGTTTTGCTCAACCGCCACCTCACCTGCATAAACCCAATCTGTGACACCCGTTGGCAATGTATATTGCACATAGGCGCTATAGCGCCCCTGCCCTGTCAGGCGCATGTTCAGGCGATAACGCTGATAACCCTCTGGTGCGGCATGACGCATAACACGATCATAAACAGGGCTTAACGCACGAGTTAACGTCGATTCTGGATAGGATTCAAAAAATTCTCTCAAATGTTCAAGACGTGTGCGCAATCGAAATCCAAAGCCAGGTTCAAAACCGCGACTGGAAATTTGCGAGAGCTGCCCCCAGAACTGAACATGATCAGAACGAATTTTACGCACAAACGTGTCGATACCGTTAAATTGACACATCTGCCCATCTTCGCGCTTACAACCCACAACAAAATCACTCGGTATCCATCGTGAAACAGGAACGACTTTGAAAGCTTGATCATTTTGCGGATCATCAAAGCGATATGTTGGCATGTGTCGGCGGCAAATCTTGACGTCAGAGAGATTAATCTCTCCCTTGGCTCGTCCCATCTTTCGCAACATGATGCGAAACGCGACACTGTTGATATGAGGCTTGAAACGCAATGATATCGCACGCGGATCAAGATCAACCACCCCATCCCAAAGCCGCGTCACTTGTTGCGGTTCATAGCGCGATGAAAGCGGCAGACGCCCATATTCAATGACATCCACCGCCCAGAATCCTTGTCCTTGCACGTTTAATTTGACACCAATCGTATCGGGATCAGACGTATTCTGCATCCAGAGCGCACGCGGCGGCAAGTCCAACTCTCCTCCCCCTGTGACAAGCAGTTGATCCGCGCCATAGCCCACTTTAAGAGAGAGCGGTGTCTGAACCTCTTGGCCAATAGGGTGAAAGTCCTGCAATGCAATTTGCCCCACACGTTGAAGGGTATCAAAATTAAAAAACGGAAGCCCCGTGATGCTTCTCAACGTGCGCTGCAATGAGCCTGACGCTTGCCAGACATGAAACGTTGCCTCTTCAAATGGTACATCATGACAAACAGCCTCCACAGGCTGATCGCGCAATTCAAATAAACGTAAGCCCTTGTGCGAAGCCACGTTCTCTACATAGCGCTCATCAGCAAGAAGCTCTGTCATCACCGTGCGTGAAAATGTCGGCCAATAGTAATTCGGCAGCAAAACAAAGCGCACATTTTTCTCACGAAGCCATTCATACGCTTGCTTCACATCTGTGATGCGATACAGCGGCTCCATCACCGTGTCGAAATTATCAATCCACGCCCCTGTGCCATAAAGCGTGAAATCAGCTTGGCGAAAGACCAGTGTTTTTTCATGGGGTTTGAGATGCGTTTCAATGTGGCGATAGAGCGGTGCGCCCAAAAAACGATTATTCTTGCGATAAATCGGCGCACGCTCTCCAACAACGGCAATATCCCATCGCCCACCCATATGAGACAAACGCCATGCTGATTGCATCAACATCCATCCAGAACCAATAAACAGACTGCTCAGCAATGCAAAACGCGCGAGACCTTTATACAAGAGTATCGTCACGACCACAGGCGCAACGCAGATAATCAGGAGCGGCACAAGCGTCATCGTGTAGCGCGGATTTTTGATCATCAGCTCAGTGCCAAGCAGTGACGTGATCAAGGCCAGCGCAAAATAAGCACCAATCCACACTGTGCCGACACGCACCACCGTTGACGTCTGACGCCAACGATAAATAATTCCCCCAAGTGCCAAGGCGTAGAGCCAGAAGATCACACCAAAAATCGGCACTTCTGTAAAACCGCGCATCACGCCAAAAAAGAACCGATCAAAATCCGTCAGCAAATCGCGGCGATAGCGTAAATCCGTGTAAAAATCGATTTCTGGCATATCCCACACGGGCACAAGATCATGAATCGGCACACCAAAGAGCCACATGTTTCTTAAGTAAGGCAAAGCGCCAAAAGCAAACGTGACAAGAGCAACAATGATAGGGATTTTCAAGTTACGAAAACGGTTTTGACCTCCTAAAATCAGCCATGTGAGACCACCAAACAAAACCGCTAAAATGCCAATCGAATGCGATAATGCCGCCACGCCAAGAATAAAACCCGTCAGAATCGCTTCTCGCTCTGTTGGTTTATCAATGAGCCGCGCAACGGAGATGGCGCCGGCGAGAAATGTCATGAGACGCAAAGGATCAATGTGATACCCCACAAGCATCGAGGTATAAATCGGCACACTCACAAGCAGAACAAGCGCAATGATCACTGTCCACGTTGTCAACCGTTGAGCGGTGAGCGCAAACAAGCCCCCCATCGCTAAAAACACATAAAGCGAGAGCAAACGCGCAGGTAAAAACGTTTCAGTCCCAAGCCATGCATACCCCCATACAAGATACATGTGATAGGCGGGGGGATGCGAAGGCGGCGCGTAAAGGCCATTTTCAGCAGCAACGCTGACAGGATAAACACTCAATGATCCCGCATTGAAAATCAGCTTTGAAACAGCCATGTATTCCAGCGCATCATTTTCAACGAGGGGCATGGAGGCGATCTGCACAATCACCAGCCCAATCAAGACAATAAAAAGCAGCCACAACATCAAGCGTCGCGGCGTTTTCTCTTGAGCCGCACGCGCACGCCATTCACGCCTCAGATCGTAAAGCTGTTCACGGCACAGATAAACCGCAAGACACATCAGCGCCGTGATCAAAATACTCAGCGCGTAAAGGTTCACACGCACGCCTACACTCAGGGGAAGCATGATCAGGAAAGACAGGACAACAGGCGCGACACCCGCAATGAGAAGCAATAAGCGCAGCCGCTCACCGTCGAAAGGCCTGACAACACGCGCAGCGACACCATAGACAGCGAGTGGCATCAGGACAAAAGTCACGATCACGAACGTCAGTGCCATGACTATTTGAAACAAAAAAATCATTTCTACTGTGCCTGTTGTGTAGAGACTGTCTTGAGCGAAGAGATCATGCAATGAAAGGAAGCCCATTCACGACACTCATTCAACAACACTTACGTGTGCCTTAGTCTTTGGTTGAGGGCAAGAGGCGCGAACCAGAATTAAAATCTGTTCACCGCTTAAACATATCACGCGATGTGTATTGACAAATTTTTGCCACAAACCTAGCGTCGACGCATGGGAAGTAGACCAAACATCACAGATGCACTTTTTGACACAACTTTTTTTAGAAGGCTTGTGTGCGCATTTTTGGCTTGTTTTCTATTCGCTTACACATCGATAATCCCCCTTGCTCATGCTCACAGCGTTGATTTAACATCCACCAAGACACAGGGCATTGAGTCTATTCTCGCATCATTATGCCTTTCAGGAAAGATATCCTCTGGCGATCAAGACTACTCATCCCCCAAAAAACATCATTTGATGTTGTCGTGTTGCATGGTGTGCGAACGTGTTTCACTCAAGGTTCCTCCCATCGATGTGAGTATTCTCGAATACAGTTTTACACGCGCATTCACACAATCGCGCATTATTTATTTTATAGAGGATGGCGCAATACCGCCCCTCATGCTCTCAAGCGCACTCCAATCACGCGCCCCCCCTTCCCATAGCTAATCGTAAAGCCGTTTTTACACATTAAAAATGTGTTTAAAGGCGTATTTTGTGTTGCCTTGCATCAAAGTGTAATAATATAACATTTTTGGAGCAAGTCTCGATTTTCACGCTTTGGGAAAGTGATTAATTTATGGTAAGCCTTTCAAATATATCAGCTTTATTGCTAACTCCTGTTCACTATGGCATTTATGCGCTATTTATTATCGCGCTGTTTGAGAGTGGACGTCTGATTGTTCAGTGGCTCTTACGTTTAAAACATCGCGGTGTTTTAACGAACCAGTCGCTTGTTTTAAAAACAGGTGGCGCGACGGCTTATCCTATTATGAGCCTAGCCACACGTCAGCCTCAAACCAGTGTTGAGGATCTTGATCTTGATGCGATGCGTCGTCTCGAATTTATCCGTATCGCAACACGCATCACACCAATGTTGGGCTTGATTGCCACATTGATACCCATGGGGCCTGCGCTTGTTGCGCTCACTAAAAACGATGTCGCGCAAATGAGTGAACTACTGCGCACAGCCTTTTCATCGGTTGTGTTGGCATTGGCGGCCTCATGTGTGTGCTTCTGGATTGCGACTGTGCGCCGCCGGTGGTGTGTCGAAGAAGTGCTCACGATTAAGCGCCAGCGTGAAACAGATGCACGGGCGATTCCTGCGTCCAAAATTGATAGGAGGGCGGCATGAGTTTACGCCTTCTTGAAGAAGACGACGAGCTGGATCCCATGCTCTCTGTTGTCAATTTGGTGGATGTGTTTCTGGTCATGATTGGGGCACTGATGATGATTATCGCCGCCAATCCTTTGAACCCTTTCGTGTCAGAGAAAGCGGTTGTCATAAAAAACCCTGGTCAGCCAGAAATGGAAATGGTCGTCAAAGATGGCCAGAAAATTGAGACCTACAAAGCCAGCTCGGAAATCGGCAGTGGCGAAGGCTCCCGTGCGGGAGTCGCTTATCGCCTCAAAGACGGGTCATTTATTTATGTCCCTGAATCCGAAAACACAAAACCATCCAATAACCCGCCACGTGCTCTCGCGCCGCGCCAATAAATATTTTGAGGAGAATCATCATGAACACAACGAATACTTATCTCGCCTCCGTTGCGCTGATCGCGCTGGTTGCGGGAAGCAATCTGGCTTTCGCACAATCGAATACGGCTGAGTCCGATTCTGTTCTTCTTGAAACGATTGAAGTGCAATCAAACCAAGGCAGACGTGTCGGTGTGCCCACATTTGTGCAACAACAACGCCGCTTTATCCGTCGCCCTGGAGCAGAAACCGTTGTGTCGGTTGAAGACAGGGATCCAGGAACTCTCAATAATGTGCGCACAATTTTTGAAAACACACCAGGCGTTTACACCACAGATCGCACCCCAGGAGCGGAAGGGTTTATTTCCATACGCGGCAGTGACATTGCTTCAAGCGGCCCTCGTGGTGGCCGAGGCATTCGCGCGTATATTGATGGAATTCCTTTGGGACGCACCGATGCGGGGCTAACCTCAGCATTCCTCAATCCCAATCCTGCACAATATATTGAAATTTATCGTGGCGGATCCAGTTTGCGCTTTGGCTCACTCTCCACGGGAGGAGCCTTCAATATTGTATCAAAAACAGGGCGAAATAGCCCCGGGACAATGGTCTCTGTGGGTGGAGGCAGCAATGGCAACTTAAACACTGTCGTTGAACATGGCGCATCATCGGGCGCGTGGGATTACTTTGTACAAGGCTCTGGTTATATGGATTCAGGGTATCAAAAACACACTCGTGAAGAAAATTTACGTATGGATGCCAATATTGGTTATCGTCCGAATGACAATTTTGAGACCCGCTTTTACGGCGCGATTGGCTCCAACAATGTTGAACTAGCCACAACTGTTCCACTCAACCTGTTGAGAATACAGGGTAAAGATGCGGGTATCCTGAACCGCAAAGCGGATACGGATCGCAATTTCCACTATGGGCGTCTCGCCAATAAAACAACGATGCGTTTTGATAATACCACTGTCGAAGTCGGCGGCTATTACCTCTATTCGCTGCTTGATCACCTCCCGACTCCCTTCTCAGGGATTGTTGATTATACATGGAATGATTATGGCGTTTTTGGACGACTTGAACACAAAACCAATGTTTTGAATAAACCAACTGAGATTGTTGCGGGTACACGCCTCAACTACACAGGCGGAGACTTCAAACAATGGACGTGGGGCAACAATGGCAAGGAGCGCGTGCGCACCTCACGCGAATGGGACTTTAAAGGCTGGGTATGGGAAAGTCATGGTGAGGCCGCTATTGAGCTTGCACCAAAATTCCGCGCGTTTTTGGGCGGTCAAACCGTTTATATCAAGCGCGATCAAACGAATGTTTATGAAGGCGCGACCTTTGCCGCCATCAACAATCCCGCCCTTCCCAACGGCCCACAACCTGGGCGAACAGCAGGAAAATTTGCGGAATTTGATTTACAATATCAATCATTTAATCCAAAAGTTGGCGTGAATTATGAATATGCGCCAAACCATTTTGTGTTCGCCAATATCACCCGTAGTTTTGAAGCACCAACCAACAGCGACATCACCGATGTTCTCAATGCTGAGAAAACATTGCAAATCACAAACCCCGCCGCCCGTTTATCACGTGTAACGGAGCAAACGGCTTGGACAGGTGAAATTGGCTTCCGTGGTGGCTGGGAGCGTTTTCAATATGATCTCACGCTGTACCACATGCGCATCAAGGATGAACTCCTCACACGTTGTGCGACAGCAGCAGAAGGCGCAGGGCCATCATGCGCGACAACCATCGCCTTTAATGCCAACAAAACAATACACCAAGGAATTGAATTCGGCCTGAAAACAATTCCATTTCAGTCGGTTTTCATGGCTGATGACAGCATTTTCGTGAATGGTGTCTACAACTATAACGACTTCCGCTTCGACAACGATCCCATTTTTGGCAACAATATGTTGCCTGTTATTCCGCAGCATCAGGTTTTCTTAGAGGGTGGTTATCGCATGGCCAACGGCTTCTTTATGTCGGCGAACATGCGTTACCTGTCAGAGCGCAACACGACCTATGACGGCTCTGGTGGCAATGCCTATGTCGTGCCTGATCACGTCTTGCTTGGGGCAAAAATGGGTTATAAAGCACCTGACAATTCATGGTCTGCCTTTGTCGAGGGACGTAACCTCACCGATAAAGTCTATGTGTCGGACTTCTCCGCCGTTCCTGTGGCTACCGTTGGAGCATCTCCGCAAGTGCGCTTAGGGCAAGGACGCGCTATTTATGCGGGTGTCAGCAAACGCTTCTAAAACACTTTAAAAATAAAAGCCAAACGCTTCTATCTGTTTGGATTTCATCATCACTTGAAAGGATAAAGTCCATGCGCACCCTGATGTTATTTATTCTCAGCATCTCGTTGTTCATTGGTGGCTTAACGTCACAGGATGCGCATGCAGAAAAACCAGTATCAATTGTTGTCTTTGCTCGTGACCCTTCGCCTCCTGCCAAAGGCAAACTGCTTGAGCAAATCGCGCGCGAGCGTGGGTTGAAGCTGGAGTGGGTGCTTTCTGATCGTGCATCTCCTCAAGATTTGGCGCAAAAATTTGCAGACGCAGATTTGATCATGTTCGATTGGGTGATGGAAGCACTGCTCCCACAGATCTTTGCGCAAGTTCAGGAGCCGATGAAGAATTTTCAGGGTAAAGTCTGGGGCGGCGCGATGTGGCAACGCCCCGACATATCAAAAGGACTCACCCCTGAGCAAGGACAACGGCTGATGGCGTATTATGCCAATGGCGGCACGGAAAATTTCCGCAATATGATGGACTATACCCCTCGTGAGTGAAGAGTTGGCGTTATCTTTTTATTAAGGTTGTTTTGATTCCAATTTGGTATGGGTACGCTTTTAGAACCAGACCAACGTCAGGAGCTTTTGAAACGCCACCGCACCG
>JBIKVP010000027.1:0-23410 GCA_044356745.1 Beijerinckiaceae bacterium | reverse complement strand
TCGGTGCGGTGGCGTTTCAAAAGCTCCTGCCGTTGATCCGGTTCTAAAAGCGTACCCATACCAAATTGGAATCAAAACAACCTTAATAAAAAGATAACGCCAACTCTTCACTCACGAGGGGTATAGTCAAATTATAAGAATAAATAAATACATGGAAATGCAAATTCCATTCATAGGAAATGCACTGAGTTTTTCTTTTTCTCCGTCATCAGCACAATTAATATCAAAAGATTACAGTATTCATAATGGTGAGTTAGTTGTCGTATTTTCTGATAACGAAAATCTTGATGCAAATGTAAATACGTTTGTTGAACAAGTGATACAAAACTTAGAAAATCTTTCAAAAGACATGGAAAATTTTAAAAAAGAATTAGTGCAAGAATTATCTTATAGAATATCTAAAAGAGTTAATGAAATAATTAGTGATAAAAATAGACATAACGCTCTTTCATTTCCAGTTATACGATAGCTCTCAAAAATGTCGATGCTCATGACAATCACTAGTGGTTCAGGCACACCACCCTCAACCGTCATGGCAAGACCCGAAGGGCAGTGAAGCAACTTGTTCTTGCCATCCATGGCTTTCTTTATTTCTTACCCCGCACACGGGTGCGGACGCGCAGTCGCGCTTTAGAAAAATGCAGTGGTTCTAAAGGCGTGGATGCCAGTGAACCGAAGGTTCGCGAAGCGACTTGCACTGGCATGACGCGCAGCTTTGCATCACTAGAAAACACTATAACGCATTGAGCATTTTTTCGACGCTTGTCCAGCGGCTGTGGGCAAGGGTTTGGTGTTCTTGTTGCGCAATAAAGTTTGCGCGGTTATCCGTTGTGCGGAAGATGTAGAGCTTTCCGCTGTTGATCCAGAAAATGAGGGGATTGGCATCAACAGGTTTACCTGAAGCGACCATGAGTGCATCGTAGCCACCAAACTGTGGTGCATAAACCTCTGGATCAGCATCAAAGGCTGCTTTATTGGCCGCACTGTTAAAGCGCCATGCCGCGCCTTTCCACACACTTTCAAATTCCGATGAGCCAGAGCTCGCACGCCCATGTAAAAAATAATCGACTGGATCAAAACCTTGCAGCGCAAAACCTGACAGCACATCTTTAGAAAACAACTCACTGTATCCCAATACAGGCGAATGAACGGCTTCCGCAGGGCGCGGCAACAAGCCCATACTCACAACAAGAGCAAGAACAGGAAAGAGCGCCACTCTACGCAAAAGGCGTGTGAACAAAAAAATGATGGTTGCAGCGATCATGTCATGTCCTTGGAAGGGTTATTTTGTGTGCAGTGCATCATTTAACAGAAGAGGTTTAAAGGTGAGGTGTGTGAAATTGTTAAAATGTTAATCATCCGCTGTTTTGATAGCGAGGATAGCTTTCGCCACATTCAAGGCTTAAATTAACGTCAATGCACGATAAAACAGGAGGCACGTGATGCTTGCTCAACGTTTCAAACGATATGCCACATCGTCTTTTGTTGCTTGTGCTTTGGGATTTAATGCATTTGTCGCAACGCTTCCTTTCACACCATTCATTGCATCGGCACAAGCGCAGTCTCAGCGTCCTGAAACGTTTTCAAGCAATGAACTCGTGGATTCAGGGCATCGCTTCTTTGGTAATATATCCCGTGGGTTAGCGCTCACGGTTCAAGAAGCGGTGAAGCGCTGGGGGGAGCCGAACGGGTATATTTTAGGACAAGAGGGCGGCGGTGCATTTGTCGGCGGCTTGCGTTATGGCGAGGGCACGCTCTACACCCGTAATGTGGGAGAGCGTCGTATTTACTGGCAAGGCCCATCCGTGGGGTTTGACTTTGGCGGTGAAGGCGCGCGCACAATGATGCTCGTGTACAATATGCCAAACGTTGAAGCGCTGTTTCAACGTTTCGGCGGCATTGATGGCTCCGCGTATCTCGTAGGCGGTTTTGGTATGACTGCATTAGGCGCAAATGGTATGATTGTTGTGCCAATCCGTTCAGGCGTCGGTGCGCGTTTGGGCGTCAATATTGGCTATTTAAAATTTACATCACAACCGACTTGGAATCCTTTTTAAGGCTCCCCGTGAGCAGATCGACGTATTTTCGCAACAGTTTTGAGATTCAGGATATTTATTGAGTGTAATGTCGTGTGTGTGCGTCATCGCACTGGAAACAAGTTTGAAATCATGTAATTTAGATTTGTTTAATTCTTTTAATAAGGTTGTGGCTCGTGGTCGAAGCCGTGGTCTATATCGCGCTAGGTGGTCTGACGGCGAGCTTCTTATTTATCGCCATTTTACCAGCCCTTAATCGCCGCGCCCATCGTCTGGCTCGAAAGCGCATGATTGCGCTTTTTCCGCTTTCTATTGATGAACTTCGCGCCGAAAAAGATGGTATTCGCGCTGAACACGCCCTCAAACAACTCAAACTTGAGCAACGTATTGCTGAATTCACGACGCGTCATACCCAACAGCTTAAGGATTTGGGTGAGCGTGCCAAGACAATCAATATGCTTGAAGACACGATCGCTTCTCTTGAACGCGACAAAATTGAGCTTTATGCAAATATCACGCAGCTTCAATCCTCTCTGACATTAAGTCAGGCTGGCTTAGAGCCCCTTTATGCCCAGCTTGCCGCAAAAGGCGCAGAAGTTTACGCGCGCGAAATGGATATTGAACGGCGCGATCAAGCGCTTGCACAAGCGCATCACACGATCAGCACAAAGAATACGGTCATTACAAGTTTAGAGGGGCGGCTTAATCACACCAATGAGCACGTGAATACGCTTCGCCAACAGCTTAAAGAGCGTGATAATACGCTGATGAAAGCCAATTCGCGGATTACAGGGCTTGAGCAAACACTCTCAAATGAAGCGCAATACGCTAAATCCCTCAAAGAGCGCATTGATGCGCTTGAAGTTGTCAAAGCTGAGCAAAGCGCGACGCTCAACACACAATCGGGTCAAATTAAAGAGCTATCCTATAACCTTGAGCACACAACCGCGACATTGGCCACGACAACCACAACGCTTGAAGCCACACATCTCGCATTATCCCAAACGCAAGAGCGTTTAAGTGCCCTTCAAGGTGAGCATAAGGTGTTGTCACAACAATCTGTGAAAACGCAGAAAATACTCACTTCGCTTGAAACAGAACATGCCGTCCTTCAAGCACAGGCGAAAGAGAACCGTGAAAAACTTGATGATGCCAACACGTCAATCAAAGATTTAAGCGAAAGCCTCGCTAACCGCACTGTCAATTATGAAGAGACACGGCAAAGCCTTAATCAGCTTAAAGAGGAGATGGCTACTCTCGCCCATAATCATGCAGCGCTCAATGAACAACATGCCGCTCTTTTAAGCGAAAGCAATGCACAAAGCATGACTTTAATGGAAAAATTAGCGCATATCGCCATTATTGAGGATCAACTGACAAAAGCGACACGTGAACGCGATCAGCATCAAGACACTTTAAAAACACTCAAAGAGCAACTTAAAACGCTTAAGAAAGAGCATAGCGGGTTACATCAAGTGCATACAGCGCTTCTTGAAGCGCATCAAAGTTTGAGCGTTGATCATGAAACAGCCCTCAACGCGCGTCATCATGCTGAACAGGAACAGCATCAATCTCATACGCGTCTTGCCGAAACAACTGGTAAGCTCAAAGAGCTGACACGCGTGCTTGATATGCGCACCTCCGCGCTTGAATCAGCTAAAGCATCTATCGTAACACTTGAGGGAATGCTCAATGATGAGCGCCAAGCTATGAGCACGCTTAAAGAGAAAATCTCTCAATCACAAAAAAATCAAGCGGAGCAAACCCGCGAGAATACGACACAAAATGCACGTTTGCAGGATCTCACATCACACGTAGAGCGCCTTTCAGGTGACATCGCACGCATCAACCATGCACTCGCGGAAAAAGAAGCCGAGCTCAATACTGTGCGTTATCAACTCAAAACATCTGAACAAAAAGTCATCACTTTAAAAGAGAGTTTAAACTTACGCGACATTGAGAACAATCAGTTACAGGAAAATCTTCGTGAGGATGTAAAAGCATTAAAAACTGTTCTTGATACCACCCGCATGGAGCGAAACAGCGTACAAGAAGAACTGTTTGCTATGCGCTCAGCACAAGAAAGAGAGCGTGCGATGCATGAAGCGGCAACACGCGAATTTTCCAAGCGTTTGTCAAACGCATTCCCTGATGACAGTGATTTTAACATGAGCCAAACCACGCCTGATGAGCAAAGCCGCGATATGAAACAAAAAATAACTGAGTTAAAAACGGAAATTGCAGGCCTTGAAGCGTCTCTCAAAAAGACACGGGCTGATCGAGAGTTTTTACGAAGTGAGTTGATGGATGTGCGCCAAGAAGCAGAGAGGGCAAAAGTGGCTGTGGAAACAGATAATGCTGAATTACGCCAACGGATTGAAGATCTTGCTGAAGTCATTCTTAATCTTGTCGAAGATGATCCGAATGTATTTGATGTCATCACTCTGCCGGCCTACGCTGAAGCCTCAAATGGTTAGGCGCTTTTAAAATCATGACAACGCTTTATTTGACGCATCCCTCATGCCTTGAGCACGATACACCGCGTGGACACCCAGAGTGTTCTGAGCGCTTACGTGCGATTGAAGAATACATGAGTGCAGGTGTGTTTAAGCCACTAATGCGCGAAGCTGCTCCTCTTGCAACTCTTAAAGACGCGGAACGTGCGCATGATCCGCGCTTTTTAGCGCATCTTGCAAGCCAAGTCCCAGAACATGGCCGCATTTATCTTGATAGCGATACTGTGCTTTCCCCACAGTCATTGAATGCAGCGCTTTATGCTGTTGGAGGAGCAATGCGGGGAATCGATGCTGTTTTCAACAAAGATGCACAAAACGCATTTATTGCGGCACGCCCACCTGGTCATCACGCTGAGTCAAATTGTGCAATGGGATTTTGTTTGATAAATACTGTAGCTGTTGCCGCGCGATATGCGCTTGAAAAATATAATTGTGAACGCATTGCTATTGTTGATTGGGATGTTCATCACGGTAATGGTACGCAAGAAATTTTCTGGGGCGACAAACGCATCATGTATGCATCAAGCCATGAAATGCCTCTTTTCCCTGGCACGGGGAAGGCATCCGAAACTGGTGAGCACGATAATATAGTCAACGCACCTCTTGCACCTCAAAGCGGTTCAGCAGAATTCAAAGATGCTTTTACAAGTATTATTTTACCGCGCGTGCGTGCTTTTTCACCTGATCATATCATTATTTCAGCAGGTTTCGATGCACACACACTTGATCCTTTAGGAAGCTTAAATCTTGATGAGACTGACTTTGCATGGGCGACCTACGAGCTCATGCATATTGCAGATGATACAGCTCAAGGGCGGCTCATTTCTGTCCTTGAAGGAGGCTATGATCTCATAGGTCTTAGCAAGAGTGTCAGTGCGCATGTTCAAGCGTTGATGAGGATTGAACGTTAGATATCAAGCAAATCAGTTCCAACAATTTCAATGCCAAAACCTGATAATCCTATGAAAGAACGCTGTGACGGTGTCACATGGCGAATAGTGTTTACACCAAGATCTTTGAGAATTTGCGCCCCAAGTCCGACCTCACGCCATGCTTTTTTGCGTGAGATTTCTGTCGCTGCATTCTCATTATTTGGTGTTTGAGATAAAGGCACACCCGCCGTACCATCTCGTAGATAAACAAGAATACCGTGGCCTACACTTGCAAAATGCTTGAGGGCAGCATTAAGTATTTTACCACCACCGAAAATATCACTGACAACATCTGCACGGTGAAAACGCGCGGGAACGGCATCTCGCCCGTGAATCTCGCCATAAACAAAAGCGAAGTGATTGACCCCATCAAACGGCGTTGCGTAGGCATATCCTTGAAGTGTTCCGATCATAGTCTCAACGGGAAATGTGCCAACACGCTCAACGAGACGTTCACGTGACTGACGGTAAGCGATCAAATCGGCAATCGTGATTCGCATAAGATTGTGCGCTTGCGTAAAAGCATCAAGCTGCGCACCTTTCATGACCGTGCCATCATCATTGATGAGTTCACAAATGACACCAACTGGCGGCAAGTCAGCAAGTTTACATAAATCCACCGCCGCTTCAGTGTGACCAGAACGCATGAGCACGCCACCATCACGGGCAATAAGTGGGAAAACATGCCCAGGACGCACAAAATCATCCGCGCCAATATTGCTATTTGCCAAAGCGCGTACGGTTCCTGTGCGCTCTTCAGCTGAAATGCCTGTTGTTAAGCCCTGTCGGTAATCAACAGACACCGTAAAAGCTGTTGAAAGCGGCGCATCATTGACCGCCACCATTGGGTCAAGCCTTAAACGTCGTGCCGTTGCCGCATCAATCGGTGTGCATACAATTCCAGAAGTATGCCTCACGATAAAAGCCATTTGCTCAGGCGTACACAAGGAGGCTGCGACAATCAGATCGCCCTCCCCTTCGCGATCGTCATCATCTGTAACAATCAGCATTTGGCCATTTTTGAACGCTTCGAGCGCCTTGGTAATCGATGTGGACATAAAGCCCTCCGCACATGGTGATTGCTTTATTTGTCCATACCATTGCCTGAATGCAAGTTTTTCCTTAAAACACATGATGAGATCTTAAAACGAGTGCCCGTTGAACAATACCAGCCCCCTCATCTCATACACAATGCGCCAAGGCGTTATCGCTTGTGTCATGGTTATCATCATTTGGGGATGCGCTGCACTCATCTGGCCATTAACGGGGACAGTCGTTCCATGGGATTCTAAGAATCACTTCTACCCCATGTTTCGTTTCGTAGGTGATGCTCTGGCGAATGGCGAATGGCCCTTGTGGAATCCTTATCATTTTAGCGGGCATCCCGCTTCCTCTGATCCGCAATCCCTGTTGTTTTCACCACTTATGATGTTATTAGCGTGGATCTCACCGCAGGCGTCAATGTCTGTGTTTGATGCTGTTGTTTTCGCGCATCTTCTCATTGGTGGCTTAGGAATTATCGCTTTTTTTGGGTTAAGTGGTTGGCGCTGGGAAGGAGCAGTTCTAGCCGCAATTATTTTCATGTTTGGAGGCTCTGCAAGTGGGCGCTTGCAACATACCGGCA
This sequence comes from Beijerinckiaceae bacterium, assembly GCA_044356745.1. GTDB lineage: Bacteria > Pseudomonadota > Alphaproteobacteria > Rhizobiales > Beijerinckiaceae > JBIKVP01. The sequence goes on along the minus strand of JBIKVP010000027.1, from coordinate 16,302 downwards.
TGATCCTCAGTTATGGATTTTTGCCCGTAGCACTGACACTTCTTCACATGACTCTGACACAAATTCGCGTCACAAAAGGTATAATTTACGGCTTAATATTTGGGCTTGTTGCTGGAATAATAGCGATAGGGCGTGATCAGGTGGCCTATCTCAGTTGCCTCATGTTGATTGCTTATGCCCTATATTTGCTGTTTTGTCATTCAACACCATTAAAAAAACAGATTTTGCCGCTTTTTAGTGCTGGTATTGCGGGGTGCGTTGTGCTGCTTATTCCTGCATTGCTTACACTGCAATTGCTTGAAATATCAAGTCGTCCCGCGATTCATTTTGGAGTTGCGGCGATGGGATCGCTTCCACCGCAAAGTCTTCTAACGCTATTATGGGCAGATGTATTTGGTTCCCTACGCACCACGTTTGATGACTGGGGGCCAAGTATGGTAAATCTCGTTGAAGGCACGTGGACAGACCGTTCTATTCAATATTTATTTGCTGGAACTGTACCGATTCTTCTTACATTTATCGCTATTTTGAATACTCGCATCTTTGACAAACAAATTCGTTTCTTCGCCGTGGCACTTTTGCTTACTCTCACTTATATGCTTGGATGGTATACGCCTGTTTTTGAAATCATTTTTGACACAATCCCAGGCGTCAATCTTTATCGACGCCCTGCTGATGCCAGTTTTATTCTCAATTTTCTCATTGCCATCTTGGCTGGATACATGTTGCACGTTTATATTGAACAAGGTATTTCTCCTGTTTTAATGAGCATAACCTCTTATAAAAATCAGTTAGTCAGACTATTTTTTGCAACAATAATATTCATCGCTCTAAGCATAGCGCTTATTATCAGCTATCAATTTGCAGCACGAGCGGGCCAACACATGGCGCTATTCAAGTCATGGGCACTATTTATTGGATTAGTTATCATCATCGTCTCACTGCTTTACAATATGCGCTTAAACAGACATATTCGTGCCCTCATCCTTGTCGCCATTACAATGACTGAGCTCGTGTCACGTCACAGTGCAAGTGCGCTCAACGGTGAAAATATCCAACACTATGCCGTGTTTGATAAACTTCCTGATGCGCGCCGTAAAGGAATTGAGTTATTACAAAAAGAACTCGATGAAAGACGCGATCAAGGAGAGCGACCACGTGTCGAAATTTTGGGACTAGGCGGTGCATGGCAGAATGCTGGTATGGTATTCGGCATTGAGAATACGCTTGGTTATAATCCTTTGCGATTGTCCCATTACCAAAAATATGTTGGTATTGCTGAAAACGCATTTGATCCATTAGTCAGGCAGTTTCCTCGGACATTTCGCGGTTATACATCGCGTTTAGCTTCTTTACTCGGTATTGAATATCTGGTGTTAAGTCGTCCACTCAGTGATTTACCAGAACATTTTCCGCGTCCGCAAAATGTATCACTTCTTTATGAAAGCACTCAAAAAGGCGCGGAGATGTGGATTTATCGTTTGCCTCCACCAGCTCCACGTGCCTATTTTGCAACCAAGATTTTAAGCTATGATCCAGAAATGGTGAGTGATGATGAAAGCTTACCTGCCTTTGATCTTACCACAGAAGCTTTAGTTGATGTCAATAAAATCAGTCTGTTACGCGATAAATCGCTTATAAAAGATGAGAGTGAGAACACTAATACCACAGCTCATAGCGCGCAAGTTGCGCTGCACGGCTATCGACGTAACGCTGTCGCGCTCACCGTTGACACAACGCAAAGCGGCGTATTGGTTCTACATGATATCTGGTTTCCGGGATGGCAGGTTGAAGTGAACGGTGAGCGCCGCCCCATTCTCAAAATGAACGCTCTATTCCGTGGAGTAGAGCTTGAAGCGGGACACGCTCGCGTGATATTCACATTTAGGCCGTTTTCACATGACAATCTGCTTGCAGTTATCCGTGCGTTTCTGGCACGCTCCCTTCAAACTGAGGAACCCTCTAAATAATCATGTTGAGCGCATTCCATATTATTCATCGCTTAAATTTACCTCGCGCTTTACCGCGTTCTTTTGTTGTGTACATTATTGCCATAATATCGTCTCTATCTGTCGTGCAGGCTCAGACACCGCCGCCACGACCTGATCTTGTTCAAAATGCAATCAATGATGTGCTCACAGTACCAGAAGAAACAGAGCAAGCATTTGGTGAGCTTAAATTAAGCGCTTTTTTAACAGGAGATAACCGCCCTATTTCTAAGGGACTGACATGGCGGGTTTTTCACGAACAAGACCCTACAACAACAGTTCTCGCTCATTCTGACGAAGCCCAACCTGTTTTTAAATTGCCAAGCGGAGCGTATCTTGTTCATGTTACCTTTGGATATGCGAGTGCAACAAAGCGTCTTATCCTTAAATCAGGCGCTATCAATGTAGAAAAGCTCACCATGTCTGCTGGCGCTCTTAAACTGGCCGCTGCAATTGGCGATACACTTATTTCGTCTTCGCAGGTCAGCTTCTCTGTCTTCGTTCCTTTTGGCGCGAACTCTGAGGGGCGGCTCGTGCTTAAAAGCGCTAGAACTGGTGATCTTATTCGTTTACCTGAGGGCAATTATCACGTAGTTTCGCAATATGGTGATAGCAATTCAATCATGCGCTCTGATTTAAAAGTTGAGAATGGTAAAGTTACGGAGGCAACGCTTAATCACCGTGCAGCAACTATTACTGTAAAGCTTGTGACCGCTTTAGGTGCTGAAGCATTAGCGGGTACGGCGTTTAGCGTTCTCACACCGGGTGGAGACGTGGTACGCGAAGCGATTGGCGCTTTTCCGCAAATGGTACTTGCTGAAGGTGATTATGTACTGATCGCCCGCCATGATGGGCAGCTTTATACGCGTGATTTTAAAGTACAATCTTCAAGTAATCGAGAAATCGAGATTGAAGCGAAGTAAGAACCTAGAACATATAGGAAGTAGCATGTAGAAATTTCTCTTCATGTCCTAAGCTATTTATCCTTATCCTTTAATACGCATATTTGAGGCAGCAAATGCCGCCGCTTCAAAATCTTTCCAGCGTAGTTCACGGCGTTTGAATGCTTCATCATCTTTACCCCATACCCTTTCCTGATAAAGCTCATCAACATGAGCAGCTTTCCAGCCTTCATCCGCGCTCAAAAAATTAGCATAAACAGCCCAGGAAATGAGAGCAGACCCTGATAGCGTTGTCATCAAATGCAATGCAGATAATGTGAGGGGCGAAGAAATCCCGTCTAGAACTTTTGATAATTTTTGTTTAAATTCAGGAAGCTGTGATGAATATTGAATGCCTTGCGCAATAATAAGGCGTGTTTGAAGTGTGATTTCCACCCATTTGCAAATATGTCCCCACACCTTGTTTTGCTCTGCGATAAGTTCATTTGGAGTTTGCGCTCGGTAGCATATCAAGTCTGATTGTGCATATTTTAAGATGTCTGCACGAACGCTTTCAATATCAGTTGCCACAGCATCTAGTGCCACATTCAGTAAGCGTGTGAGCGGCATGGTTTTATGATCAATAACATTTTCTTGTAAGCGCCATTCGTGCGCAAGACGCAAAGCAACATCGCGCTGAGGCACACTCAATGGAATAAACTTTGGCGTATACGTCACGCTGTTGTCGAGAAGCAAAAAGTAATGCCCATCGCGTTCTTCAATATCAGCAGATTTATAAAAACGTTTTGGCAATGCGGAATCTGACATGCTTATTCCTCCGGCGCTTCAACAATAGGATCATAATGGGTAATATCGAATCCTAAAAGATTAAAAGTTTGTTGCATATGGGATGGTAAAGGCGCCGTTACGTCAATCATTTTCCCTGTTCGTGGATGTGGGATCACAATTCTACGCGCTAAAAGATGCAATTTATCTTGAATGCCTCCGGGAAGCTCCCAGTTTTCAACATGAAAATATTTAGGATCACCAATAATTGGATGTCCCATATGCTCTGCATGAGCCCTTAGCTGGTGGGTGCGCCCCGTCACTGGCTTAAGAGAGACCCATGCTAACTTTTGTGCCATTGTATCAATGACTGCGTAATATGTCAGTGCATGGCTTGCACCATCATCTCCATGACGTGAAATGCGCATCCGTGAATCACCATCGGGCGCTTCTTGTTTGGCAAGATAGGTTGAAATACGCCCTTGTTTCACACGCGGTACACCTGCAATCACCGCCCAATAGATTTTACGCGCAGAACGTGAGCGGAATGATTTAGCTAATGTCATTGCAGCAAAACGGGTTTTGGCGACAACCAGACATCCTGCGGTATCTTTATCAAGCCGATGCACGAGACGGGGCTTTTGGCCATCTTTATCCGTGAGAGCGCTTAGCATGCCATCAACATGGCGATAAGTTCCAGAACCACCTTGCACAGCAAGCCCCATCGGCTTGTTCAGGATCATGACATCCGCATCTTCATAAAGGACGATTGATTTTAAAAAGAGTGCATCTTTTGAGAGTTTAGCCACATCAACTTCTTTTGCTGGCTCTTCTTCCCGATAAAGCGGTGGAACCCTTACCTGATCCCCTTGTGTCAAACGGTCTTTAGTATCAACACGCCTGCTGTTAACACGCAACTGACCTTTACGAACAATCCGTTGAATGTGGCTAAAAGACAGCCCCTTAAAGCGCGCTTCCATAAAGCGATCAACGCGCATTCCTGTTTCGTCCGCTGTAACACTTAACATTTGAACTTGTGTACTGAACGCTTCAGGCAATGCTCGTGCTTCTTGTTGTGCAACATACCCCTCTCCTGCACGCTTAGTAAGCGTTTTCAGTGATTGCGCTGAACTTTTAGACTTTAAATCTTTGTGCGAATTCTCAACTTTATTTAAAGCGTTTGTATGTGGTGCGGAGTGATCATCCTGCTTAGATTTATTGTGCTTACGAAACGTTGCTTGGGCCGTTTTGGACGAATGACGTGATGGCGTATTTGATGAAACCTCTATTGAGGCATTCCGTGTTTTTTTCTGCCTCGCTTTTGTAGACAAAGGCGTACGAGATGTTTTGTGTGATTTTGTTGTAGTCTTGCGCATAACGCTTTCCATACCGTTATTACGCTTAAAAGCCTATCAATTTTTGTTGGAAATAAGCCAACATTCAATGATTATTTTGAGAGTTTATGGTCATTAGGATTCAAATCTGCTTCATCAGGTTCATTCGTCGGCACAGCATAGCGTCCTGAAAACCAGCGGTTAAGATCAACGTCAGCGCAACGCTTTGAACAGAACGGCTTATATTTTTCGTCCATAGGCTTTGCACAAATTGGGCAGGGTTTAGTGTGTAGCATATTGTGGCTTTTCTCTCATCGCATTGTGAATTTCTATGCGTGTACACTTACTTTATCTTTCTCAAAATGCACTTGAAATTCTAGGATGAAAGTCGCATGAATGGACAAGATGATCATCGGCTTTACCTTAGGGCGTTATTTAGGCGCACAATTTTTCCGCACGATCGTGGCGATGTTCGTCACGGTGTTCGTGCTTGTCTATATGCTTGATTTTATTGAGCTCATGCGTCGCGCAGGCGATGCACAAGGTGCGACAGCAGGCTTGATGGCGCGTCTTGCCCTCTTCCGAACGCCTTCCGTTGCTGAGCAGGTATTACCATTCGCCGTGCTATTTGGATCAATGGCAACACTCTTAAATCTTAGTCGTAAACTGGAACTTGTTGTTGCCCGCTCGGCAGGCGTTTCAGCTTGGCAATTTCTGCAACCTGGGATTGCTGTTGGATTGATTGTGGGCTTGATGTCGATTATGCTTTATAATCCCGCTTCAGCTTATCTCAAACAACGCGCTACCGAGATTGAAGCACGCATTTTTGCCCGTTCTAGCAGCGCATCATCGGGGAAAGATTTATGGATTCGCCAAAGCAGTGTTGATGGACAGGCGATTATCAGAGCTGAGTCTGCGATTAACAATTCAACGACACTTGCAGGGATTTCCGTCTTCACTTTCGACAAGTCTGGGAGCTTTAAAGAGCGCATTGAAGCTGCTCAAGCGATTCTACATGAAGGATACTGGGAGTTGAAAGCAGCGCGTGTTCTCTCTGCACTTGATGAGCCACAAAGCTACAGCACATATTTAATTGCGACAAATCTCAATCCGTCGCAGGTATTACAATCTTTTACGCCACCGGACTCGGTTTCTTTCTGGGATTTACCGCAAGTGATTGAACGCACAGAGCTTGCTGGCCTTGATGCAACCAAATATCGCCTTCAACATAACATTTTAACTGCGCGTCCACTTCTTTTTATTGCAATGGTTTTGGTGGCTGCTTCCGTTTCGTTAAGATTTTTCCGCTTTGGTGGTGTAGCGAAGATGGTGATGGGTGGCGTTGCCGCTGGCTTTGTGCTTTATGTCGCCACAAAGTTGATGGAAGACCTTGGGGCGTCAGGATTCGTGCGCCCCGTGGTGAGTGCATGGTTTCCAGCTGTGGTCGGTAGCCTGTTGGGGACATTAGCACTTCTACATCAAGAAGATGGATGACATAAGGCGTGAGCTCAGGATATAAGAAAGAGTTCAAGGGCGTATGCAGATTATGAGTGCAACACAAAATAAGCAGGCGAGATGTGTTTTAAAACCATTGAGCCGTACAAAAGCGTTGGGATCAAGACTGATCACCACGGCGGCTGTGTTGTGTTTGAGCGTATCTTCTTTAGCATTAATGACTGCAAACCCTGCCACCGCTCAAACGCTTAATGATCAGCTTCATGCCAAAGCAAGGGGAAATGGCAAAGATCCGCTTCTAGTTGAGGCAAAAGAGCTGATTTATAACAATGATGCCAATACAGTATCGGCTTCTGGCGATGTTGAACTGAATTATCAAGGGCGCACCCTTCAGGCTGATCGCGTCACCTATAATCGTGCCACAAATCGTGTCCTTGCTGAAGGGAATGCGCGCCTTACCGAAGCCAATGGTACGGTGACAACGGGTGATCGCTTTGAACTGACCGAAGATTTCAAAGACGGCTTTATCGATTCTCTACGCACAGAAGGCAAGGATAAAACGCGGTTTTCTTCACCACGTGCCGAGCGTGTTGGTGGTGAAACAACGCTCTTTAATCAAGGCACGTATACCGCGTGCGAGCCGTGTAAGAATAACCCGTCAAAACCCCCGCTCTGGCAGGTCAAGGCTAAAAAAATTATTCATAACAACACCGAAAAGATGGTGTATTATGAAGATGCGACGCTGGAATTCTGGGGCTTTCCTGTTGCCTATTTTCCTTACATGTCAACGCCTGATCCGAGTGTGAAACGTAAAACGGGTTTTCTGGCTCCACGCTATAGTGCATCAAGTGCGTTAGGCACAGGAATTTCAGCACCATTTTTCTGGGCGCTCGCACCAAATTATGATCTCACCATTACACCGACCTATTTGCAGCGTCAGGGTTTGTTGGGACAGGTTGAATGGCGGCATCGGTTGCTCAATGGCTCTTATAATATTCGGGCTGCTGGTATTTTTCAAAATGATAAAACTGCATTTTTACCTGAGCCGCTTGGCGCACGTAATAAAGATTCCCGTGGCTCAGTAGAAAGCTCAGGTCGCTTTTTTCTTAACGAAAAATGGCAATATGGCTGGGATATTTCTTTGCTAAGCGACAAGTGGTTCTTACAAAACTACCGTATTCGCAGTGAAAGCGTTACCTCCACATATTTTAAAGAATCAACGTCAACCGTGTTTTTCACCGGTAAAGGCGACGAAGGTTTTCTTGATCTTCGCAGTTATTATTTTCAGCCGCTCTCTTATAGTGACTGGCAAAAGCATCAGCCTGTTGTTCACCCCGTTCTTGATTATAACAAGCGCGTACAAAACTTTATGGGTTTTGGCGGTGAATTGACCGTTGATGCAAACGTCACCAGTTTATCGCGTGATGCGGCGCAGTTTCAGCAACTGCCACGCCTGAGTTCTTCACTGTTTATTTTTCCAGCAAGCAACGGCGTAACATACGGCGTTTATGAGGGCTGTACGGTTTATCAAAAAGGCTCGTGTCTCGTGCGCGGCATGGGCGGGGATGTGTCGCGTGTGTCGACTTCTGTGTCGTGGCGGCGCAATGTGATTGATCCTCTGGGTCAGGTGTGGACACCCTTCACTCAGCTACGCGTTGACGGGATCTGGTCATCGCCTGATTTGAGCCGTTATCAGAACGCTAATCAGGTGAATTTTTACAATACAGATGCTGATTTTGTTGGCCGCGCGATGCCAACTGCTGGTTTGATGTATCGCTTTCCGTTTGTCGCCACCGATGGCCCAATGAAAAGTACGCATTTGTTTGAACCTGTTGCTCAGCTTGTTGTTCGCCCTAACGAGAGCCATATCGGACGCTTGCCGAATGAGGATGCGCAAAGCCTTGTCTTTGATGACACCACGATTTTCGACTGGAACAAGTTTTCAGGTTATGATCGTGTTGAAGGTGGCGTTCGCGCCAATGCAGGATTGCAATATACAGTAACGACGCAAGATGGCGGCTATGCCAATCTTTTGTTCGGACAGTCTTATCATTTGGCAGGGCGTAACTCGTTTGAAAAGCCCGATTTTGCCAATACAGGCTTAAATTCTGGGCTTGAAAGTGCGCGTTCAGATTATGTGGGACGCTTTCATGTCGCCCCCAACAGCAATCTCTCGTTCACAGCACGTGGACGCTGGGATGATAAAAACACGGATCTCAAACGCATTGAACTGCAATCCACATTCAAATTCGCTGGGTTTAACACCAGTGTGATTTACGCGCGTTATGCCGCTCAACCTGATCTTGGTGCGTATCACCGCAAAGAAGGTATTTACCTCAGCTCAACATTCGATATTACGCCAAACTGGTATGTGTCTGGTTCGGTGCTGTATGATCTTGATCGCTATCTCACCGAACGCGATTTGTATTTCAGCAATCCGACCAGTTATTTGTATAAGGGCGATAGTATGTATCCTGCGAGTATCTCGCTTGGGTTCGGTTATCGCGATGAGTGTACCACGTTCGGCATCATCTATCAGACACAAAATCAGGATGCGGCAACAGGTGCAAAACAGCAAAATCAGACTCTGCTTGTCCGTCTTGAGCTTCGTACTCTTGGTGAAGCCACTGTGAAACAAAATTTTGGCCAATCCACGACACAAGACGGCATTTCACAGTGATATGCTAAGAAATTTAAATATTTTGCTATTCGTCACGATAATCCTGATCTGACGATTATGGTTCAAGAATCCTTGATTTTTTAATGAGGCTCACATGATCCCGCGTTATTCCCGTTCTGAGATGGTTGCCATCTGGTCTCCCGAGACCAAATTCCGTATCTGGTTTGAGATTGAAGCCCATGCGACAGAAGCACTGGCTGATTTAGGTGTTGTTCCAAAGGATGCTGCTAAAACAATCTGGGAAAAGGGACGCGCGGCCGTGTTTGATGTGGCGCGCATTGATGAGATTGAGCGGGAAGTCAAACACGATGTCATTGCCTTTCTCACACATTTGGCTGAACATGTGGGAGAGCCAGCCCGCTTTGTCCATCAAGGCATGACATCATCGGATGTGCTGGATACGTGCTTTAATATCCAGCTTGTACGCGCAACAGATTTACTTCTCAACGGCATGGATGCGCTGCTTGCGGCCCTCAAGCGCCGTGCTTTTGAATACAAAATGACACCTTGCATTGGTCGCTCGCATGGCATTCACGCAGAGCCCGTGACATTTGGCCTCAAAATGGCAGGAGCGTATGCAGAATTTGATCGCAATCGCGCGCGTCTTTTGGCCGCCCGTCAGGAAATTGCGACGTGTGCTATTTCAGGCGCAGTAGGCACATTCGCGAATATTGATCCACGGGTTGAGGAATATGTTGCTGAGCAAATGGGGCTTTACCCTGAGCCCGTTTCAACGCAAGTCATCCCGCGAGATCGTCATGCGATGTATTTTGCAACGCTTGGCGTAATTGCATCCAGCATTGAGCGTTTAGCAACAGAAGTTCGCCATCTTCAACGCACCGAGGTGCTTGAAGTTGAAGAGTTTTTCTCCGAGGGGCAAAAAGGCTCTTCCGCCATGCCTCATAAACGCAATCCGGTATTAACAGAAAACCTCACTGGATTAGCCCGCATGATCCGCGCCTTTGCTCTGCCTGCCATGGAAAACGTTGCACTTTGGCATGAACGGGATATTTCACATTCATCTGTTGAGCGCATGATTGGCCCTGATGCAACGGTGACACTCGATTTTGCATTGCATCGCCTTACGAATGTTATTGATAAATTGCTCGTATATCCAGAGAACATGCAGAAAAATCTTGATCAGTTGGGTGGTCTTGTTCATTCACAGCGCGTGCTTCTTGCGCTCACACAAAAAGGCGCATCGCGCGAAGATGCATATAGCCTTGTACAGCGTAACGCGATGCCTGTATGGCGTGGGGAAGGAGATTTTCTAACCCTTCTTCAACAAGATAAGGATGTCGCAAGTTATTTGACATCTGTTGAAATCGCTGATTGCTTTGATCTTGGCTATCACCTCAAACACATTGAAACAATTTTCCAACGTGTTTTTGGGGATTAAAATATTTCTGCGATGAGTGCTTCTTGTGGTCTTTTATCATCACTTCTTTGTGGTCTGATAAACATGACTTGGCCATGTTCTCTTTTCAACGATATTTAGCATCGGCTTCCAAATTACGCGCTATTTCACGCTCCCACCGCGCGCCGTTTGAAAGCAAACGTTCTTTGTCATAAAATAACTCTTCACGCGTTTCGGTTGCAAATTCGTAATTAGGGCCTTCGACAATCGCATCAACGGGACACGCTTCCTGACATAAGCCGCAATAAATGCACTTGGTCATATCGATGTCATAACGGGTCGTACGGCGCGTTCCATCATTGCGGCGTGGTCCTGCTTCAATGGTAATCGCCTGCGCAGGGCAAATCGCTTCACACAGTTTACATGCAATACAGCGCTCTTCACCATTTGGGTAACGACGCAAAGCATGTTCACCACGAAAACGAGGGGATAAATGCCCTTTCTCAAACGGATAATTGAGCGTCGCTTTTGGCTTAAAGAAATAGCGCATTGAAAGGAAAAACGCTGAAACGAATTCCTTTAAAAACAGTGAGCGAGCCGCTTGATCGAGGCGCATACCATGTCCTTCTATAGTCATTATTTCACGAGCCGTCCTACAGCGTAACCAATCATCGCCGTGGTGACAACTGTTCCTATAAACATAATACGCTCTAAAAAGACAATTTTTTGATCAAATCGCTCACGCTCAGGCGTATTCGGCTCTGAACGATCCATCATGCGCATTTTGCCAATCATCAAATGCGTTATCGCTTTATATTCAATAAATCCGAAGGTTGCCCCAATCGCGCCGCCGATCAGCCCATTGATAGATATGTCAATCATCATTTTCCCCTATTTCACAGGCCCCCAGCCTGTAAGCTGCAGCACCAGCGCAACAATCACCACTGCGGCAAGCGATAAAGGCAGAAATACTTTCCAACCTAAACGCATCAGTTGATCATAACGGTAGCGGGGTACAAAAGCTTTGACCATGCCGAACATGAAGAAGACGAGGCAAACTTTCACCACAAACCACACGACACCGGGGATCCATGTGAAAGGCGGTAATGCAATTGGTGCCGTCCATCCACCCATGAACAAGATTACGGTGAGTGAACACATTGTTAAAATGGCGACATATTCGCCAAGCATAAACAGTAGATAAGGCGTGGAAGAATATTCCACCATAAAGCCTGCAACGAGTTCAGATTCAGCTTCGGGCAAATCAAATGGTGGGCGATTTGTTTCTGCTAATGCCGAGATGAAAAAGATCACAAACATCGGAAACAGTGGCAGCCAGAACCAGTTGAGAAAGGTCAGCCATGGCACGCCGAGCATATGAGCAAGCCCTTGTGTTTCTTGTGCTTTTACAATCGCTGTTAAATTTAGAGAGCCAACGCACAATAGAACTGTGATGATCACAAAACCAATAGAGACTTCATAAGACACCATTTGAGCCGCTGAACGCATCGCCCCTAAAAATGGATACTTGGAGTTTGACGCCCATCCGCCCATGATGACGCCATAAACACCTAATGAAGAAATTGCGAAAACATATAAAATACCGACATTAACATCGGCGATCGCCCAACCTTCGTTAATGGGAATGACCGCCCATGCGGCAAGCGCAAGCACGCATGTCAATAGCGGCGCTAGGAGAAAAATCCCTTTATTCGCTCCTGCAGGAATAATAGGCTCTTTAAGAACAAATTTGAGCAAGTCTGCAAATGACTGAAACAGCCCCCACGGCCCCACCACATTCGGCCCACGACGAAGTTGCACCGCCGCCCAAATCTTGCGATCTGCATATAAAATGTAAGCAATGAACACAAGCAATGCGACTAAAAGCAGCAAACTTTTACCGACGATGATTGCAAGTTGAAGAGCTAAATCCGTATAATCCATGATCAATTACTCCGCCGCTTGCACTTGATGCGTAGAAGCCAATGCCGAACACTCCGCCATTACCGCTGATGCGCGAAGAATCGGGTTGGTAAGATAAAAATCGCGTATTGTAGAGACAAAAGGTTGCGATGATACCTGCCCTGTTTTTGCGCTCAAAGCACTCAGATTAATCTGGGTGGCCGAGGGCAAAACATTAAGCTGCGCGAGGTGGGGATAGGCTTCATAAAGCTTCTGGCGGAGTTGCGAGAGGTTATTGAATGGCAATGTTTGCCCCAGAACATCCGACAAAGCACGCAAAATCGCCCAATCTTCCTTCGCTTCCCCTACAGGAAAAGCCGCGCGACGTGTCATTTGAACACGCCCTTCCGTATTAACATAAGTGCCTGATTTTTCTGTGTAAGTCGCACTTGGTAAAATTACATCAGCGCGATGCGCCCCGCGATCCCCATGCGTGCCAATGTAAACGACAAAAGCCCCTGCACCGATGTCGATCTCATCGACACTGAGTGCAAAAATAACATCAAGCATATCACCTTTAGCGATTTGTGCTGCATTAAAACCATTTTGTTGGGGAACAAAGCCCACATCAAGCGCCCCAACACGTGACGCACCTGTATGAAGTACTGCCCAGCCATTCCAATCATCGCGTACTGCATTGATGTTTTGTGCAAGCTTGGCGGCTAAGGCGAGAACACTTGCGCTATCATCGCGTATCAATGCGCCCTGCCCAATGATGATCAATGGATTTTTTGCATTTTTGAGCACGTCAGCAAATGCAAGTTTACCGGAAACGAGATCATTTAAAGTATCAACGCCCGCGCCAAGATAGGTGTAAGGATAGGTGAGGTCAGCCTGCTCCCCAATGACCGCAATGTAAGCGCCGCCCATACGATATCGCTTGCGAAGACGCGCATTCAGAATCGCCGCCTCTTTACGTGGATTAGAGCCAATGATGATAATGCTATCTGCTTTTTCAATAGCTGCAATTCCTGCATTAAAGAGGTATGCACCGCGTCCCATATCAGGATGCAAAATCGTGCCATCGACACGCGCATCATAATGCGGGCTACCTAGCTTGTTCAATAACAGCTTGAGCGCATAAAGTTCTTCGACACCGGCCAGATCACCAGCGAGCGCACCCACGCGCGACGCTGATGTTGTTTTGACTTTTTGTGCGATCGCTTCAAATGCTTGCGGCCATGAGGCAGGTTGCAGTTGTCCATTGATACGTACATAAGGTTGATCAAGACGCTGTGTGCGTAAACCATCGGCGACATGACGCGTCTTGTCAGAAATCCACTCTTCGTTGATTTCTTCATTGAGACGCGGCAACACTCGCACCACTTCACGGCCACGTGCATCCACGCGAATGTTTGATCCAACTGCGTCCATGACATCTATGGATTCTGTTTTACTTAACTCCCATGGACGCGCTGTAAACGCATAAGGCTTAGACGTGAGCGCACCCACGGGACATAGATCAACCACGTTGCCCTGAAGCTCGGATTCAAGCGCTTTTTCAAGATAAGTGGTGATCTCCATATCTTCGCCGCGCCCGATCGCGCCTAAATCAGCGACACCTGTCACTTCGGTAATAAACCTCACGCACCGCGTACAATGAATGCAGCGATTCATGGAGGTTTTAACGAGAGGCCCCATGTATTTATCTTCAACGGCGCGTTTATTTTCATGAAAGCGAGATGAATCAACGCCATAGGCCATCGCCTGATCCTGAAGATCACATTCTCCGCCCTGATCACAAATTGGGCAATCTAACGGGTGATTGATGAGCAAAAATTCCATCACCCCCTCGCGTGCTTTTTTCACGAGTGGTGTTCGCGTGTTCACAACAGGGGGTTCGCCGTTAGGGCCAGGGCGTAAATCTTTGACGGCCATAGCGCATGAGGCTTGCGGCTTGGGCGTTCCTTTAACTTCCACAAGACACATGCGGCAGTTGCCCGCAATTGACAAACGCTCATGGAAGCAAAAACGCGGAACCTCTGCGCCGGCCTCTTCACAGGCTTGCAGCAGCGTATAATCCGCTGGAACGTCTATCAGCTGACCATCAATCAGAAGCTGAGGCATGAATCAGTCCTCTATCACTATATTATTATCTCTTGCGCTTCTTATTAAACATCAAAACCAATCTTGCAAACAGCAAAGATGATGGAGACGCAAAACATAAGCTCTTTTGCTTGTTGTCAATGTTCTTTTTATGTTCTAATTCTGAATTGGAACATAAAAAGAACAGAGGGTATTATGATGCAGCCACTCCCCGATTTCAGCACATTGTTTATTGATTTCAACAGCTATTTTGCAAGCGTTGAACAACAAGAGCATCCAGAGCTGCGCGGTAAGCCTGTCATTGTTTCCCCAGCCAATACAGAGACGACATGCGCCATTGCTGCTAGCTATGAAGCAAAAGCTTATGGCATTCGCACGGGCACAAAAATTTATGAAGCGCGTCGCCTGTGCCCTCAGGTGATTGTGCGCCCTGCCCGTCATGAAATTTATGTCGCGTATCATCATCGCCTATTAGAAGAGATTGCGCGCCACGTGCCGATTACGAAAGTGTGCTCGATTGATGAAGCCTATTGCCAACTTCTCAAAAATGAACGCAGCGCAGCGAAAGCGAAAGCTTTAGCAATCAGAATTAAGGAAGGCATTTATAAAAATGTGGGTGCTTGCCTCACCAGTTCGATTGGCATTGGCGCGACACCACTTTTGGCAAAAATCGCATCTGATTTACAAAAACCTGATGGTCTTGTGTTGTTGCCGCTTGCCTCACTTCCGCAACGACTTTCGCATTGGCGGTTGCGCGATATTCCTGGTATTGGCGCCAATATGGAGCGCAGGTTATTTGCTGCACGCATCACAACGATTGAGCAATTATGGCAGCTGTCACCGCGTCATGCACGGCTGATCTGGCATGGCGTCGGCGGAGAGCGATTCTGGTATGCGCTTCATGGCTATGAGGTTCCGGAAACTCCGACACAAAAAAGCGTCATTGGTCATAGCCGAATGCTGGCGAGTGATCAACGTGAAGCACATACTGCACGCCTTGTGGGGCGTGCCCTCCTTCTTAAAGCGGCGATGCGGTTACGACGTATGGGATATATGACAGGGGCGCTGCATTTTTGTGCTTCAACACCAGAACGTCATCGTTTTGAGCAGTCGGCATCATTTTGTGCCACACAAGACAGCTTTACGCTGCTTGAAGCCTATGATACGCTATGGCAGAATTTAACGACGCGTTTGCCGCCTTATCCACGTTTTCGCAAACTCTCGCTTGTATTGCATCGTTTAACGCCAGTGCACATGCGCCAACCCGATTTATTTGATATTGCACAGCGCGAGCCTACTCCCGTAAAATCTTTATTCCGATCACACGTTTCACACGTTCCTCATCATGAGAAGCGTGAGAAGCTCTGGCACGCGCTTGATGCCCTTCAAAGCCGGTATGGTCGTTACATCATCACGCCGGCCTCCCAGCGCCCCCTCGCCCTCCCCTATCTAGGCGGCAAAATTGCTTTCAATCGCATTCCGGAAATGATTGATGCCGATGATATGTAAGCCGATTATCGTCAGCGCTTTTATAAAAAAAGCGATAAATATGCTTATAATCACACTAGCCTTTTGAGTAGGTTTAAGATAAAACAAAAAAATAATTAGATATAATAAAAAAGTATACTTTTTTCTGGCGAGAGACATCATGACGGGTAAAGCAATCAATTCTTCTGGTGCTAAAGATGTATACCCCTCACATTTGAAGAGTTGGTGTCTGAAGTATTTTGAAGTTATCGGATAGGCGGTCAACCCATAATCGTGCTTTTTGCGGAAAAGTGGTATTCAGGAAGCCAAGGATGGCCTTCACGAA